>NZ_JBDJLA010000003.1:0-252721 GCF_039673135.1 Stenotrophomonas sp. TWI1151
CCCGGTCACACCCTTTAGCGCGCCTGGTGGGTCGTGTCCTTTCTTGTGGCCACCCGCCCGCCGACCAACGGTCGGCTCTACGCATTTCGACGGTCAGCCGCCCCAGACCAGCGCCAGCTCCAGCGCGATCCAGCCGACGAAGGCCACCACCAGCACCGCGCCCTCACGCCGGCTGATCGTCAGATCACCGCGCAGCATCGGGTAGAGCACCAGCACGAAGGCGATCGCCGCCGGCAGCTCCAGTTTCACGAACGATTCGGGCAGCGCCAGCGGACGCAATGCGGCCATGCCGCCGACCACCACCAGCAGGTTGAACAGGCTCGAGCCGATCACATGGCCCAGCACCATGTCGCCCTGGCCACGCCGGGCGGCGGCAATGGCCGCCGCCACTTCGGGCAACGCGGTGCCGATCGCCACCGGCAGCAGGCCGACCAGCAACGGTGACCAGCCCAGCCCGGCGCCAAACACCGGCGCGGCCTGCACGATCCAGCGCGCGCCGAAATACAGGCACACCGCCGCGAACAGCAGCCGCAGGAGGTTGAGGAACAGTCCCGTGCGGGTCATGGCGTAGCCGGCGATGCCCTCACGCACCGGCTCGACTTCCAGCCGCGCGCGGCGCAGCAGGAACACCAGCAGGCCGACAAAGGCGAGCAGCAGCACGGCCCCTTCCCAGCGTGCGATCACGCCATCCAGGCCGAACAGGATCAGCAGCGCACTGGCGGCGGCCAGGCAGACCAGCAACGGTGACAGCAGGCGCGCACGGACCAGCAGCGGCGCAGCAAGCGCCGCCAGGCCCAGGGTCAGGCCGACGTTGACGATGTTGCTGCCCACCGCGTTGCCGAGCGCGAGTTCTTCCGCGCCGACCACGAAGGCACGGGCGTTGACCACCAGCTCCGGCAGCGAGGTGCCGAAGGCCACCAGCAGCAGCCCGGCCACGAACGGCGACGCGCCGAAGCGCTGGGCCAGACCCGAGGCGGCCCGGACGATGGCGTCGCCGCCCAGTGCCAACAGCACCAGGCCCAGCACGAACCAAACAGTGGCAGCAATCATCTGGTGCTCCCCGGTGACAGATGTGGGCCGATTCTAGGGCCAGCCCACGCCAAACAGTGAAGGCCCGCCCCGGCCCTGTGGCCGGCGCGGTGCCGATGGCTCAGGAGCAGCCTTCCACGTAATCGACCTGCGGGGTCTTGCCGACCCGCCATGCGGTCACATTGCCATCGCCGTTGATCTCGAAGTTGACCAGCGCGCCGCCCTCGGTCGCCGGGCGCACGCGCAGGTTGTGGCCGTGCTCGTCGTACTTGTGTGGGGTCAGGTCGCCGCGATCCGGGTACAGCGTCTGCAGCTGGCCGAGCGACATGCCGACCTTGCCGCCACCGGGGGCGACGATGCGGTCGTTGCGCACGTCGTACCGGACCAGACGCTTGCCTTCGATCATGAAGATCACGTCCTCGGCCTGCGCGCCTTCCGGCCGCAGCGCATGGCAGTAGTCGTCAGCGACGTCGCCCTGCAGGGGTGTCTTCCAGGCCGCCCGGACCTCGTCCAAGGTGCTGCCCAGCGCCAACGGGCCGTAGCCATCCAGGCGTGCCGGACCCTGCGTCACCGTGCCCGGGGCCGCCGTGGCAGGCGCTGCCGGCGCGGTGTCCGCCGCCGGTGCAGGCACGGCCGCCTCGGCATCGGCCGACGGCGTCTCCGGCGTGCGCTCGCACGCGGCCAAGGCCAGCACCATCCCCACTGCCATCACGCTTCCCAGCTGTCTCATGCCTGCATCCTCCCGGTGAATGGGCGCAGCCTAGCGCGAGCGCCGTGTGGGCGGCATGCACAGTGTCGCTGTCATCCGCGTTTCACCTGCCGCGTTCAGGCTCGGCCTGCACCGCATCGACCCCGCCCCCATGCAACCGCAGAAGACCGACCTCGCCCGCACCGCTTTGCAGGCCCACCGCGCGCCCTTGGACATGCGCCAGCGCCGGCTGTTGATCCTGTGCGACGGCCAGCGCGACCTGGTCCAGCTCGGCCAGCTGGTGGGCCCGGAAACCCCGGCGATGGTGATCCAGCTGATCCAGAGCGGGTATCTGGTGTCCAGTGCGGTCGCGGAGGCCGCCATTGTCGCGCCCGCCGCCCCCGCGCCGGGCGTGATGCAGACAGCGGCGCCGGTGACCGAACGCCGCCGCTCGCTGGTCGCCGCCCGCATCTATCTGCTGGACATCCTGGAACTGCAGCGTCATCCGCAGGCGGCAGCGCTGTTCCACACCCTGCAGCAGTCACGCAGCGACGAGACGGTCATGGGCGGGCTGCAGGCCGCATTGGACGCGCTGCCGGGCCTGACCTCCGTCGGGTATGCCGAGCGGGTACGGCAGCGGTTGCTGGAAGTGCTGCCGAAGGAACATGCCGAGCGGTTCCAGATCGCGCTGGTTTGAGCCCGCGTCAGCCCGAGAAATTCGCCTTCAACCCCTGCCAGCACTGCTGGTACCCGCGCTGGCGGTGCGTCGCGTCCATCGCCTGGGCGGTGGGGCGGATCACGCCGCGGGTTTCGAACATGAAGGCCATGGTGTCCTTGATCACGTCCGGCCTGCTCAGGTCGGCGGCGGAGGCCTTCTCGAAGGTCGCCGCATCCGGGCCGTGGCCGCTCATGCAGTTGTGCAGCGAGGCACCGCCGGGCACGAAACCTTCGGCCTTCGCATCGTAGGCGCCGTGGATCAGGCCCATGAATTCGCTGGCGATGTTGCGGTGGAACCATGGCGGGCGGAACGTGTTCTGCGCGACCAGCCAGCGCGGCGGGAAGATCGCGAAGTCCATGTTGCTGGTCCCCGGCGTGTCGCTGGGCGAATGCAGCACGAGGAAGATCGACGGATCGGGATGATCGTGGCTGATCGAGCCGATCGTGTTGAAGCGGCGCAGATCGTAGCGGTAAGGCGCGTAGTTGCCGTGCCAGGCGACCACGTCCAGCGGCGAATGATCGATATCCGCACGCCACAGCTGGCCCTCGAATTTGGCAATCAGTTCGAACGCGCCGTCGATATTCTCGAACGCTGCATGGGGCGTTTCGAAGTCGCGCGGATTGGCCAGGCCATTGGACCCGATCGGGCCCAGGTCGGGCAGCTTCAGCAGCGCGCCGAAGTTCTCGCAGACGTAGCCACGTGCGTCGCCGTCAGGCAGTTCGACACGGAAGCGCACACCGCGCGGGATCACCGCGATCTGCTGCGGCTCGATCTCGATCACGCCCATTTCGGTGAGCAGGCGCAGGCGGCCCAGCTGCGGGACGATCAGCAGCTCGCCATCAGCGTTGTAGAAATAGCGGCCCTGCATGTCGCGGTTGGCGGCGTACAGGTGGATGCCCACGCCAGCGTGGGCGTCGGGCGAGCCGTTGCCGCCCATGGTGTACAGCCCCTCGATGAAATCGGTGGGCGTGCTGGGCAGCGGCAACGGATCCCAGCGCAACTGGTTGGGCGAGACCGGGCCCTGCGCGACGTCGCCGTGCAGGTGCGGCTGGATAAAGGGGGTGAATTCGCCGTGGGTCACCGCGGGGCGGATGCGGTACACCCAGCTGCGGCGGTTGCTGCCGCGCGGCGCGGTGAACGCGGTGCCGGACAGCTGTTCGGCATACAGACCATGCGCGACACGCTGCGGGGAGTTCTGCCCCACCGGCAGTGCACCCGGCACCGCCTCGGTGGCGAACTCATTGCCGAAACCGCTCTGGTAGCCGCGCGATGACATCGGGTTGTTCATGGTCCTGCTCCGCCGGAGGCGTGGATGGCAAGGGAATACAGCCGGTGGCACCCGCGCGGGCGCGGATGCCACCGTTGAAGCGTAACGCGGGTGGCGGCCGAGTGCCTTACAGCACGCCGCGCTTCATCTGGTCGCGCTCGATGCTTTCGAACAGCGCGGTGAAGTTGCCTTCGCCGAAGCCTTCGTTGCCCTTGCGCTGGATGATCTCGAAGAAGATCGGGCCGATGCAGTTGGTGGTGAAGATCTGCAGCAGTTTGCGCTGTTTGGTCTCCGGGTCGGCATCGATCAGGATCTTGTTCTTCGCCAGTCGGGCCACGTCTTCACCGTGGTTGGGCACGCGCATGTCGATCACATCGAAATACGTGTCCGGCGTGTCCAGGAACTCCACGCCCTGGGCGCGCATCGCTTCCACGGTGTCGTAGATGTTCTCGGTGAAGCAGGCGATGTGCTGGATGCCCTCGCCCTTGTAGGCGTCGAGGTATTCGTTGATCTGGCTCTTCGGATCGGAGGATTCGTTGAGCGGGATGCGCACGATGCCGTCCGGGGCGGTCATCGCCTTGGACACCAGGCCGGTCTTGAGGCCCTTGATGTCGAAGTAGCGGATCTCGCGGAAGTTGAACAGGCGCTCGTAGTAATCCGACCACTGCTGCATGTTGCCGAAATACAGATTGTGGGTCAGGTGATCGATGAAGGTCAGCCCGAAGCCCTTCGGGCGCGGGTCCACGCCGTCGATCGGCGCGTAATCGGTATCGAACATGCTGCCGTTGGCGCCGTAACGGTCCACCAGGTACAGCATGCAGTCGCCGATGCCCTTGATGATCGGGGCGGCGACGGCGCGGGTGTCAGGCTTGAAGTCGATCGGTTCGGCACCGTTGCCCAGGGCCATCTGGTAGACCTCATCGCCCGGCTTCTTGAAGCGGATGGCGAAACCGCAGGCGCACGGACCGTGCTTCTCGGCGAAGTCCGAGGCGAACGAGTCCGGCTCTTCATTGACCAGGAAGTTCACGTCGCCCTGGCGATAGACCGTGATCGCACGCTGCTTGTGGCGCAGCACCGCGGTGAAGCCCATCTTGCGGAAATAGTCGTGCAGTTCCGCGCCACGGCCGGCCGGGGCGGCGAACTCGACGAACTCGAAACCATCGATGCCCATCGGGTTTTCGAAGGTGGTGACCTGCATGCCCGGATCGGGTGCGAAGGACGCGGTGCTCGTTTGGCTGGTCATGCTGTGGCTCCAAAGCAATCCGCATCGGAAAAAACCAGGTGCGGTAGGAAGGCAGACCCGCGAGAATGCGGAGTCCGGAACGTAGGTTATAGTTTCACATGAAACCACCATCAAGGTGCACCGCAGCATGAGCCCGCCCGATCCCAGCAGTCACAGCATCCGCGCATCGCACGCCCTGCTCGATCTGGAGCAGTTCCTGCCCTACCGGCTGAGCGTTCTGTCCAACCGCGTCAGCGGCAACATCGCCAAGCTGTACGGGGACCGTTATGGCCTGGCGATCCCCGAGTGGCGGGTGATCACGGTCCTGGCGCTGTACCCGGGCTCGTCGGCCAGCGAGGTGTCCGATCGCACCGCGATGGACAAGGTCGCGGTCAGCCGCGCCGTGGCCAGACTGCTCGAACGGGGCTTCATCAAGCGTGAAACCCATGGCGATGACCGCCGCCGCTCGGTGCTGGCGCTGTCGGCCGCCGGATTCGAGGTGTACGAGACCATCGCGCCGCTGGTGATCGACATCACCCGCAAGCTGATGTCCGTGCTCAGCGAGGACGAAGAACAGATGCTGGAGACGCTGATCCTGCGCCTGGCCGGGGAAGGCCTGCAGCGGATGGACGAGTAGGCAACGACCGTTGGTCGTTGCCGCTCAGCTCAGGTGCTTGCGCCGCGCATGTACCCACGGTGCGGCCAGCGCGCCGATGGCACCGCCGGCAAATCCCAGCGAGGCGGCCACGGCGGCCGCTTCGATCGCACCCGGCAGGGCCAGCGCGGCGACCACCAGCAGCAGCGATGGCAGGCCGATGAAGGTCGCCATGAAGTAGCGCCAGCGCGGTGACCACGTGCCGACCTGGAGCAGACTGACCGGCATCCAGGTTTCGCCGGAGGCGTCCTGGGCAACCTTCGCGGCCACCTTGCCCAGGTCCGCTTCGACCGGCCCCTTGCCGCCACGCGCGGCAGCCAGCATCGCGGCCACCTCTTCAACCGCCGGGAAGCTGGTCGGCCAGGTCTGCGGGGCGTTGACTCCGTAGGCAGTCAGCAGCGGCAGGCTGATCCAGGGCGCCAGCAACGGACGCACCTTGCGACGGTCCAGCACACACCAGATCTGCGTCACGCCATGCGCGGTCACGCTGTACAGCGCCAGCTGCGCCGCCGCCGGATACGGCAGCAGGTGCACGCGCGCGGCCATGCTGTCGTAGCCCATCTCACGCAGGAAGCCCGGGCGGGTACGGCCCTCGTGCGCCCAGGCCAGGCCGAGCGCGCCGACCAGATACACCTCGGCCGGATCCTTCGTGCCGGCGGTGGCGCGGTCATCGCTGGCCAGGAAGAACGCCAGCGATTTGGGTTCGGCGACGTCGTGCTGGTCCCAGCGCCCGGCGTCGCCCAGCACATGCTTGAGCGGCAGGCGCGCCGGGGCGGTTTCGTCCTTGCTGGCGTTCTGCAGGAACGGCACCACGCTCAGCACGAAGCCCTGCAGGTCCACGCCGCGCAGGCCGCTGCCCTGCCACTCGGCCGGGATCAGGCCGGGCAGGCTGCCCTGGCGTGCCAGCGTGTCCAGCTGCGCCTTCTGCTCCACCAGTTTCTGCACGGCCGCCTTGAGCAGTACGTTGTCGGGCACGGAGACCATCGGCAGGCGGTAGCGGATCGCGCCGGGCGCCGGGGCCTGGCCGTCGCCATCGAGCGCATCCGGCGCGGTGTGGTCATCCAGCAGCACGTCGACCGGCGGCAGGCTCACGCCGGCCGGCGCATCAAGGGAAACATCGGTGGTGCTGTCGCTGGTGCCCGGCTGCATGCGTCGATTCCGTCGGTTGTCCGCCACGAACAGCGCGGCATGAGGTCCTTGGGGGTAGCGGCCGGGTGGCGCGGAAATTGAGCGCAAAAAAAAGCCGCGGAATCCGCGGCTTTTTCGATCACGACGCCTTGGGTGGCGCCCATTGCTTCATGAAGGCGAAGAAGCGGCCACGGTCGTAGCCCTTCTTCTGCCCCTTGTCCGCTTCCAGCTCACCGGTGAACTGCGAATGCAGCAGGGTGCCGTCGGCATCGAGCACGAACAGGTGCGGGTAGCCCTTCACTGCCGGGAACTGCGACAGGAACGCCGCGTTCTCGTTCTCTTCGCTGTAGTTGACCTTCATCCAGACGTAGTTCGCATCGCGGAAGCGGCGGATCTCCGCATCCCCTTCGATGAAACCGTCCATCAGATGGCACCACGGGCACCACTCGCCGCCCACATCCACGATGATCCGCTTGCCGCCGCGCTGGGCCTCGACCTTGGCCGTGGCCAGATCGGCGACCGGATCGCGGGCCGGATCGAACTGGGCATTGAGCGCCGCGATCGCGGCGATGTCCGCCGCGGCCGGGGTGTTGCCCGAGGCCACCGGTTCGCCGGGATCGGCGACCGGGGCCTTCTGCTCGGAGGTATCCAGCGGCTGCGCAGGCGCCGCGGTAGGCGCCGACGACGGCGAACAGGCGGCCAGCAGGCCGGTCACGATCATCGACATTGCCACGGCTTTCATGCGCATCGCCTTCCTCACTTGACGCCGTGCATCAGCTTGTTGATCAGCGGTGCGACCAGGAACAGGACCACGCCGGAGATGATCAACGCCCAGAAGCCGAACGTGTAGCCCTTCAGCGCCGATTCCACGGTCATGCCGCCTTCGCCGCTGACCACGCCGGCGAAGATGCCCGACATGTTGTTGCCGATGCCGGTGGACAGGAACCAGCCGCCCATGCCGAAGCCGACCAGGCGCACCGGGGCCAGCTTGGTCACCATCGACAGGCCGATCGGCGACAGGCACAGCTCACCGACGGACTGGATCACGTAGACCATGAACAGCGTCCAGAACGGAATCTTGCCGTCCACGACCATGCTCGACAGGGCCACCATCAGCAGCGCGAAGGCCGCACCGTTGAACAGCAGGCCCAGGCCGAACTTGCGCGGGATCGACGGGTTGGCGCGGCCCAGCTTGATCCAGATCCAGGCAATGATCGGGGCCAGCGTGATGATCGCCACCGAGTTGACCGACTGGAACCAGGCGGTCGGGAATTCCCAGCCGCCCAGGTTGCGGTTGACGATGTTGTCGGCCAGGAAGGTGAACGAGCTGCCGGCCTGTTCGAAGAACATCCAGAACATCACGTTGAAGGTGAAGATGATCAGCATCGCGATCACGCGGTCGCGCTGGACCTTGCCTTCGCGGATGCCTTCGACCAGCAGCAGGATCGCCAGCGCGATGAACATCGCGCCCAGGATCCAGGCCAGCGCGGTGGCACCGGTGGAGAGCAGGAAGAACGCGATCGGGATCGCCACGATCGCACCGATGAACACCATCACGATGCGGCCATAGCCCTCTGCACCGGCCGGCGGGGCGCCGATGCCCTTGAGGCCGGCACGGCCAACGTAGAACCAGGCCAGGCTGATCAGCATGCCGATGCCCGAGGCGATGAAGACCATCTTGTAGGACGGCATCGCCTGGGTGCCGAACACGCGCTCGGCCAGGTACTGGGTCAGCACCGGGGCGATCATCGCGCCGATGTTGATGCCCATGTAGAAGATGGTGAAGCCCGAATCGCGGCGCTCATCCTTCAGGCCGTACAGCTTGCCGACCATGGTGGAGATGTTGGGCTTGAACAGGCCGTTGCCGATGATGATCGTGGCCAGGCCCAGTTCGAAGATTTCCTTGTTGGGCATGGCGACCATGAACAGGCCGGCGGCCATGATCACCGCGCCGGTCAGGATGGAACGCTGGTAGCCCAGCACCCGATCGGCGACGTAGCCACCGAAGATGGCGGCGGCGTACACCAGCGCCAGATAGGCACCGTAGGTCCGGCTGGCGGCAGCCTGGCCGGCCGAATCACCGTCGAAGAACTGCGCGACGATGTACAGCACCAGGGCCCAACGGATGCCGTAGAACGCAAAGCGTTCCCAGAATTCGGTCATGAACAGCATCCACAACGGGCGCGGATGGCCCAGCGTGGTCTTGAACTCCGGCAGCGCCGGATCGGGAACGGATTTCGCGGCGGCGTCTACGCTCATGCGGGATTCCTGGGTTCGGTGGAAGACATGCACGTCCGATGTGCGAAAGCAGCGCGGGAGAATCCCAGACCAACCACGTTCACGTCAAATACACGCTGATGTGGACCGCTGGCAGCATGGTCGCTGAACTTGCATCTGCAACTTCCGGGCAAAACCCGGCAGCGCAGCAACGGCGGGGCCTGCCGCACCGTACGGCGGATGGGGCAGGTAAATATGAATAGGCTTATTGCGGTCGATGCCGGATCAGGCGTCCGGCGGCATCGGGTCGTCGTTGCGGATCGTGGTGCGCACCTGGAACAGCTCCGGGAAGAAGGTCAGTTCCAGCGCCTGGCGCAGGAAGCCGACCCCGCTGGAGCCGCCGGTGCCGCGCTTGAAGCCGATCACCCGCATCACGGTGCGCATGTGGCGGAAGCGCCACAGCTGGAAGGCGGTCTCCAGATCAACCAGGTCCTCGCACAGCGCGTATTCGCGCCAGAAGCGGTCGGTGTTCTGGTAGATCCGCTCGAACACCGGGTGCAGCGCATCGTCGGCCACGTGCGGCTGCTGCCAATCGCGCCCCTGATAGCCGGCCGGGACCGGATGGCCGAAGCGGGCCAGGTAGCGCAGGAACTCCTCGTACAGGCTGGGGGCATCAAGCACTTCCTGCAGCTGGGCCTGGCCGCCCGGGTCGTGCGAGAACACCTGCAACATCTGCGCGTTCTTGTTGCCCAGCAGGAACTCGATGTAGCGGTACTGCAGCGACTGGAAGCCCGAGGACGGGCCCAGCACATCGCGGAAGCCCATGTATTCGGAGGGGGTCAGCGTCTCCAGCACCGACCACTGCTCGGTGAGCTGGCGCAGCACCTGCTTGCTGCGCGCCAGCACCTTGCGGCACTGCCAGACCTCGTCGCGCTGCAGGAACCCGATCGCCGCGCGCAGTTCGTGCGCCAGCAGCTTCAGCCACAGCTCCGAGGTCTGGTGCTGGATGATGAACAGCATTTCGTCATGGTGCGGCGGGTTGGACAGCGGCTGTTGGGCCGACAGCAGCTGATCCAGGCGCAGGTAGCCGCCGTAGGTCAGCCGCCCCTCCAGATCGGTGTGGATACCAGCTTCGAGATCGCGTTGGTTCTTGTCGACGGACATGGCAGGGACCGCTTGAGGGGCAGAAAGGGTAGCGCAGTGGCCGGGGGGCCGCGCATCCGGCCGTCCGCGGCTCAGCGCGCCACCAGATCGGCCGAGCCCACGATCCTGACGCCAGGCGTCGGCACCAACACCGCCTCGACCAGCGCGGCGGCGATGGTCTCGGCCGGATTGATCCGCCAGGCGCGCGGCAGGACCGGACCGAGCACACCCAGCACCACGCTGGCCAGATGCTCGCCGGTGCGCCGCTCGGCACGCTCGCCCCCGATCAGCCCGGGGCGGACCAGGGTCAGGGAGGGGTAGCCCAATCCCCGCAGGTCCTGCTCCAGCCGGCCTTTGACCTGGTTGTAGAAGATCCGCGAGCCCGCATCGGCGCCCATCGCCGAGTTCAACGCGAAGGCATGCGCGCCGCGGGCGCGTGCCTGCTGTGCCACGGCCAGCGGAAAATCATGGTCGACCCGCGCGAACGCTTCCTTGCTCCCGGCCAGTTTGATCGTGGTACCGAGCGCGCAGATCACGGCATCCACCGCCCACCAGTCGGCCTCGGCCGGCAGCTGCGCGAAGTCCACCACCGGATTGAGCAGCGCCGCATCGGTGGTGTCCAGCGGGCGGCGGGTCGGAGCGACCACCGCATCGCAGCGCGGGTCGTCCAGCAGTTGCCGCAGCACATGACCACCGACCAGCCCGGTCGCCCCCACCAGCATCACCTTCATCGCACTCTCCTGCCGTCGCCGTGCTTACCATCCTGCCATGCATGACCGGTTCAAGGCCGGCCGCACTGCGCCGATACTGTTCCCACCTCTCCACCGCTCCGGCCTCCGGCCGTGCCCTGCAAGGATCTGCCGCATGACGGACCCGCACGACGCTACCCCCAGCCCCGGCACCGCCGTCGGGCGGCTGTTGTCGCGGCGGCAGAGCGTGGGCACGGGGGTGGAGGCCGCCAGCGAGCCGGCGCCCGGCCCCAAGGGGGGCAGCAGCGCGATGCTGCAACGGTTGTTCGCCGGCATCGATGCGCCCGAGCCGCTGCTGGCTGCGTTCGCCAATGGCATGTCCACCCTGCCCGGCGAGCTCGGCGACATGGGCCTGCGCCTGCAGTCGGCGCAGCGCAGCGCGGATTGGGTCAGCTATGGCCGCGCGATGCGCCAGCTGATCGACAAGTACATCCGCACCATCGAGCAGGAATCCCCGGATGGCCAGCCCGACAGCCTGCGCCTGCGCGAGCTGCTGCGGCATACCGTCGGGGTGACCGTGGCCAGCCTGCTGCAGAACATGCCGGAACTGCGCGAGGAGCCGGTGCAGCTGGCCGGTGAACTGCGCCACTGGCATCCCGGCCAGCCGCTGCAGCCGATCGAACAACGGCTGCGCGAGCTCTCGCACCAGATCGGCGTGCGCAGCGATGGCTGGCAGGAACAGCAGGAGCTGCTGCTGAGTCTGTTCGATCTGCTGTTGGACAACATCAGCGAGCTGCTGGATGACAGCAGCTGGCTGCATGGCCAGGTCCACGCGGTGCGTTCGCTGATCGGCGGCCCGCTGGATCGCGATTCGGTCGAACAGGCGCGCGCCAACCTGCGCGAGGTGATCTACAAGCAGGGGCTGCTCAAGCAGGGCATCGTCGAATCCAAGGCGGCGATGAAGAACGTCATGGGGGGCTTCATCGAGCGCCTGGACGGCATGGCGGTGAGCACGGGCGAATACCATGACCGGATCAGCAGCTACGCGCTGGCCCTGAAGGAAGCGCGCAGCATCGCCGACCTCAACCAGCTGCTGCAGGACGTGCTGCAGGACACCGGCCGCGTGCAGGATCAGGCCCTGCAGGCGCGCGATCACCTGGGCAATGCACGCCGTGAAGTGGAACAGGCCGAACAGCGCATCGCCGAGCTGGAACAGGAGCTGCGCGAGGTCGCCGGGTTGATCCGCACCGATCCGCTGACCGGTGCGCTCAACCGCCGCGGTCTGGACGAGCTGCTGGAGCGCGAACTGGCGCGTGCCGCCCGCCACGGCCATCCGCTGGCGCTGGCCCTGCTGGATCTGGACGATTTCCATCAGACCAATACCCTGCATGGCCATGCCGGTGGCGATGCGGTGCTTCGCCACCTGGTAACCGTCTGCCAGCTGCACCTGCGCAGCAGCGATGCCATCGCCCGGCTCGGCGGCGATGAGTTCGTGCTGCTGCTGCCGGAAACACCTGCGGCGGACAGCATGTCCACCCTGCTGCGGCTGCAGCGCTCGTTGGCACAGCGGCCGCTGCCGCTGGACGAACAGCGCGTGCCGGTGCATTTCAGCGCCGGGCTGGCGCAATGGCAGCCCGGCGAGCCGGCCGAGGCGCTGCTGCGGCGCGCCGATGCGTCGCTGTATGCGGCCAAGCGGGTCGGCAAGAACCGCGTACTGGCGGCCGAGCCACCGCGCTGAGCCCGCGCCTGTGATATTCCGCGCACCGGCGCGAATCATCCGGGTATGGACATGACACTGCCCGCTAGCGACATCGATCTGCGCCCGCGCTTCGCCACGCTGTTGGAACAGCACCGCGGCATCGTGCTGAAGGTGGCGCGCGGCTATTGCCGCCACCCGGAGGATCGGCTCGATCTGGTCCAGGAGATCAGCGTGCAGGCGTGGGCGGCATTCGAGGATTTCGACCCGGCGCGGGCGCGCTTCTCCACCTGGCTATACCGGCTTGCGCTCAACGTGGCGATCTCGCAATGGCGTCGCCAGCAGCATCGCCAGCGCCACCACACGCCGCTGGACGACGCGCTGCCTGCCGCCGACGACCGTGCACCGCCCGAGCAACGCCATGCCCTGCACCAGCTGGAGGTCGCCATCCATGCGCTGCCGCCACTGGACCGTGCCCTGATGCTGCTGCACCTGGACGATCACGACCACCGGCAGATCGCCGAGGTACTGGGCATCAGCGTCGCCAACGTCTCCACCCGCCTGCACCGCCTGCGCCAGCAACTGCGCACGCGCCTGAACCCCACCGACCGAGGCCCGCGCCATGCAACCGGATGAACTCAAGCAGCTGTGGAACAGCGTCGGCAAGCCCACCGATGCGCAGGAGGGCTTCGCGCTGGAGGCGTGGCGCAGCCATCGGCACCGCAGTGTCCAACGCCAGCTGGGCCTGTTCAGCCTGTGGCAGGGGCTGCAGCTGGTGGTCTGGCTGGCCGTGGCGGTGTACTGCGGCAGCCAGTGGTGGCAGCACCCTCCGCTGGCGGTGATGCTCAGTGCGTTGGCGCTGCATGCCTACTGCATCGCGGTGATCATCGCCAGCATCACCCGCCTGCATCGCCGCCGGCAGTTGCAGCCGACGCAGACGGTGCTGGCGCAATCGCAGCAGCTGGCGGCGCTGCGCCGCCATACCGCACTGACCGAGCTGCTGCTCGGCCTGCCGTGGTGCTGGCTATGGTTGGCCGTGCCGGTGCTGTTGGCCTGGCAGGCGTGGGGCGTGGATCTGGGCGCCTTTGCCGCACCGTGGCTGCTGGCCTCGCTGGGCGCGGGGACGCTGGCCATGCTGGCCGCGTGGGTCGTTGCCCGCCGCTGGGCCCAGCGCGCACCGGCCTCACCGTGGCTGCAGCGCGCGATCGACGCGCTGTCCGGCCGCCGGCTGGCCCGCGCCCGCGCCGAGCTGGAGGCCCTGCGCGGCTGGGAGCCGGCCTGATGGGGTCGCCCCTCAGTGCGCGGGCTTGGCCCCGCGCAACTTCTGGAACCCGGTCACCGCTGCCAGGACCACCGCGCCGATCACCACGCCGACGATCACGTTGCCCAGCGCGTTGATCAACCAGCCCCAGCTGCCATCGCCGCCCATCGCCAGGATGGCGTGATGCAGCGGCGCGATGCTGTGCACCAGGATGCCGCCCCCGACCAGGAACATCGCTGCGGTACCGGCCACCGAGAGGAACTTCATCAGCCACGGCGCCGCCACCAGCAGGCCCCGGCCCACCGCAGCCAGCGCCGCGCCCTTGCGCGACAGGTACAGGCCCAGATCGTCGAGTTTGACGATGCCGGCGACCAGGCCGTAGACAAACACCGTCATCGCCAGCGCGATCACCACCAGCGCGCTGACCTGGTTGAGGAACGGCGCGCTGGAGACCACGCCCAGCGACAGCACGATGATCTCCGCCGACAGAATGAAGTCGGTGCGGATCGCGCCCTTCACCTTGTCCTTCTCCCACGCGACCATGTCCACCTTCTCGTCGGCCAGGGCCTTGGCCCGCTCGGCCTTGCGCTGCTCATCCTCATCGCGCGAATGCAGGAAGCGGTGCGCCAGCTTCTCCACGCCCTCGTAGCAGAGGAAGGCGCCACCGATCATCATCAGGGGGGTGATCGCCCACGGCAGCCAGGCGCTGATCGCCAACGCGGCCGGCACCAGGATCGCCTTGTTGACCAGCGAGCCCTTGGCCACTGCCCACACCACCGGCAGCTCACGGTTGGCGCTGACGCCGGTCACCTGCTGGGCGTTCAGCGCGAGGTCGTCGCCGAGCACGCCGGCGGTTTTCTTGGCCGCGACCTTGGTCAGCACCGACACATCGTCCAGCAGGGACGCAATGTCATCGAGCAACGCGAACAGACTGGCACCGGCCATGGTGGATCCAAAGGAGGAAGCGGGAGCGCCGATTCTGACCGATCCGACCCCTGTCGCGGTAGCCGGAGCGGATTCACCAGTCCACCACTGCCGCCCGGCCACACTGCCGGTGATCGTCGCCCCGGAGTCCTGCTTGAATACCACGCCCGTCCTTCCCGGTTCGCCGTCGCTGGTCAAGGGCATGAACCGCCGCAGCCAGATCCTGCGCCTGCTGTTGCGCTACCGTAATTCCGGCGTGTTTTCCGGCATGAACCTGGACGCAGGTGCGGTCCACGATGTGCCACCGGAGGGCAACCCGGAACAGTTCGTCACCGACCTGGAATCGCTGGGGCCGACCTTCGTCAAGCTGGGCCAGATGCTCTCCACCCGGCCGGACATGGTGCCGGTGGAATTCGCCACGGCCCTGGAGCGCATGCAGGAGAACGTCGCGCCGATCCCGGTCGAGCGCGTCGCGGCGATCATCGAAAAGGAACTGGGCGCGTCGGTGTCCAAGCTGTTTGCCAGCTTCGACCCCGTCCCGCTGGGCTGCGCCTCGATCGCCCAGGTGCACCGCGCCGAGCTTCACGATGGCCGCCAGGTCGCGGTCAAGGTGCAGAAGCCGGAGGTCGCCGCCCAGCTGCGCTCGGATCTGGACGTGCTGCGCAGCTTTGCGCTGGCCGCCGACCATCTCACCCAGGTCGGACGCCGCGTGCGCCTGCGCGACTGGCTCAATGAATTCGCCAAGACCCTGATGCAGGAGCTCGACTACCAGGCTGAAGCGGAGAACCTGCAGCGCTTCGGCCAGCACCTCAAGCCGTTCAAACCACTGTGGGTGCCGCAGCCGATCTGGGATTACTGCAGCCACCGCGTGTTGACCATGGAGCTGGCCCAGGGCGTGCGCGTGGACATGATCCCCGACGTGCGGCGCACCGAGCAGCCGATGGCGCCGCTCGCCGCGGCATTGATCCGTGGCTATGTGGACCAGATCTTCGTGCATGGCGAGATCCACGCCGATCCGCATCCCGGCAATCTTCGCGTCACGCCGGCCGGTCGCCTGGCGATCTTCGATCTGGGCATGGTCGCGCACATGCCGCCACGCCTGCGCGAGCGCCTGTTGAAACTGCTGTTCGCGGCAGTGGATGGGCGCGGCGAAGAAGTCGCCGATGAGATCATCGGCATCAGCACGCGGCTGGAGTTCTTCGATGAAGAACGTTACCTGCGCGAGACTGGGCAGATCATCGCGCGCTATGCCGCCAACAGCAGCTTCTCCGAAGGCCGGGTCGTTCTTGATCTGGTCCGCATCGCCACCGCCAGCGGCCTGCGCACCCCGCCGGAGCTGAGCCTGCTCGGCAAGGCGCTGTTGAATCTGGAAACCGTGTGTCGGCTGCTGTCGCCGGACCTGGATACCCGGCGCATCGTGGAGAAACAGCTGCAGCACGTGATGCGGGCGCGACTGAAGAAATCCCTGTCCGCCGCCAATCTCGCCAGCGAGGCGATGGAGATGCAGCAGCTGCTGCGCGATGGGCCGCGCAAGATGACCGACATCCTCGCGCTGCTCGCCGAGAACCGCCTGCAGATGAAAGTCACCGGGCTGGAAGAATCCCGCCTGATGGAGAACCTGCAGAAGATCGCCAACCGCGTCTCTGCCGGCATCGTCACCGCCGCACTGATACTCGCTGCGGCGATGATGATGAAGGTCGATACCGGCTGGCATCTGTTCGGCTATCCGGCGATCGCATTCACCTTGATGTTGATCGGCGTGGTCCTCGGATTGGGCATCATCCTCAGTGCGCTGATCTTTGATCGTCGCGCACGCTCCAAGGAAGAACGCGGGCACCGGTGACACGTTCGCACGCACGTCACGCCTTCAGCCGACCCTGAACACGCGCGATGCAGTGCAGCATCGCGCGCGCTTCTTCACGCGCGTTTTACGTCGCATATCGCAGTGCGAAGCGGGATGTTCATTGTCGTTTTCAACAAACATTTCAGTCAGGTTCGTGCAGGCATGATCGAGTCATCGGCTTGTCATGCATGTGTGGTTGGGACAGCCGGTCGGATGGGACATACGTCGTCATGGCGTCCATCACCACCTGTCTCCACTGCCAAAAGTGCTTATGCTCTGGATTCTGCTGCTGTCACTGTTGCTGCTCGCCTGGCTGTTCCTCGCATCTGACAAGTGGGTGTGGTGGAAGGCAAGCCTCATGTCATTGCTGCTGCTGACCCTCAGTGCGTGGTGGTTGATCAACAAGTTGTCCGGTGACGGTCTCAATGCCGCCACGCTGTACCACCTCGGCGCGGACATGGAAGGCGCCGGTGTCGCCGACTTCAAGCACTACATCGCCGGCTTCATCGCGCTGGCCCTGGTCTCGCTCACCCCCTTGCTGCTGGCGCGCCTGCGTCGTCGGCACCGCCCCGCGCATGGCAAGGCGGTGTTTGCCGGCTTCATGGCGATGTGGTTCGTCGCCATCGTGGTGAGCCCGCTGTACAGCGATGGCCAGCGTCTGTACCAGCAGATGCGCCCGGTCGACTACAGCATGGTCAAGGCCGAGTACCGCGTGCCCACGCAACCGCTGACCAAGCCGCGCAACATCGTGTGGATCTACGGCGAAAGCCTGGAGCGCACCTATCTCAATGAAGAAACGTTCCCGGACCTGATGCCCAACATCAACCGTCTGGCCGCGCAGTCGCTGGACGTGCGCGGGCTGGTCTCGGCCGAAGGCGGTGGCTGGACCATCGCCGGCCTGGTCTCCTCGATGTGTGGTGTGCCGCTGACCACCGCCAAGGAAGACGAAAACAGCATGGGGCGCATGGGCAGCTTCCTGCCCGAAGCGGTCTGCCTGGGCGATTACCTCAAGCAGCAGGGCTACACCAATCACTACCTGGGCGGGGCCAACGGCCAGTTCGCCGGCAAAGGCCAGTTCCTGGCCACGCATGGCTTCGATACCGTGGATGACCTGGCCTGGTTCAAGCAGCAGAAGATCACCCGCGCGCACTTCTCGCCGTGGGGCGTGCATGACGATGTGCTGCTGGACAAGGCATACGACCGCTTCGTGCAGCTCTCGCGCAAGGGCGAGCCGTTCATGCTGACCACGCTGACGATGGACACCCATCACCCCGCCGGGCACCTGCCGGTGGCCTGCAAAGGCACCCGCTACCAGAGCGAGCACGGCAACATCGGCATGCTCAATGCGCTCAAGTGCACCGACGGGCTGATCGCCAAGCTGGTCGACCGCATCCAGGCCAGCCCGTACGGCGAAGACACCCTGATCGTGATCGCTTCCGATCACCTGGCCATGCCGAATGATCTCAGCCACATCCTCGCCAAGCAGGACCGCGAGAACCTGCTGCTGTTCCTGGGCAAGGACATCGCCCCGCGCCAGCTGACCGCGCCGGCCGGTTCGACGCTGGATTCGGGCGCGACCCTGCTGAGCCTGATCGACCCGGCCATCGATTCGATTGGCTTCGGCCGCTCGCTGCTGCACCCGGAACGTTCGGACAGTGCCAGCGCCGCGGTGTTCCGCGATAACGGCAAGGACTACCCGCGTTACCTGGCGTTCTCGCGCTCGCTGTGGCTGGGCGACAAGACCCGCCAGCTGCGCATCGATGACGACAACCAGGTGGTGATCGGCCTGCAGCATGTGCAACCGCCGGTGCTGCTGGAGTACGACAAGCATTGGGATCTGAAATCGGTCTACCTGGAGAACACTTCCAAGCAGTTCGATCTTGCCGATCCGTCCAATACGTTGGCCTACGTGGATCGCTGCACCGCGTTCGAGGACGGCTCGGCCGATGGCGACTGGTGCGCGATGCTGGTCAACCAGGACAAGGGCATCAAGCTGTTCCGCGATGACCAGCTGCGCGGGGGCGTGGCGGTGGATGGCCCGCTGGATCCGTTCAACGGCCCGCGCCCGAGCATCCGCCAGGCGCACATGATCACGCAGAAGGGTCGCCGCACCCGCGCCGGCCAGTACATGGTGCAGCTGGTGACCAAGCAGTCACCCGACCGCGGCTTCTGGATCGAAGCGGTCTCCTCGCAGCGCAAGGTGGTGGTCGCCCAGCAGTGGGTACAGCCGGATGCCGAGGGTCGCATCAACCTGAGCTTCGGCCTGGACCACGAGGTCGATGATCTGGAAGTACGGGCGTGGTTGAACCACGCCGAGAAGCTCGCCGTGGATACCTTCGCGCTGGTGCCGTCGCGCCGCGGCAACCGCGGCTGATCCGGCCCTCCCGACCGACATCGGGGGCGGTCCGCCGTTCGTATCGGGTCCGCCGTTCGTGTCGGTAGTGCCGGCCGCTGGCCGGCTCCCGGTTCTCTCTGCATCGTGCAGCTGCCGGCCAGCGGCCGGCACTACCTGGATCAGGGCGCTGTCGGCCAGCGGCCGGCACTACCTGGATCAGGGCGCTGCCGGCCAGCGGCCGGCACTACCTGGATCAGGGCGCTGCCGGCCAGCGGCCGGCACTACCTGGATCGCGACGGTACCGGCCAGCGGCCGATACCTGCCGGCCTTGTTATGCGTCCGGGTCCGGCGCCGCCGCTGGATCCCGCACCAGATGGATATCGGTCGGCGAAGACAACGCGATCCCGGCCGCCGCAAACTTCTGCAGCACCGTGAAGTACAGCTCGCTGCGCGCGCCGTATACCGCACGCGGGCCTGACACGTAGGCAAAGCTGTTGATCGCGATCTGCCCATTGGCGATCGAGTCGATGAACACCGACGGTGCCGGGTCGCTCAGCACGCCCGGGTGATCGGTGTAGGCATCCAGCAGGATCTGCCGCAATGCGGCCACGTCCGTGTTCAACGGCACCGAGAACTGGATCTGGATCCGGCCCTGCGCGTTCCCCATCGTCATGTTGCGGATGGTCTTGGTGATCAGCTCGGAGTTGGGCACGATCAAGGTGGACTTGTCGCCGACCTGGATCTCGGTCGAGCGCACGCTGATCCGCTTGATGTCGCCTTCCTGGTCGCCCAGCTTGACCCAGTCGCCGATCTTGACCGGCCGCTCGGCCAGCAGGATCAGGCCCGAGACGAAGTTCTGGGTGATCGCCTGCAGACCGAAACCGATACCGACCGACAGCGCGCTGACCACCAGCGCCAGCTTCTCCAGGCCGATGCCCAGCGCGGTGACGCCCCACAGCACCGCGGCGATGATGCCGAGATAACGGGTGACGGTGCTGATCGAGTTGCGCGCACCGGCATCCAGCTCGGTCTTGGGCAGATAGGTATCGCTCAGCCAGCGCTGGAAGGTCTGCATCACCGCCCACACCACCAGGAACACCAGCACCGCATACAGCACGCTGCCCGGCCGGAGCGTGGTCTCACCGATCTTCAGGCCGCCGGACAACGAGTCCAGCCCGCCCAGGAAAGCGTTGAGGTTGCCGAATGGCGCGGCCAGCATCAGCACGCCCAGTACGATCACCCCGACCCGCAGCACCGCCGAGAGCAGCACGCCGGCCTGCTCCACCCGCGACTCACTGAGCCCGGTGGTCAACACGATGGTCTGCCCGGCACGGCTGCTGGGCGCGAGCACCCAGGTGGCCAGGTCATCGGCAAACTTGAGCAGCAGCGAGACCGCCATGAACACCACCGCGACCCAGACCAGCTGCTGGGCCACGAACAGCGCGAAGTTGAGATACCCCAGCAGTGTGGCGATCACCGCCGCAGCCACGGCGATGTGGCCGACCAGGCGCGCCAGCACGATCCAGCCACTGCGGCGAGGCGCCCCGCGCACCTTGCCATCGCCACCGGCGCGGGGATCGGCCCGTGCTTCGGCCTCGGCGGCCTCGGCCGCCTGGCGGTTGTGCATGCGCGCCAGCGAGGTCAGGATCGCGATGATCAGCCCCAGGTAGGTCAGCGCCATCAACCCATCGGCGGCCACCGTGGTCACCTCGCTGGTGCGGGCTGCATGGTCGAGGGCAGCCAGCATGATGCTCAGCCAGGTCAGGCCGGCCGCGCCCCACGCGTACTTGCGCAGCCGCAACGCCGCACTGTCATCCAGCGGCAGCAGCCGCCACGACGGGCGCTTGGGTACCAGCAGACAGGCGCTGAGCGCAGCGATGAAAGCCGCCACGAAGGTGGCCATCTCGAACGTCTCGGCCACCTGCTGCAGGCGCGGCGGGATCGCGCCGATCGCATCCAGCGACTCCACCAGCGCCACCGCCGCCAGGCCCGGCAACAGCGTGCCGACCAGCAGCAGCCACACCGCCAGGCCAGAGCGGCGCAGGCGTCCATCGGGTGCACGCTCGGAGGCGGCAAAGCGGCGCCCCAGCGCGCGCAGCCACAGCCGCAACGGGAAGAACATCACCAGTGCGACCGCCAGCCCGATCAAGGGCGCGTTCCAGCCATGCTTGGCAATGGCCTTGCGGGCCGCGTCTTCGCCCAGCCGATAAAGAATGGCCAGGCGGTGCACATCGTCCGGCACATCCTTGGCGAAGCTGCGCCACAGCGCAGGCGACAGCGGTGAGGCGACCTTGCGGCTCAGCTGTTCGCTGAACTGGGTGACCCGCATCTTCTCGATGCGCTCGCCGAGCTGCTTGGCATCCACTGAAAGCAGCTTGGCGCGGGCGATCTGCGCGGTGATGTCGGCCTTCTGCTGGTTCAGCGCCTTGCGCTGCCGGCTCACTTCCGGCGGCTCGACGGTGCCCTCGGCGACCTGGCCAAGCTGCTCAAGCCGCGCATCCACCTGCTGAAGCTGCGGGTCGAGGGCGCTCTGCAGGCCGTCGGCATCGCGCTGGACGGCCAGGGCGCGGTCGGACAGCGCCTTCAGGGTTTCAGTGGTGCCCGCATCCTCCAGCGCATCACTGGTGGCGCGCAGCGCTTTTTCGGCCTGGACCAGTTGTTTGGCCGTATCCGGGGGCGGATCCGTGGCCTGCCCGAGAGCGACCGGCGCGGCGCCGAGACAGGCGAACAACAGCAGCCACGACAACGACCGCACCACAAACGAAGAATGACGAAGCGACACGCCAGCACCAACGGTTCGCGCGGACCACCGCGCCTGCCCGCGACTATAAACCGGGCTCCGTTCAGAACAGGTATGCGGCCCCTCAGTACTTCAGGCGGAGCTCTTCGACCTGCGGCTGCAGGCGCGCATACCAGTCCTGGAACTCTTCCTCGGTGATCTCTTCGGGCGCGTAGACCGCGATCTCGTCCCAGGCATGATCGGTCGGCAGCGGCTGCCGCGGCCCGGCGCGCAGGGTGTAGGTCACGCCTTCATGGTCGACCACATCATCGGCCGTCTCCCGTTGTTGGCGGGCAACGCCATTTTCGCTCTTGAGCAGAATCAGCTGGTACATCCGCATCTCCATCGCTGTTGAAAGAAGCGCTCATGGCGCCCCGGCCCAGCATAGCGCCGCCCACGCGGCCGGAGCATGACGCATCGACAACGCAGCGTTCTCGACACCGCACTCGCCCCGGCTTCACCCGGCCGTGGCAGCAGCCCCGGCATCGTGGGATCGCATTCCCACCAACCGTTGCCCATGACCACACAGCCCGACCTGAAAACCGTTCCCGACCTCAAGCTGCCGCGTTACCTGGGCACCTGGTACGAGATCGCCCGCCTGCCGATGAAGCACGAGCCGGAAGGCTGCACGGATGTCTCCGCGCATTACAGCCTGAAAGACAACGGCCATGTCGCCGTGGTCAACCGCTGCCGCATGGGCAACGAGATCGAGGAAGCCGATGGCGAAGCCTGCCCCGTGGACAACGACACCGCGCGGCTGGAGGTCAGCTTCCTGCCCAAAGGCCTGCGTTGGCTGCCCTTCACCAAGGGCGACTACTGGGTGATCCAGATCGCCCCGGATTACAGCGTCTCGCTGGTCGGCAGCCCGGACCGCAAGTTCCTCTGGCTGCTCTCGCGCACCCCCACGCTCGACCGCACCACGCAGGAGCACTACCTGGCCCAGGCGCGGCTGCAGGGCTTTGACCTGACGGAGCTGATCCAGACCCCGCACACCGGCCACCCCACCGCCTGAGGCTGCCATGGATCTGAAGAGCGGGTACCCGTTCTGGGCCGTGCGCAACGGCCTGATGCATGCGTTTCCACCGCTGGAGAAAGATCTCAACTGCGAGGTGCTGGTGGTCGGCGGCGGCATCAGCGGCGCGCTGATCGCCGACGAGCTGTGCGCGCACGGGCACGATGTGGCCCTGATCGAACAACGCGACATCGGCTGGGGCAGCACGGCGGCCAGCACCGCGCTGCTGCAGTACGAAATCGACACCCATCTCATCGATCTTGCCCAGCGCTATGGCGAAGACGCCGCCGTGCAGGCCTACCAGGCCTGTGCCGAGGCGATCCCGGCCATCTGCGCGGTGGCCGCGCCGTTCCGCGACGTGGATTGCCACCGCATGGCCAGCCTGTATTACGCGAGCAAGCGCGGGCATCAGGCCGTACTGGCTGAAGAATGCGCGCTGCGTGCCAGGCACGGCTTCGATGTGCGCTGGCTGGACAGCGAGGCGGTCGCAGACGAGTACGGTATCCGCGCACCGGGCGCGATCCTCAGTGCGCTCGCCGCACGCATCGACCCCTACCGGCTCACCTACCGGCTGCTGATGCGGCTTCACACGCGCGGCTGCGGCGTCTACGACCGCACCGTGCTGGATACGCTCACCCCGACCCCGCGCGGCGTCACCGCGACCACCCTGGGCGGCGCGCGCATCCGTGCCCGCCACGTGGTGCTGGCCACCGGCTATGCCGGGCAGCGCTGGTTGAAGCCCTCGGTGGCCCGCAACCGCAGCAGCTATGCCTTCATCACCGATCCGATCCACCCGGACCTGCTCGGCCCGCTGCGCGAGACGATGGCCTGGGAATCGGCGCGCCCCTATCTCTACCTGCGCAGTACCGGCGACCACCGGCTGCTGATCGGTGGTGAGGACGATGCCATCGATCTCCCGGCGCGGCGCGACCGGCGGGTGGAGAGCAAGACCGGCAAGCTGCTCAAGAAGACCGCCAAACTGTTCCCGCACCTGCCGCTGCAGCCGGCCTTCTCCTGGGGCGGCACCTTCGCCGAGACCCACGATGGCCTGCCGTTCTTTGGCCCGCACCCGCAATGGGGGCCACGGGTACTGTTCGCGATGGCCTACGGCGGCAACGGGATCACCTACTCGATGATCGGCGCCGGACTGCTGCGGGCGCAGATCGAACGCCGCCGGCATCCGCTGTCCACGCTGTTCGGATTTGACCGGTTGGGCTGAGTTCCCCTTGCAACGCACGCCATGACAGGCATCATTCAAACTACGGCTGCTAGCGTCAGCGCTGTCGGCCGTCCCGCCTGTCTGCTCCGGAGCCTCTCATGATCCGCCTGCTTCCCCTGCTGCTGTGCCTGTCCCTGCCCGGTGTGGCGCTGGCCCAGTCTGCCGCAGGCGCCACCGGCCCGCAGTCCTCGACCGGGCTGGACCTGAGCATCCCGGACGCCCCCCTGCAGTACTTGAGCGATCAGTCGCTGCGCGGCGATCCGCCGGGCACGTTCTACGGTGACCGCACCGGCCGGCGTTCCACCGACCGGGCCGCCAACGGCATCGCCCACGTGATCGATGACAAGCTGCGGGTCAACGGCAGCTTCACCACCGGCATCGGCTATTCCGAGAATTACGGCAACAGCCATTACAACGCGGCCGAGCTCAATCTGAGCAAGAACTACACCACGGACGAGGGCAACACCCGCAACGTCAACGTCAACATCCGGGTGAGCGAGGGCAAGGGCCCCGGCTTCTTCGGCCCGTATGGCTACGATGGTTTCGATGGCTACGGCGGCTACGGCCGCGGCCCGGGCTATTGGGATTACCCGGCGCGCTGGTAAGCGCTGCCGCCCCCAGGCACATGCGCGGACGGCCGGGGAAACCCGGCCGTTCGTACATCCAGCGCGCGGTGGCGCGGCCGGATCAGTCCCACCAGCCATCGCGCTTGCTGGCCAGCACGCGGCCGTCGTGACCGCTCATGCGTACTTCCACGCGCTGGTTGCGGGCATTGCGCGCATCCAGGGTCCAGGTGGCGCCATCGCGCTCGAGCGAGTCGATCTGCTTCAACCCGGCCTTGCCGGCCAGCGCCAGGATCTGCCCGGCATCCAGCAGCGCGCGGCCGTCGCGCGGGTCGAAGATCTCGCCCTTGGTGTCATCGATGAGCACTTCATCGACGCTGCCGTCCTTGCGGGTCACATCCGCTTCCCACACGCCATCGTCGTGCTCCAGCTCATGCACCTGGGTGTAGCCGGCCGCGCTCAGCTTGGCCTGGACCTGGGCAGCCGACAGGTTGGCGGCGAAGGCCGGGGTGGCAAGCAGCGCAGCGGCCAGGGCGGTAGCGGCAATCATCGTCTTCATGGGAATCCTTGAGGGGGGCACCGGTCCATTCCGGCACCGCCAGTCTGGCCACCGCGCCTAACCGGACCATGAGGGCGACTGTTAGATACTGTTTAGACAGCCCGGGTATACCGGTGCCCTGCCCTTCGCCTGCGTGCCCGCATGTCTGCCCTGTCCCTGATCCTGCCCCTGCTGCTGACCCTCGCCCCGCAGGACCCGATGCGGGTCCTCGACGGTGGCAGCCATCAGCAGGACAGCGTTCGCCAGGCGGTGCGGCAGGGCCGGTTCGTGCCGCTGGAGCAGGTCGTCGCCGACGCGCTGCGTCGCTACCCCGGCAAGCTGATCGAGGTGGAACTGGATGACGGAAAGTACGAGATCGAGATCCTTGGCCCGGAGGGCGTGGTGATGGAGTTGGATTACGATGCCGCCACCGGCCGCCTGCTGAAGATGGAAAAAGACTGATGCGCGTGCTGCTCGCCGAAGATGACGCCCTGCTCGCCAGCCGGCTGCAGACGCTGCTGGAAGAGGCCGGCTATGTGGTCATCCACAGTGCGGAGGGCCGGGATGCCGAGTACCAGGGGCAGATCGAGGACATCGCCGCGGCCGTGGTCGATCTGGGCCTGCCGGGCCTGGACGGGCTGAGCGTGATCGAACGCTGGCGCCAGGCCGGGCGCGACTTTCCGGTGCTGGTGCTGACCGCCCGCGCCCGCTGGCACGACAAACTGGCCGGCTTCGATGCCGGTGCCGACGACTACCTGACCAAACCCTTCCAGCCCGAAGAACTGCTGCTGCGCCTGCGCGCCCTGATCCGCCGCAGTGCCGGCCACGCGCATCCGCGCCTGCAGTGCGGTCCACTGGTGCTGGACGTCAACGCCGGCCGCTTCGAACTGGACGGCGCGCCGCTGGCGCTCAGCGCGCAGGAGCACCGCATCCTCAGCTACTTCATGCACCACCCGGACACGGTGTTGAGCCGTTCCCGGCTGGGCGAGAACGTCTACGAAGACGGCTTCGATCCAGACTCCAACACGCTCGATGTGCTGATCGGCCGCATCCGCCGCAAGCTCGGCAGCGAGCTGATCCACACGCATCGCGGCCAGGGCTTCCGCCTCTCGGCGACGCCATGACCACCGGCTCGCTGCGCACCCGCCTGCTGGTCGCCGGTGGCCTGGGCCTGGTGCTGGTCTCGGCACTGGCCACGTGGTGGCTGGGCGCGATGTTCGAGCGTTCGGCGCGCACCGCGATGGATGAGCGCCTGGGCAACGATCTGATCGCGGTACTGGCACTGGCCGAGAGCGATGCCAACGGCCAGCTGCAGTGGCGCGACACCTTGGCCGACGAGCGCTACCGCCGTGTGTTCTCCGGCGACTACTGGCAGGTGCTGGACCCGCAGGGCCGCCCGCTGGGGCAATCGCGCTCGCTCTGGGACGGCTCGCTGGCCGCGCCGAGCACACTGCAACCGGGGCCTGCGCAGGCCTTCGATGCTCGCGGCCCGCTGCAGCAATCCCTGCGTGTGCTGGCCCAGCAGGTCACCCTGCCCCGCGCCGCCGCGCCGGTGATCGTGCTGGTCGCCACCGACCGCAGCCCGCTGGATGCCCAGGTCGCCAGCTTCCGGCAGCGCACCGCGCTTGCCTTGGCCGTGCTGATCGCGCTGTGGTTCGGCGTGCTGGTCACCCAGGTGCATTACGGCCTGCGGCCGCTGGCCGAACTGGGCCGCATTGCCGGGCAGGTCCGCAACGGCGAGAACGTACGCTTTCCGCAGCAGGGCCTGGTGAAGGAAGTCGCGCCACTGGCCGGCCAGCTCAACGCGCTGCTCGATCATCACCAGCGCATGGTGGTGCGCGCACGCCGAAGCGCCGAAGACCTCGCGCATGCGCTGAAGACGCCACTGACTGTGCTCACCACCGAGGCCGAGGGCGACGGCAGCGACTGGCGGCAGACCCTGCGCAGCGAGACCGCGCGCATGCAGGCCAGCATCGATCGTTACCTCGCTGCAGGCCTGGGCGCGGACAGCCAGCAGCGCACGCCGGTGGCGCCGGTGGTGAGCGCACTGTGCGGGCTGATGCAGCGCGTGCATGCCGCGCGCGGGCTGCGTTTTGCGTGCGACAGCGACACCGCGGGTGTGTTCGCTGGTGCGCGCGAGGATCTGGAAGAGATGCTGGGCAACCTGCTCGACAATGCGGGCAAGTGGGCCGCGCAGGCAGTGCGCGTGGACGTGGACGTGGCACGGGAGGGTACGCAGCTGCGCATCACCGTGGCCGATGATGGTCCGGGACTCCCGCCAGAGCAGCTGGAGCGTGTGCTGGAACGCGGCGTGCGGCTGGATGAGCGTGCTTCGGGGAGCGGGCTGGGATTGTCGATCGTGGCGGACATCGCCGAGAGTTACGGCGGGACGCTGGTGCTGGCCAATGGCGCGCCGGGGTTGCGGGCGACGTTGACGTTGCCGGCCGGCTGACCAGCCACCGGGTAGAGCCGACCATTGGTCGGCTGCTTTTCGCGAGCACCCGAACGCGCCCAGGTTTGCGTCAGCCGACCAACGGTCGGCTCTACCGGGGACCGGTGGTTCAACGGGTCTGGTGCATCCACCAGCAATCAATGGCATCCAGCACGATGTGGATCATCAGCCCGATCCCGAACAGGCGCGTCTTCTTCGGTACACACAGCCCCGCATACACCGCGATCGCCGGTGCAGTGTGCAGCGGATGGAAACCGATGCTGCAGCGGTTAGGGGCGTAGATCGGGTCGGCCAGCAGATGGTCCAGATCGATGATCCAGCCCAGCAGCATCATCACCCAGGCGGACATGAAACGCTTGCGCCAGAACATCCACGCCAGCACCGCCGGCACGGCTGCATGCAGGAACAGATGAAAGATCGCGCGGGCGCTCATGGGGTTTCCAGGTGCCTTGAGGGGGCCGCCAGGCAGTGCCCGACGCTACGGACGGCCGGGTGAGGCCCGAAGGCCATCACCCGTCGCCACCGGTTTACGCCAGGGGCTCGTCGGACAGGTAGGTGTAGCCGGTCAGACCCGCTTCCAATGCCTCGGACAGCTCCTGCGCGCGCTCCGGCGACAGCTTCGCCGCCGCCACGCGTTCGGCATAGCTGGCACGCAGGTCGGCCAGGCTGTAGCCCACGTAGTCCAGCATCACATCGGTGGTATCCCCGCGGCGCTGCTGGGTGATCGCGTAGCCATCGGCATCGGCCAGCACTTCCACCGCGTCGGTATCACCGAACAGGTTGTGGATATCGCCCAGGATTTCCTGGTACGCGCCCACCATGAAGAACGCGATGCGGTAGCTCTCACCGGACTTCAGCGCATGCAGCGGCAGCGAGGTATCCAGGCTCTCGTTCTCGACATAGGTTTTCACCATGCCGTCCGAATCGCAGGTCATGTCCGCGATGATGCCGCGACGCTCGGGCTGCTCGTTCAGGCGCTCGATCGGCACGATCGGGAACACCTGGTCGATCGCCCACGCATCGGGAATCGACTCGAACACACTGAAGTTGACGAAATACTTGTCCACCAGGCGTTCGTTCAACTCGTCCAGCGCCGGGCGATGGCTCTTCTCGTCGTAGCTCAGGCGCGCACGCACCGCATGGGCGATGGCGTAGAACAGGTCATCGATGCGTGCCCGTTGCGGCAGGTCGATCTGGCCCAGCGCATAGCTGGACAGGCCTTCGGCATGGAAGTGCTGCGCTTCCTGGAACAGCTCCACCGCCGGGCGTTCATCGAGCTCGGCGTGGATCTCACGCAGGTGGCGGATCGCTGCCGGCTCGTCGTCGTGCTGGTCCGGCACGCGGCCTTCCTGCGCCTCTTCCACCTCGGAGACGTTGGCGATCAGCACCGCGTGGTGCGCGGTCATCGCGCGGCCACACTCGGTGACGATCCGCGGCGGGGTCAGGCCGTGCTCTTCGCAGGCATTGGCCAGCGGCTGCACGATGTTGCTGGCGTACGAATTCAGGCCGTAGTTGATCGAGCAGAAGCTGCGCGAGCGGGTGCCTTCGTAATCCACGCCCAGGCCACCGCCGACGTCCACATGGGTGATCTTCGCGCCCAGGCGCGACAGTTCCACGAAGTAGCGGGTGGCTTCGCGCATGCCATTGGCGATGTCGCGCACGTTGGAGATCTGCGAGCCCATGTGGAAATGCAGCAGGCTCAGGCAGTCGGCGTATTCGGTATCGCGCAGCGACTTCCACAGGTCCAGCAGCTGGCGCGGCGAAAGACCGAACTTGGCCTTGTCGCCACCGCTGTTCTGCCACTTGCCCGCGCCCAGCGAGGCCAGGCGCATGCGCACGCCCAGGCCCGGCTTGACCTCCAGCGCCTTGGATTCCTCCAGCACCAGCTTCAGCTCGGACGGCTTCTCGATCACGATGAAGGTCTGCAGGCCCAGCTTGCGGCCGATCAGGGCCAGGCGAATGTACTCGCGGTCCTTGTAGCCATTGCAGACGATCAGCCCGCCCGGGCGCGACAGCGCGAGCACGGCCATCAGCTCGGGCTTGCTGCCCGCTTCCAGGCCGAAACCCTCGCCGTGGTGGCTGGCCAGGGTGCCGGCCACGCCACGGTGCTGGTTGACCTTGATCGGGTACACGGCGGTGTAGCCGCCCGGGTAGTCCCAGTCGGTCTGCGCCTGCGCGAACGCGGCCTGCAGCTTGCCCAGGCGCTGGCCCAGGATATCCGGGAAGCGCACCAGCAGCGGCAGCTTGGCGCCGGCCTCGCGGGCGGCGTCCACGATCTTGGGCAAGGACACCACCGGGCCGTCCTGGCCAGTCGGTCTCACCACCATGTGTCCTGCCTGATCCACGTCGAAGTAGCCATCCGCCCAATGCGGAATCGAGTAGGTCTTGCGGGCTTGGTCGAGGGACCAATCGGTCATTTCAGTGGGCCTGGTTGGTAAAAAAGGGGGTGCATGATAACGCCTATGTGGCGACAGCTCCGTTATCATGCGCGCCCGCGCCCGTGCTCAGGCTTGAAACCTGAACGGGCAACCCGTCCGGACGTGGCTTGCGCCACGCGGCACCGCCGCCAGCCCGGCTCCAACACCCTTCCGAACAGGACTGCTATTCCATGACTGACAACAACAACTGGTACATCGAGCATTTCGAGCGCACCGGCTCGGCCATCGGCTACCGCCTGACCGGCAAGCTGGATGAAGTGCAGTCGCCGTTCCAGAAGATCGAGATCTTCGCGACCACCGATTGGGGCAACCTGATGACCATCGATGGCGCCATCATGTTGACCAGCAAGGACAACTTCTTCTATCACGAGATGATCAGCCACCCGGTGCTGTTCACCCATGCCGCGCCCAAGCGCGTGGTGATCATCGGCGGCGGCGACTGCGGCACCCTGCGCGAAGTGCTCAAGCACGAAGGCGTGGAGAGCGTGACCCAGTGCGACATCGATGAGCAGGTCACCGTGATGGCCCGCAAGCACTTCCCGGAGCTGTGCGATTCCAACGACGACCCGCGCGCCGAGCTGATGTTCGACGACGGCGTGGCCTACATGGCCAACTGCCCGGCCGGCAGCGTGGACGTGGTGATCGTGGACTCCACCGACCCGGTGGGCCCGGGCGAAGGCCTGTTCAACAAGGCCTTCTACGAGAGCTGCTTCAAGGCGCTCAAGGACGACGGGATCCTGGTGCAGCAGTCCGAATCGCCGCTGATGCAGCTGGACCTGATCAACGAAATGCGCACCGAGATGGGCAAGGCCGGCTTTGGTTCGTTCAAGACCCTGCCGTTCCCGCAGCCGTGCTACCCGACCGGCTGGTGGAGCGTGACCCTGGCCCGCAAGGGCGAGAGCAGCTTCGACTTCCGCCAGGCCGATTCGGCTGGCAAGTCGTTCGACACGCTGTACTACACCGCCGCGCTGCACACCGGCGTGCTGGTCACCCCGCCCTTCGTGGCGGCGGCCCTGAAGGGCTGATGCGTCAAGCGTCGGTGTCGATCGTTGCCGCGCTTCGCGCGGCCAGCCGACCAACGGTCGGCTCTACCGGTCGGCTCTGCCGGTCGCCTTCGGCCCGGGTGTTGATCGGCCGGCCCCGGCAATGAAGGGGTAGGCACCGACCGTTGGTCGGTGCGCCCTGAAACCGCGATGCATGCGGACAAACAAAAAACCCGCGCTGGCGACAGCGCGGGTTTTTTGCGTTTCCGGTAGTGCCGGCCGCTGGCCGGCAACCCCCTGAACCCCAAGGCCTCAGATCGCCCAGATCCCAGCAATCACCGCCACCACCAGGCCCCACTTGATCACCTGGTAGGCCACCACGCTGCGCTCGCGCAGCGCCTTGGCCTTCAGCCGCACCTTGTACACGCCGCCAAACGCCTTGTTGACCCCACCGGTGGGGTCGCCCGGCAGGTTCGGCGAGGCACCACCGGCCAGCAGCGTGGACGCCACCGCGCGGTTGAACAGGCCCGGCAGGCCGAAGCGCAGCGGGCGGGCGATGTCGCAGAACAGGATCACCCGGTCGTCGGGCGTCTCGTTGTGCGCGTGGTGGATGTAGGTCTCATCGAACATCATCCACTCGCCATCACGCCAGCTCTTCTTGATGCCATCCACCACGATGTAGCAGCCATCGTCGTTCGGCGTGGCCAGGCCCAGGTGCAGACGCAGCGAGCCGGCGAAGGGATCGCGGTGCGGGCGCAGTTCGCTGCCCGAGGGCAGCTGGGCGAACATCGCCGCACGCACGTCCGGCAGTGATTCCAGCAGCGCGGTGGTCTTCGGGCACAGCGCCTTGGCCGAGGGGTGCGAGGGGCCGTACCACTTCAGATAGAAGCGCTTCCAGCCACGACGGAAGAACGAGTTGAAGCCGGCATCGTTGAACGTGCTGGACGCGGCGATCTTGTCCGCGTCGCGCAGGGCCAGCGCTTCGTCGCGGATCATCTGCCAGTTCTGGCGCAGCGGCTCGAGCTGCGGGAATTCCTTGCCCGGATCCAGGAACGGCGTGGTCGGTACCTTCGAGAACGCGTACATGATCACGTTGATCGGGGCCATGAAGCTGGAGTGGTCCAGCAGCTGGCGCGACCAGCGCGCACGCACTTTGCCGCGGTAATGGATGTACAGCACGCAGGCGATGAACAGCCCTGCCAGCACGATCTTGATCATCAGTCTTCCTCCGGCATGGCCGGACCCGAAATGGTGGGGGCGATGCACGGCAGTGACCGGCATCGATAGGGCGGCAGGAGGCGGGGACGTGCCGGGGAGGGGCGGCCGCCGATGTCGCGAGCAACAGCATATGGTCGGCAGCGCCCGCGTCGCGGTCAAGCACGAGGTGGGCGGCGTTCAGCGCAGCGTGGCTGAACAGACCGCCTAGACTGTCCCGATTCACGGTCCGGCCGCCTTCGATCCCTACCCCGCCCTCAGCCAAGCCTACCAAGGGTTTTTCGACCCGGTAGCCGGTGCTGTGGCGGCACGTGCGGAGCGCATTGAAGGTCCCTTCGGCGCGCTGCAGCTGGATCGCCATGGCCCGGCCGATGCCCCGCTGAGCGTGGTGCTGGTGCATGGCGCCGGCGGTTACGGGCGGATGTTCGCGCCCTTGGCACAGCGGCTGGCGGTGGCAGGCCATGAAGTATTGGCCCCTGATCTGCCGGGCTATGGGCTCAGCCCGGCGCCCTGGTCACAGGTGGACTACGCGGCGTGGAAGCGCAGCCTTCTGGCACTGATCGAGGCCGAGCAATCCCAACGTGCGCGGCCCTTCGTCCTGCTGGGTGCCAGCATTGGCGGCTATCTGGCGTATCTGGTGGCCGCCGAATCGCCGTGGGTGCGCGGGCTGGTGGCCACCACCCTGGCCGACCCGCGCGATCCGATCGTACAGGCCGCACTGGTGCGCCAGCCCTGGATGCGTCGGCTGCTGCCCACCCTGCGGCCCTTGAGCCGCCTCACCCGGGGCCTCCGCCTCCCCGTTCGCTGGTTTACCCACATGGACCGGATGTCGCGCGATCCCGCGCTGTCAGCGCTGGTCTGCCGCGACCCGCTGGGCGGCGGCAACCGGGTACCACTGGGCCTGCTCGCGTCCTTGTTCGACACCCCGCCGGCCGTGGAGCCTGAGCGGTTCACCCGGTGCCCGGTGCTGATGGTCCATCCCGCGTGCGACGCGTGGACGCCGGTGCAGATCAGCGACCGCTTCTTCGAGCGGCTGGCCGCGCCGCGCCAGCGGGTACTGCTGGAGGCGTGCGGTCACTTCCCGATCGAACAGCCCGGTCTGGACCAGCTGCGCGACGCACTCCTGCCGTTCCTTCAACGCATTGCTCAATCGCCCGCTACCCAAGCAACTGATTGAAAACGAAATTATTCCAAACAATACAAGATTGTCCGCTTCAGCGTGACGAACTGTTCCACGCTGCGCTACGACATTTCTCCGACATCATCTGGCTTCATGTACTGCCGAGTACTAAAATTAACGAAATCTTTAGTTCCCCACGTTAAGCAGCACCGGTACGCCTGACGCATTGCGCCGACCGCCGGGTCGCACAGACCCCTATGAATACAATCGTTGCCCCGTGTGTCGATGACACCGCCCCCGCCGAGCTGCTCAAGCGCGGCGAACGCCTCCTGGAACCTGACGTCTACCGCACCTGCCTCAATGGCCAGCCCGCGGTGGTCAAGGATTACACCCGGTATCGCGGCACCCCGCTGTCGCCGATCGCCCGCCTGCTGGTCCGCCGCGAGGCGCGCATCCTGCAGCGCCTGAGCGGCTGGAAGCACGCCCCGACCCTGCTCGGCACCATCGGTGGCCTCGCGCTGGGCATGGAGTTCATTCCCGGCCAGACCCTCAGCGCGGCCCAGTCGGTCGGTATCGAGGTCTTCGAGCAGCTGCAGTACGCGCTCACCCGCCTGCATGCCGCCGGCATCACCCACAACGATCTGCATGGCACCAACGTGATGGTCAGCGGTGGCGTGCCGGTGCTGGTGGATTTCACCTCGGCCTGGCGCAGCCCGCGCTGGCTGCCGGTGCACCCGGTCTCGCGCCAGCTGCGCCGCAGCGACATGAAGAACCTGCTGAAGATGCGCCAGCGCCTGACCGGCGAGCGTCCCAGCCCCTCCGAGGCGGCCCAGGTGGCCGACCCGCGCTGGGTGGCCGGCGTGCGCGTGGCCTGGAAGCGCTTCTACCGCTGGTTCAAGGGCCACGCCTGACAGCGGGCGGCCTGGGAATGCCGGCGCGCGTTACAGCGCGTCGGCGTCCAGCTCACCGGTGCGGATGCGCACCACGCTGCCCAGGTCGTACACGAACACCTTGCCGTCGCCGATCTTGCCGGTGCCGGCGGCTTTGACGATGGCTTCCACCACCTCCTCGACCTGGTTGTCGACGACGGCCACTTCGATCTTCACCTTGGGCAGGAAATCGACCACGTACTCCGCCCCGCGGTAGAGCTCGGTGTGGCCTTTCTGCCGCCCGAAGCCCTTGACCTCGGTGACCGTGATCCCGGTGACGCCGCGCTCGGCCAGCGCTTCGCGCACGTCGTCGAGCTTGAACGGCTTGACCACCGCCATGACCATCTTCATCCGTCTGCACTCCTGTCTCTCAGGCTGCGAGGATAACGCCTGTCCGCCGGTGAACGCGATGCGCGCGGTCCGTGCCGCCGGCAGCGTGGCGGCTTATCCTTGGCGCATACCCCGCGGAGCCGCAGCATGATCGACCTCAACCACCTCGATGACCTCGCCCGCCGCCTGAGCGACATGGTCCCCCCGGGCCTGCGCCAGTCGCGCGAAGAACTGCAGGCCACCTTCAAGACCGCGCTGCAGGCTGGGCTGGGCAAGCTGGACCTGGTGACCCGCGAGGAATTCGACGTGCAGCGTGCCGTGCTGCTGCGCACGCGCGAGAAGCTGGAGGCGCTGGAGAAGGTGGTGGCCGAGCTGGAAGCGCGGGGTGTATCGGCTGCGCCGCGCGAATAAGTCAGGCTCGGACGGCGCGTTGCTTACGCGTCCTGCAGCACGAACCGCTCGATCGCCAACGCCACGCCATCGTCGGCGTTGGTCGCGGTCTCGAAGCGCGCAGTCTGCTTGACCGCCGCAATCGCGTTGCCCATGGCGACGCTGGTGCCGGCGAACTGCAGCATGGTCAGGTCGTTCTCCTGGTCGCCCACCGCCATCACGTTGGCCCGGTCCACGCCGAGGTGCGCGGCCAGCTTTTCCAGGCTCGGTCCCTTCCCGGCCCGGTGGTCGAACACCTCCAGGAAGAACGGCGCGCTCTTGAGCACCGCGAAGCGGTCAGTCAGTTCCGAGGGCAGTCGCTGGATGGCGGCATCCAGCACGGCCGGCTCATCGATCATCATCAGTTTGATGAACTGCATGGCCGGGTCCATGTCCGCCACCCGGCGATACGACAGTGGCACGTTCGACAGGTGCGAATCGGCCACCGTGTAGATACTGATGTCCTGGTTGGGCGTGTACATGCGCCGCCCATCAAGCGCCTGGAAGTGGATACCGAGCTCGCGTGAGATCCGCTCGCAGAACACGAAGTCCTCGAAACTCAGCGGAAACTCGATGACGCGCTGGCCGCTGCCGATGTTCTGCACCACGGCGCCATTGCAGGCGATGCAGTACTCCTGCTCGCCCTCGATCCCCAACTGCTGCAGGAACGGTGCCATCCCCGACACCGGGCGGCCACTGGCCAGTACCACCTGGACGCCCTGCGCGCGGGCGCGGGCGATGGCCTGCATGACCCGGGGCGTAAGCGTGTGCGCGGGATCGAGCAGGGTCCCGTCCATATCGATGGCGACCAGTTCGATGGGGCCGGAGCGGTGGTGCATATCCATGGTGTTCGACGGCGTGGTGCGTGGGGGCATCCAGTCTAGCGGGAGTGCCTGGACACTGCGCCAACGTTTGCCTACCCCACGGCGGGGCAAGCGCTGATGGATTGCGGTCTCCGTGCCCTGCCATTGTTCCTGGCATGCCGCAGACCCCGGAAACAACCGCATGAGCCTCGCGCTGGTGCACAGCCGTGCCCGCGCCGGCGTCAAAGCGCCGGCCGTGCGGATCGAGGTATTCCTGTCCGGCGGGTTGCCGCATACCCAGATCGTCGGTCTGCCGGCCGCGGCCGTGCGGGAATCACGCGACCGCGTGCGCGCCGCGCTGATCTGCGCTCGCTTCGAGTTTCCGCAGCGGCGGATCACCATCAACCTGGCCCCGGCCGATCTGCCCAAGGAGGGCGGGCGATTCGATCTGGCCATCGCGTTGGGCATCCTCGCCGCCAGCGGTCAGATCAATGCGCAGTCGCTGGACAGGTTCGAGTTCCTGGGCGAGCTGGCCCTCACCGGTGAACTGCGCGGGGTCGACGGCGTTCTGCCTGCTGCGATCGCTGCCGCCCGGGACGGCCGCAGCCTGATCGTCGCCGCCGCGAACAGCGAAGAAGCCGCGCTGGCCCAGCATGCCGACGTACGCATCGCCCGTACCCTGCTGGAGGTCTGCAGCGCCCTTGAGAGCGGTACGCTGCCACCGGCCGTGGCGGCTGACCCACTGCCGGTCAGCATCCCCGACCTGCGCGATGTGCGCGGCCAGCTGCAGGCGCGCCGGGCGCTGGAAGTGGCCGCCGCCGGCGGACATCACCTGTTGCTGCTCGGCACGCCCGGCTGCGGCAAGACGCTGCTGGCGTCGCGTCTGCCCGGCATCCTGCCCGCGGCCAGCGAGCTCGAGGCTCTGGAAGCGGCGACCATTGCCTCGTGCAGCAGCCAGGGCATTGATGCGGGGCGCTGGCGGCAGCGGCCCTATAGAGCGCCGCACCATACCGCCAGCGCGGTGGCGCTGATCGGCGGCGGCTCGCATCCCAGGCCAGGCGAGATCTCGCTGGCACACAACGGGGTGCTGTTTCTGGATGAGCTGCCCGAGTGGAGCCGGCACGCACTGGAGGTCATGCGCGAGCCGATTGAATCCGGTGTTGCCGTGGTCAGCCGTGCTGCGCGTACCGAACGCTTTCCTGCCCGGTTCCAGCTCGTTGCGGCCATGAATCCCTGCCCGTGTGGCTGGGCAGGGGATCGCAGTGGGCGCTGTCTCTGCGCCGAGGAGGTCATCCGTCGTTACCGCGGGCGGGTTTCCGGACCGCTGATGGACCGCATCGACCTGCATGTGGAAGTGCCGCGGCTGGATCCGCGCGAGCTGCGGGATGACGCGCCGCTGGGCGAGGACAGTGCGAGTGTTCGTGCCCGCGTGGTGGCCGCGCGCGAGGTGCAGCTGGTGCGCAGTGGGAAAGCCAATGCGCAGCTGTTGCCGTTCGAGCTGAGCGAGCATTGCCGGTTGTCGCGGGAGGATCAGCAGCTCCTGGAGGATGCCGTGGAGCAGTTGCAGCTGTCAGCGCGCTCGATGCATCGCATCCTGCGGGTGGCGCGGACGGTGGCGGATCTGGGTCATGCGCAGGACATCGCGACTGCGCATGTGGCGGAGGCGATCGGGTATCGGCAGTTGGATCGGGGTGGCAGCGGGTGAGGCAAGACGCCGTGATGCCCGGAATGCTGGCTCAGTACGTCCACTCCGGCCCCACCGGCACGATCCCCGACGGATTGAGATGCCGATGACTCCCGTAATAGTGGTGCTTGATGTGCTCGAAGTTCACCGTATCCGCCACCTCCGGAATCGCCATCATCCGCGCCACGAACGCATGCAGGCCAGCGAAGTCCGCAATGCGCCGCACGTTGCACTTGAAGTGCACGTAGTACACCGAATCAAAGCGGATCAACGTAGTAAACAGACGGATATCAGCTTCGGTCATGGCATCGCCCACCAGCCACTCGCGTTGCTGAAGGCGCTCGTCCAACCAGGTGAGCGTATCGAACAACGGCCCAACCGCCTCTTCATAGGCCTTCTGCGTTGAGGCAAAGCCCGCCTGGTACACACCGTTGTTGACGGTGGTATAGACCCGTTCGTTGATCGCATCGATTTCTGCACGCAGCGCCACCGGATAGAAATCACCGGCCTTCGCACCCAGCCCGTCATAGGCGGTGTTGAACATCCGGATGATGTCCGCCGATTCATTGCTGACGATCCTGCCGCGCTCGCGATCCCAGAGCACCGGCACGGTCACCTTGCCGGTCATTCCCGGCTGGGCGGCGGCGTACAGCTCATGCAGATGGCGTGCACCGCGTTCTGGCTCCGGCGTCACCTGCGGGCCGGGCTCAAAGCTCCACCCCTGATCGCCCATGTGCCAGTTGACCACCGACACGGGCATCATATCTTCCAGGCCTTTCAGCGCGCGCACGATCAGCGTGCGGTGTGCCCACGGGCAGGCGAGACTTACATACAGGCGGAACCGTCCAGGCGCTGCTTTGACGCCTGGCTCGCCATTCGGGCCAGCACTGCCGTCAGCGCTCAACCAATCGCGGAAGGTGGATTCCTCGCGCTTGAAATGACCGTCCTTGTCAGCGGCACCCGCGGTGCCTTCCTGCCATGTTCCATCGACCAGCATGCCCATCGCGGGAGCACTCCTCTGATAGTGGTGTCTGATGCGCCGGTGGTGCGTGGCGGCTTCTACAGCGTGTTGTAGCAAACGCATCGGCAATGCCCGGTGATGGGCTCTCGCAGCGGGTGCATGTTTCATCGCGTTCATCGCCGAAGCACACGCATCTGCGGCAGAATGTCCAAGTATCTACGCGAGACTCCCACCATCATGCGTATCCACCAGATCGATCTTCCCGTATCCGATGTCGCCGCCACCGTGGCGTACTTCCGCGATGAACTACAGCTGCCGGTTGAGGGCTCGGCCGTGCGTATCGGCTGGAGCACCCTGCAGCTGCGACCCGCAGGATCGAACCCGGTCGGCGGTGTGCACCTGGCGTTCAACGTACCGGCCAATCGCTTCGAAGCGGCCACCGACTGGCTGAAAGCACGCGCCATCCTGCAGCGCGATCTGAAGGGCCATGACCATTTCACCTTCGATGGTCGCTGGGATTCCGAATCGATCTACTTCACCGGGCCGGACGGCCTGATCCTGGAGTTGATCGCGCGGCGGCGCTTGCCTGCCGGCGTGCGTCAGGGCGAGTTCCATGGCAGCGAGATGACCTGCATCAGTGAGGTTGGCCTGCCCGCTGAAGACGTGGGCGAAGTGCAGGCGAAGGCCGAGGCGGCCTTCGGGTTGAATCCGTTGTCACAGCCGACGCCGCACTTCGCACCCCTCGGCGATGACGAAGGCCTGTTGATCGTGGTCGATGCCACGCGCCGCTGGTTCCCCGAGCAGAAAGTGCTGCCGAATGCGCGCGGCATCCGCGTCGTGCTGCATGACGTGGTGCCTGGCGCGGTGGTCGAGGACGACGCACTGGGCTGGCATCTGCGCTCTGCCTGAGCAGGCCCGGACGAACGAAGCCCCGCCGGAGCGGGGCTTCAGTTCACACAACAGCCGGCTGGGCTCACTCTTCCTCGTCCTGCTGGCCACCCTGCTGCTGGTTCTGGTTGCGCTGCTGCTGTTCCTGCTGCTGTTGCTGCTGCTGGTCGCGACCGCGTTCCTGCTGCTCACCGCGCTGATTCGGGTTCTGCTGGTTCTGCTGAGCCATCTCGATTCTCCGGTTGCCGCAAACGGAATGTCGCGGTCGGGGCCATCCTCTGCAGCGGCAGGTTAACGACGTGTGGGGGTTTGCATACGGAAACGTCAACGCGTCCGTGCCGACGTTTCCTGCCATACGAGAGCCTAAGTGGCAGTAGGCGTTGGCCTGCATATGAACGGTTCGAATTCCCTTATGCCGCTACCCGCCAACCGGCTTGCCGTGCGACTGAACAGGCCATCCCGGCACCGCCCGGTGCGGATGACGCGCAGATGACGATCACGGCATCACCGGCGGCACGTAGGTCAGCGTCATTCCGAGCAGCCACAGCAGGCCGAGCACCAGCGGGATGTGCACCAGCAGCTGGATGAAGGTGAAGCCGACGATGTCGCGCGCCTTCAGGCCGAGCACGCCCAGCAGCGGCAGCATCCAGAACGGGTTGATCAGGTTCGGCAGCGCCTCGGCGGCGTTGTAGACCTGCACCGCCCAGCCCAGGTGGGCCTTGAGTTCGTTGGCCGCCTGCATCACGTACGGCGCCTCAATGATCCACTTGCCGCCGCCCGAGGGCACGAAGAAGCCGAGTACGGCCGAGTACACGCCCATCACCAGCGCGAAGGTGTCGGTGGTGGCGATGTGCACGAACAGCGTGGAGAGGCGATGCGCGAGGGTCTCATCGCCACTGCCGGTGGCGTGGGTGAGGATCATCGCGATGCCGCCGTACAGCGGGAACTGGATCAGCACGCCGGTGGTGCTGGGGACGGCCTTGGCCACCGCGTTGAGGAAGCTGCGCGGGCGCCAGTGCAGCAGCAGGCCGAGCGAGATGAACAGGAAGTTGTAGGTGTTGAGGTTGGCGATGGCGGTGACCACCGGCTTGCTGGCGAACTCGCCGAACAACCAGCCGAACGCGAGCAGCGAGAGCAACACCGTCAGCAGCGGGCTGTACTCCAGCCACTCGCCGGGGCGGGTGCGCGGCTGCAGCGGCTCAGCCTCGGCGCGGGCAGCGCCTTCGAAGTCCTTGGCGGTGCGCGCAGTAGCGGCGCCGGGCGCGGTCAGCCAGGCAATCAGCAGCGAGACCAGGATCAGTGCAGATGTCAGCGCGATCGACTGCCAGAGGAAGATGGTTTCGGTGAAGGGCAGCACGCCGGTGATTTCCACCAGGCCGGGCGGCATGCTAGACGGGTTGGCCTGCAGCTGGGCGGCCGAGGAGCTCAGGCCCATCGCCCAGACGGCGCCGAGGCCAAGGTAGGCCGAGGCGCCGGCGGCGCGGTAGTCCATGTTGAGTGCTTCGCGACGCGCCAGTGCGCGCACCAGCAGGCCGCCGAACACCAGCGAGAAGCCCCAGCTCAGCAGCGAGGCGAGCATGCTGATCAGGCCGACATAGACCACCGCGCCGCGGCCGGTCTTGGGCACACGGGCCAGCAGCTCGATGAAGCGCGCGACGATCGGTGCGGTGGCGACTGCATAGCCACCGATGACCACGAAGGCCATCTGCATGGTGAAGGGGATCAGGCTCCAGAAGCCCTCGCCGAAGGCGGTGGCGGTGGCCTGCGGGGTCGCGCCGAAGCCCATCGCGGCGGCGGCGACGATGACCACGCCGAGCACCGCGAACACGTAGGCGTCGGGGAACCATTTTTCCGCCCAGGCCGCCGAGCGCAGTGCCGCGCGCGCCATCCAGCCGTCCTGTACCACCGTCGACGTGTTCATCGTCCCGCCCTCCCCGATCATTCAATGGGAGGGATTCTGGGCGTTGGGGGCGGCGCTGTCAGTCGCCTAATGGTCGTAGTGTCGGGCGCTGCCCGGCTCTGCGAGGGGGTCGGGCGCCGGCCAGCGGCCGGCACTACCCATGTGCGCGTTACCGGACATCACCGTGCGCTCGACGGTAGCACCCGACCGTTGGTCGGGTGGCCCCCTCAGCGCACCGCCAGCGACACCGCGATGCCGGCGAACAGCGCGGCGCCGACCCAGTTGTTGTGCAGGAAGGCCTTGAAGCACGGATCGCGCTCGCGCTTGCGGGCGATCCAGAACTCGTAGGCGATCAACCCTGCGGCCACGCCGACGCCGAGGCCGTAATAGACCCCCAGCCCGGCGCGCAGGCCGACCAGCGCCATCGTGCCCAGGAACAGCGCGTAGAGAATGCCCTGGATGACCAGGTCCAGATCCCCGAACAGGATCGCGGTGGAGTGCGAGCCCATCTTCAGGTCGTCATCGCGGTCAACCATGGCGTACCAGGTGTCATACGCGGTCGACCACAGGATGTTGGCGCCGTAGAGCAGCCAGCCGATCACCGGCACCTCGCCCTGCACGGCGGCAAAGGCCATCGGGATGCCCCAGCCGAAGGCCATGCCGAGATAGACCTGCGGCAGGTGGGTGTAGCGCTTGAGGTAGGGGTAGCTGGCGGCCAGGAACACGCCGATGAAGCTCATGCCGATGGTGAGCCAGTTCAGGGTCAGCACCAGGGCGAAGGCGACGATCATCAGCCCGGCGAACAGGGCCAGCGCCTCGCGCCCGGAGACAGCGCCGCTGGCCAGCGGGCGGTCCTTGGTGCGCTTGACGTGCGGGTCCAGCCAGCGGTCGGCGTAATCGTTGATCACGCAGCCGGCCGAGCGGGTCAGCCAGACGCCGGCGGTGAACACGAACAGCGTCCACAGCGGCGGCAGCCCGCCCGAGGCCAGCCACAGCGCCCACCAGGTGGGCCAGAGCAGCAGCAGGGTGCCGATCGGACGGTCGGCGCGCATCAACTTCCAGTAGTGCCGCCAGCGCGACGGGGGCGCCGCCTCGGGCGCCTCAAAACGTTCGTAAGCCATCGGTAAAGGATACCGCCTGGGCTGGCCGGGCGCGCCGTCGCCCGGCGCATCGGTGCGGGGGGCAGACCTGCGCGGCGTTTACGGATAGAATGCTCCTCCCGCGCCGCTTTGGCGGTCCGTGGCCCCATCAGGCGGCCCGGCGGGACGCAGGACACAACGCGCTCGTAGCTCAGCCGGATAGAGTAGTGGCTTCCGAAGCCATTGGTCGGGGGTTCGAATCCCTCCGGGCGCACCATCCTCGCCATCTTCCCTTGCAGGTATTGCCGCTGCGGCGCGCTTTTGTGCGCTCGGACGGAGTGCCGTGCCGGCTGCCGCGCGCGAACGCACCGGATCGGGTGCCGCACAGATGACGCCACTCGAAGGGCTGGTCTTCCCACCGGCCTGGAGTGACGGCACCTGCACGGCGCCCCGGTAGAACAGGTCAGCCTGTGGCGAGGTCGGCGAAGCGACCCAGCGAAGCCAGGTGGAAATACACTGGCGCCAGCCAGCCCTGGCGATGCCAGTGCACGAGGGTGGCATCCGGCAGCGCATCCAGACGCGCGGGATCGACGACATGGAAGCCCTGCAGGCTGTGGCGGCGGCCATCGGCGAGGACCACGTCAGCCTGGCGCTCGATCAGCACGCCGGCCTCGGCCAGGGCGGCACTGAAGGCGCGGGTGGCGATGTCTTCGCGGGTGAAGGCTTCGCAGAACTGCAGGGCATGACGCGTCATCGCCGAAGGCTGGTCGCCCTCGAACAGCGGCAGCCCTTCCTCGCCCTCCTGCACGATCATGTCCGCATCGGCATCGATGGCCAGCACGTAGCCGTCCGGCTCGCTGGTGCGCGCGAACACGAACGGGTAGCGCCGCACGTAGGCGGGAATGTAGGCGCCGGCCTGCCATTGGTCGGCGATGACGAAGCGGTTCTGCTCCGCCTCCAGGCCGAGCACGGCGATCGGCAGATGATCGGGACCGGCGAAGACCAGCGGATACGCGCGCGAGGCCGCGGCGAATTCCCCGATCATCACTGGAATCGAGTGACTGCCGGCGGCGAACGCGGCGCCGGTCTGGCGCACGCGCCAGTGGGCATGAAGCTGCGACGACAGCACGACCGGGCGGCGGTAGAGCATGGGCCAGCTGGCCGGCGGCGTGATGCTGTCGGCCGCTGCCGAGACGGCATCGGCATCGGCATCGACGTCGTCGCCGGCATCCGGCGCGAGGGAAGTGTCGGTGTTCATGGTGAAAATCCAATGTGGGGCAGCAAGGGAGGCGGCACGCCGCCTCCCGGAGACAGGCGTTGCGTCGGTCAGAAGCCTGCGTTGACTTCCAGCTGGAAGACGTCGATCGACAACGGGGCGCCGGTGACCTCCTTGGCGGCCATCCAGCGCCCGGTCAGCCACACGTTCCGGTCGAACATGTAGGAGCTGCTCAGGTAGTAGCCCTTGGCATTGGTGCCACCGAGGTGGAAGTTGGAATCGTTGTAGGCATCGGGCAGCGCATCGCCTTCCAGGCGTTTGTAGCCCACCGCCAGGTTCCAGTCGCCGGCCTGCTTCATCACCAGCTGGCCGAAGGTCGCCTGCGCCATGTACGCCATGTCACCGCTCTGGATGTCCTGCGGCCCGGCCACGCCGTTGGCGGCAGTGCCCAGGTTGGTGACGATGCCGCCCTGCGCGCGTTCCCACATGCGGTTGGGATCGTAGGCCAGGTTCTTGATCGCGTGCCCTTCCAGGCGCAGGGCATTGCCCGCGAACAACGGCGTTTCCCAGGCCAGGTTGAGGTCGAGCAGTTCGAACTCCGAGGCCAGGCCAACGTATTGCGGCATCGGGGTGTTGGCCGGGTCGAGCGGATTGAGCGCGATGTTCCGCAGCAGCATCAGCGTATTGCCCTTCTGCATGAATGCAGGGCGCGACCAGTCGCTGCTGCAGAAGTCCGCGCCGGCATACAGCGCGCACGGCTGCGAGTACTCGCCGGCGATGTTGCGGAAATCGTAGTAGCCCACCGCGGCGCGCAGTTTCTGCGCATCGCCGAACTGCCACTCGGCGCCGACCTGCACGCCGTTGAGCCACTTGTTCTCGCTCTTCATCTTGTCCTGGCTGGTGTTCGGGAAGCTGTCGGAGGAGTACTCCAACGGCGTCAGGCCCAGCGTGGCGAACAAGGACAGGCCGTCATCGCCGATCGGCTGCGCGTACTTGAACGCCAGGCCATCGAAGTTGAGGTCGTTGGAGAACAGCGTGTCGGTGGACCAGTACGGATTGCCGAAGCGGCCACCGAGGATGTCCAGGCCCGCCACCGGCGACCACGACAGCCATGCCTGGTCGAGCCAGGCGTCTTTTTTGGCCAGGCCACCGCCCAGCGTCTGGGTGGAGGACACCGGGCCGTTGTCGTTGCCGGTCGCCAGGCGCACGCCGGCACGGGTGTGCTCACCCAGTTCGGCGATCACGCCCAGGCGTGCGCGGATCCGCCAGGAATTGTTGCGGTCCTGGCGGGTATTGCGCAGCGGCGGCAGATCCAGGTTGGTGTTGCCGTTGACGTCGTAGCCGTTGCCGGCGTTGATCCGCGCCCAGTCCACTTCGATGTCGCTGTTGCGCTCGGAATACAGGCGGCTCTCGTTGCGCACGCGCACGTCACCCTGCACGCGCAGGCGCTGCGTCCACTCGGGCACCTGGTCCGGCGCCGCCCAACGCTCGGCCTTGGCCTCGGCCATGACGCTGGCCTTGACCTCTTCGCGGATCTCATCGCGCACGGTCTGCGGGATGTAGGGCACGCGCACGTCACCGGGCTGCGCGGCGATCGCGGTGGACGCCGGCGCTGCGGGAGCTGCGGCCGATTCGCGATGCGCCTCCAGCAACAGCGCCTGGCCGGCCTCGGGCTTGAGCGCGCCGCTGTCGATCAGGCCGCGGATCAGCTTGATCATGGTGCTCTCGCCGCCCGCTGCCTGGGCATGGGCGCCGCCACTGACCAGGACCAGGGCGACGCCGGTGGCGACGGCGGTGCTGCGCAGTCCCAGCAGCGCGGAGTGAAGGGTTGAACGGGTCATCGGCTTGCTCGCAGAAAGGAAAGATCAGGGAAGAAGAAAGACAGCGCAGCTCATCCGGCCGGACGACGGCCCTGCACCAGCACGCGCGCGGGGAAGCTCAACGACGCCGGTGGCCGCTCGTCGATGCGGCCGATCGCGCGGATCGCCTGCAGCACCGCTTCATCGGCTTCGGTGTTGCCGCTGCCGCGCGCGAGCTCGACGCGGGTCACCTGCCCGGCCTCGTCCAGCCAGACGTTGACGGTCAGCTGGAAGGCCAGGCGCTGCACCTTGGCGTCGCGTGCCACGGCCTGTTGCAGCACGTAGCCCAGGTAACGGCCGTAGCTCGCATTGCCGGCGCCGCCGGCACCGGTACCGCTGCGCCCGCCCCCCGAGCCGGACTGGATGCCGAAGCTGTCGCCGCCGGCCTGCGCGTCGGCATCCATCGTCACCGGGTCGGCGGTGTCGGGCGTCGGCGCTTCTTCGGTGGGCTTGGGCACCTCGTCCAGCGGCTCGGGCTCGGGCATGACCTCTTCAGGGGTCACCTCCGGCTCGGGCTCGGGCTCCGGTGGGGGCGGCGGCGGTGGCGGCGGCAACATCACCATTGGGATCTCGGCCACGGGCCGGCGCGTACTGGCGGTGTCCTTGAACAGCAGGTACCAGAGGAGCAACGCCACGGCCGCCAGGCCGACGAGCAACGCCGCCACGGGCCACCAGCGGCGCCACGCGGGCACGCTGTCACCGCTGCGGGAGTGGAGGGAAGTCACGCCCTCACCCCTGCACTTTGCCGGTGACCAGGCCGACCTGGGTCAGCTCGATCTTGCGCAGCAGGTCGAGCACTTCGACCACACGCGCGTACTGCACCTGCGCATCGCCGCGCACGATCACCGGGATATCCGGATTCAGTGCCTTCTCCGTGCGCAGGCGATCCTCCAGCTCGGCCAGGCTGACCGGGTAGGCGTCCAGGAAGATCTGGCCGGCGTTGTCGACCGTGATCGCCTTGGTCTTGGGCTTCTCCAGCGCCATGCTGGAACTGGCCTTCGGCAGGTTGACCTCGATCCCGGGAATGGTGGCGTTGCTGGTGAGGATGAAGATCACCAGCACCACCAGCAGCACGTCCACGAACGGGGTGACGTTGATGCCTTTCTCGCGTTTCTTGATGCCGAACCGCTTTGCCCTGGCCATGGTGATCTCCTCAGGCCAGTGCCGGGCGCGCTGCGGCGGCCGGTGCGGTGCGGTCGAACTCTTCGGCCAGGCGCGCGGTGAACTCGTCGACGAACACCGACATGTCCGCCGCGATCGCTTCAGCGCGCGAGGCCAGCCAGTTGTAGCCAAACAGCGCCGGGATCGCGACGCCCAGACCGGCCGCCGTACACAGCAGGGCCGCCGCCATGCCCGGGGCCACCGAGTTGATGTCCACCGCGCCGGCCATCGCCGCCACCGCAAACACCAGCATGATGCCGATCACGGTGCCGAACAGGCCGATGTACGGGGCGCCTTCGATCGTGGTGGAGAGCCAGTTCATGCGCTTGGACATGCGCTCGGTCTCGCGCGTGACTTCGGCGTCCATCGAGGCGCGGATCGAGGTGATCGCCGCGGCGGTAAGGCCATGGTGGTGCGAGCCGCGCCCGTCCATTTCGTCCATGGCGATGCGGTACAGCCGCCACAGCGTGGAGTTGTCGCGGATCTGCGGGGCCAGGCTGCCGGTACGTTCCAGCGCCTGCAGCGAGGCGACCGGTGCACCGGTGACCTTCTTGTACTGGGCGGTGAAGGCCTCGTTGGCCTTGGCCACGGTGCCAAAATAGCGGCTCTTGGCGATCATGATCGCCCACGACAGCAGCAGCATCAGGCCCAGCACGATCACCACCACCCAGGCATCGACCGGCATCGCCTTGAGGATGAAACCGAAGTGGCTCACACCCGCCGACTGCTCGTCTTCGCCGAAGGCGATCAGGCGCGATTCGGCACCCTGCGCGGTGGCATCGGCCAGCAGTGCAGTGGCCGGGCGTGCCACCTTGGACACACGCACTTCATCGATTACACCGAGGAACGGCTGCGCGGCCGGAATGGCAGCCGCATCGCCCGCCGCACCCGCGGCGGGTGCATCGCCACCGAGCAAGGCCTCACCGGTGAAGGCCGGCAGGCCGGTGGCCAGACGCACTGCTTCGCGGCCGGCGACGTACAGGATCACCGCATTCTCGGTGCTGGTCACCGCCACGTGTGCCCACTGGCCCGCCACCAGCGCCGGAATCGGCTGGCTGCGCTGGTCGTTGACGCGCACGTAAGGCACGCCGTTGTCGAGGCCAACGAGGAAGACGTTGCCGCCCTCGCGGCGGGCGTAGATCGCCTGGTCCGGGCCGAGCTGGTCCGGTTTGATCCAGGCAGAGACGGTCATCGCACCGTTGGCGGCAACGGCGAGTGACGGCGCACCGGGCAGATGCAGCGGCGCACCGGCCAGCTGGGCACCGCGGCCGATGATCGCGCCGTCTGCGAGCTTGAACTCACCGGTGAGCGTGTTGACGTACGCCGTGGTGTCACGTGCCTCGGTGCCGCTGTCGGCGAAGTGGTAGACCGCGCTGTAGTCTGGATCGAACACGCGCTGGCCATTGGCCGCCGCCGGCGCACCGGCGTTGCCGTAGTACATCCAGATCGTCTGCGCTGCAGTGCCACTGAGCGTGGGCACATCCACCCAGATCAGGGCCATGCCCAGCGCCGCGTCGTACTGCTCCACCTGGTGGTTGAGCACGGTGTGGCCATCGGCACCGATGAAGCGCAGGTCGTTGCCGCCCTCGGCAACACCATCGAACGCGAAGTTGCCGGTGTGCAGGCGGATCAGCACGGGCGTACGGCCGAGATTGCCGCCCAGCGCGGCCCCGTTGGGGCTGGCATCGAGCGTGATCGGTTTGCGGTACTTCCAGTCGGCCTGCCACCACGCGGTCTCGGCGTGGGCGACGCCGAGCGTGGACATGCTCAGACAGAACAACAACAGGGCAAGAAGGCGTTGCATGGACGGTATCTCCGGAAAATGCTTGGGAAAGTCAGGCTCAGTAGCTGGCGCCGAAGCTCAGGTGCAGGCGGTTGGCATCTTTGGTCGTGGTCGGGCCGTCGCGCAGCGTCCGGCCGTAGTCGAAGCGGAGGTTGTAGTGCTCGCCGATGCGCAGGCTACTGCCCACGCCGATGGCACTCATCGCGGCGCTGTCGGCCTGCTCGGGCAGCGGCCGGCGCAGGCCCAGCCAGGCGCCATCGAGGAAGCCGTAGAAGCGCCAGTCCTGCAGGCCCCACAGGCCGAGCGGGCGCGTGCGCCATTCCAGCGTGGCCAGCGCGCCGTAATCGCCGATGCCTTCGGCCGAGCGGTAGCCACGGGTGGTGAACATGCCGCCGGCGGCGAACTGCTCGCCGGAGACCAGCGGCTGGTCGGTCATCTGCGCCGACAGCCGCGCGAACCACTGCGCACCACTCTCCAGCGTGTAGGTGTCGCTCAGTTCCAGCTTGAGCGCGAAGAAGCTGGGATCGGCGTAGGCGCGCTTCCAGTCGAACTCATCATCGGTACTGCCGTAGCCGAACAGGCTGCGCGCACCGAACACCGCCTGCACGCCGACATTGAGCTGGTGCCTGGTGCCCTGGCGGAAGCCGCTGTAAGCCACGGTCACGGGCGCGTACTTGAGCGGGGCGAAATCCGAGGCCTGGCCGACCATCGCGACCGATTCGTCCAGGTCCTTGAAGTCGACACCGGCCGAGAGCTGGTGCCACCAGGCGCCCGTCATCGGGAAGGTGTGGCTGAGCTTGACGCCGACCGCGTGGCCCTTGCCGGTGACATTGGTCTGCCCAGTGGACACCACGTTGCTGTCGGAGCGGTAGCCGGAGAAATCCAGCATCCAGTCCGGGCTGCCCAGCGGCAGACCGTAGGCACCGGACCACACGTTGGCCTGGTCCAGGTCCTGCGGCGCGGCGAAGAACGTCAGCGAGGCGGTGTGCTCGCGCTGCCAGAGGTTGTCGTGGCCGACCGTGAGGATGCTGCGCAGTGGCTCGGTGTCCACGCTGTGGTCGTTGTTGAGCGTGGCGCTGTAGCGCCAGGGCGACGTGTCATCGACCTTGAGCTCCACATCCATCGTGCCCTCAGCGGCGCCGGGCTTGACCAGCGGCACCACCTGACGCTTGCCGCCGCGGTTGAGTTCGGTCAGCTGCGCCTGCGCGCGTTCGAAGTCCGGCACGGCGCCTGCCTGCAGCGCCGGCACGCGCTCGGCAAGGCGTGCAGGATCGTTGTGCTCGGCGCCGACCACCTTGACCTGGCCGATACGGGTTTCGGTGACCTGCAGGATCACCACGCCACCGCTGACCTGCTGCTCGGGCAGATCCACATAGACAGACTGGTAGCCCTTGCCCTGGTAGGCCGACTGCAGCGCCACGCGCGCCGCTTCGACATCCTGCAGGGTGCGGTCCGGGCCGAGATGCGGGGAGACCGCCTGCTCGATGTCGCGCGCGCCGAGCACGGTGTTGCCGCGCACCAGGTACTCGTTGATGTTGACGCGGGCAGCCGGGGCCGCCGCGGCCGCCATCGGGGCAGCGACGGCGTCGGCATCGGCAGGCGCGGTCTGCGCGTTGGCCAGCGAGATCGCGCAGAGCAGGCCCAGTGGCAGGGATGCCCGTGCCAGCGCCGGGGAGATTGAAGACATCAGTGGCTTCTCAATGCGGAAAGGGATTCAGATGCGCAGGAGGTGAGCGTGCGCAACGGCGGTAACAGCGCCGTTGCACCGGCAAGGCAGTTGCGTGCGCGCGCATGGCGTTGGCCACGCGCGCTGGCCAGAGGCAGGAAAGACGTCGTCATCACTGTCGCTTCGTCGTCGCAGCATCGAGGCGGGCGCGCTGCTCGATGCTCAACTCGCCCATGCCGACCACCTGCACCACGCTGTCCGGGTCGTAGCGGTCCTCGTGCTTCGGCGGTGCCACGCTGCTGGTTTCGCTGCCGAAGCCCAGCACCTGCACGCTGATCGTGGAGGGGCGGGTCTGCTGGGTCTGGCGCTTGACCATCTCCTGCGCCGCCTGCACTGCGGTGTTCGCCGCCGCGCTGGCCGAGGTCAGCGCACTGACGTTGACCGCCGCGACCACCGGAATGCCCACTGCCTTGCCCTGTACCTGGATGTTGTCGGCATTGAGCACCTGCAGCGCGGCCAGGTTGACGTTGCCGGAGACGCGGATGCCGGCCTCGCCTGCATCGATGGTGCCCAGCGGCGCGATCAGGTCGATGTCACCCGGCGGAATCTCCGCGATCGGGTTGAGGGTGGCGATGCCCGCACCGGTATTGGGGGTGTTCGGCGACAGCGCGACGTTGCCGACGGTGTCGTAGACGCGGCGCTGCGGGGTGTAGACCACCGTGGTCTTGCTGCCGCGGCCGGCATTGATGTCGCCCCCGGCCGACCACGCCAGGATGTTGCCGCCGAAGGTGGTGAAGATGCGGCTCTGGCCCATCAGGATGCTGTCGCGGGCGTAGATGGCGATGTCACCCTCGCCCTGCGTCATGACGCCCGAGCCCGGTCCCGGCACGAAGCCACCGTCGATGCCCACCAAGGTGCGGCCACCGGGCGTCATGATCTGGATGTCACCGCCGAACTGGGTGTGGATGCCGGCATCCAGCACTTCGTAGTACGCCACCCCGTAGCCCGGACTGCCCATGGCCAACCACTCTTCCTTGCTGATGTACGTCTTGCCCGGCGTCGGGCGATCCTTGCCGATGCCATTCGTGTTGACGTACTCATCGATGTACTGCGCGCTGCTGAACAGTGTGAGATCACCCTGATAGCGCCCTGCGGTGTCTGCCCCCTCCGAACCCGGCAGGAGCGTGGCGATCGCCTCGCGGCCACGGATGTAGCTGCCGAAGCGCCTGCCATCGGCGTCGTTGTACTCGCGGCCGGCCGCCTTGAGTTCGGCGTAGTAGACGTTGCGCAGGAAGGCGCGCTGCTGCTCTGCCGGCAACCCATCGAAGAAGGCGCGCGCATCCATCGTGGCGGGATCGAACGTCACGCCCAACCGGTTGACGCCGCCGAAGCGATCACTCAACCAATTGACCAGGTGCAGTTGACTTTCCAGTCGATACTCACGGGCCAGCGAACGATTGGTCGCGCTGCCACCGTCGGCGAGCGCAACCTGCCTGGCCTGGTCCAGTTCGCCCTGCTTGGTCGTCAGGTAAGCGACCGCGCCCGCCTCATCGCCGCTGTAGCCGAACTCCTCGCGCAACCAGCCGGCAAGCGACACCGACCCGTTGTAGAGGGTCACCGCCTTGCCGGTCTGGTCGGCCAGCGGACGATCAGGGTCGGCGAGATTGGCCGCATCCAGATAGCGATCGGCGAACCCGTTCCAGTCCGCTCCCGCGCCCATGCCAGCGGCCACCACAATGCTGGCGCCGTTGCTGCGGTCGCCGGGCTTCACGTCGACCACTGCACCGAGCGATTTGATTTCGCCCTTGTCGGCCAGGTACACGTTGCGACCGGCGGTGACTTCCAGCAGGCCTGGGCCGGCGACGTAGAAGCTGCTGGCACGGATATCACGGCCTGCGTCCACGACGGAAATGTCATCGACATGGCCGTGGACGATCAGGTTGCCATGGCCCTCGCCTACCGTGTCCTTTTGACCAAGGCGGGTGCCGCTGTCACTGATGTCGCGGCCCGCACGCACTGCGACGGGAATCGAACCGTCGTAGCGGTTGCCGTCGCGCCCCTGGAAGCCCAGTGCGGCCACCTGACCCATGCGCAGGCCGACGATGTCGCCGTCTACGGCGTAGTAGCGCGCGGGCTCCTGACCCACCCCGGCGTAGCTTGACGTGGCCTGGCTACCGAAGTTCAGCAGCGAGGCGTTGCTCATGCGACCGTTGCCATCGCGAATCCAGTCGTTGAAGCCGACATTGGCGGGGGCCGCGTTGTGTACCTGCACCGGATCGTAGCCATACGGACCACCGCCCGTCTGCGCGGTGATGCCCAGGAACGCCGGACGGAACGGGCTGCTCAACCCCGCCGGATCCGCAGTGGACGCGGTGATGGCGTAGCCACCGGCATAGATCGACCCGGCAGCAAGCAGGCTCAGCTCACCGGTGCCGGTGACGTTGGTGAACTGGCTGCCCTGTGGTGAGGGCGCCAACGTCAGGCCACGCAGGATGCGCAGTGGCGTAGCGCCGAAGTTGTTGCGCAATGTTGCGGTACCCACGCCGTAGTACATGCTGCCATTGGCGGCGGCCGCGCGCAGGATGGACGGATAGAAGCTGCCGTCGTAGGTGCCCGATGCATTGCCGCCGCGACGCCCAACGGCCACGTCTTCTCTCAGCCCGCCTTCGGCCCAGTCCGTCGTCGGTGTCAGGTTGCCACCGGCACTGAAGAGATCGACGCTGGTCGCCGGCGTCCACAGCGAGAACGCGCTCCAGCCAAGGCCAGGGTGGTACTGACCGTCGTAGGTGAACGGGGTGGAATTGAGGAGCTTGGTACGGCCCGCATCGGCGACGCCGCCCAGCACCAGATCACCGCGTGTATCCAGCTTCGCTGCTGCATCGCCAAGGACCAGCACCGGGCCACCTCCTGCGTAGGAACGGCCGGCGCTGAACGGATCACCGCCGCGCGAGTCCAGGTGGTCGGCCACGCCATAACGCAACTCCAGCCCGCCGAGTGCGCCGGCTTCCACCCGCAGCGCACCGCGCAGGTTGACCAGGGTGCTGTTGAGATCATGTTCGTTCTGGCGGATGCCGGCATTGGGGTTGAGGCTGCCGCCCAGCCGCAGATCCAGATCGCCGCCACCGGTCAATATCAGCTCGCCCGCAGCGTTCATGCGGCCGGTGCTTGCCACGGCCAGATTCAGGCCTTGGCTGCGGGGCGCGAAGTTCGCTTGGCCGATCCCTCCATTGATGTTGTCCTTCGCATCGCCGCGCGCGGTCATGATGCCGGCATCGCCTCGCGCCTCAACCATCAGGTTGCCGCCGCCCAGCGTACCTACGCCGGTGAAGCCGACCAGGTACGGGTCGTTAATGAACAGATCGCGCTCGTAGGGGTAGTAGGTGCCATCCACCATTCCGGGCACATACGTGCCGAAGTTGATCCACCACGCCGCCGGCGTACCCTCGGCCCCGGTGGTGACACTCCCGGTGCCCTGCCGCCACAGCCAGTTGGCCACTGCAGCCGTGCCGATCTGGGAACGCACCATGCCCAACGGAAGGTCCTGTCGGATGTTGCCGCCGGACCCAACCAGATCGCCATGAATATCGCCACCGGCGCGAAGCAGCACGTTGCCGCCCTGGTCCGGATACCAGGCGCTGTAGAGGCTCTGCTCGCCGCCATCCACCAGATGCTGGTAAGCCGTGCCTTCCTTCTTCCACAGAAGGCTGCCATCGGTGAGCAGGCCACGCGGCAGGTTGTAGGGGTCACGTCCGTCGCTGCCCACCGTGGCTGCCGATGCAGTGCCGGCCGTGTAGATGCCATACAGCGAGCGCATCTGCAGATCGCCGCCGGACACCAGATCAAGGTCGCCGGTACCGGTGCGCAACACACTGAACAGCTGTTCGCGCGCGGGGCGCGCGCGGTTTTCGTAATCCGGCGCGGTGCCTTCGCTTTCCTGCGCGATGGTATCGCCGAGTCCCCAGTCATTGAGCTCCAGCGGATTCTCACCGATGAACCCCCACAGGAACAGGATATCCAGATCCTCCTGCGCGATGATCGCGCCGGGCACCAGCACGAAGGGCATGCCCATCATTTCCCACTGCGCCAGGTCCAGATTCTCGGACCAACGATAGATCGCCGGCGAACCGGTGCCGGGGATCGGGCTGAGCTCACTGCCCATGCCGTAATGGCTGTCACCCAGACGCAGCGTGCCGGTCCGGCTGGCAGCAACGGCGCGATTGTCGGCAGCGTCCAGGTCCGCGCCGGCCACCAGGCGGAGGTCGAACGAACGCGAGCCGGCGGGCAGCATCGGGGCCAACGCCCAGGTGCGGCCCTGGTTCCCATCTGCATCGGCGGGGCGCAGATTCACCATCTCCACCCCGCCGGGCAGCTTGACCTGGGTTTCGGAAGGCAGGATCGCGCCCTTGGCCAGCAGCAGCGGCTGCGCCAACTGCATGCCCACCGGCAGCGTCGCGCCCGCCGGCCAGATGCCTGCGGCGATGCGAGCATCCGCCGGCAGCTGGAAGCCGGCCTCCAGCCGGGTGCCCGCCGGCAGCATCACTGCCCCGGTAACAACACTGCCGGCCGCATGCAGTACCGCGCCACCGGCGTCCCGAATGGTGGCGCCGAGCACCACGCCCGGGGCGAGCAACAGCGGTCCGTCCAGCACCATGGTCGATGGCAGCACTGCCCCTGCGGGCAAGGTCATCGCAGCGGCGGGCACGTCAAAGTTCAGTACCTGGCCAAGCTGGAAGCTGGTCCCGGTATCCAGTGTCACCACGCCGCCATGCGGAATGACCACCTCACCGCCAAAAGGCAGACGTCCCTGCGGAAGGACCCAGCCACGATCATCCGGCGTGGTCCCCAAGGTCAGGCGCGAGCCGTCGAACCCATCGCTGATGCTGCCAAACACCTCCAGGTCACCAGCGGCACGCAGCACCAGTGCACCGGCTTCGCCTGAGCCGTACACCGCGCTTTTCTGCGTGGCCGGATTCACGCTGGTGTAGCGATGGCCGGACAGGTCGATGTCGCCATCCACGTGCAGATCACCGTCGGCATTGCGCAAGGGATCGCCGCTGGTGACGATCTCCACGCCGGGGCGCAGGTGGAACTGGTCACCGTACGCGCCAAGCCCGGCCAGCTTCCCATCGATCAAGCCCGGGTTGGCCAGGGCGTTGTCGATGAAGGCAACACTGTCGGCATGTTTTCCGTCCAGGTAGGCCTGGTCGATCACTTGGTAGGTGCGCCCGTCGCTGGTCGTATCGGTGCCGATGGCTGCATCGTCATAGCGCTGGAAGGCATTGACGGTGACCGACCGGGCGCCATTGATACGGATCGGCGCACCTGCATCGATGGCGATGTCGTTGCCGCGTGCGCCGCCCAGACGCAACGCGTTCAATGCGACGCTACCGAAGTTCCGGTCCGCGCCGGTGACGCTGAGGTCCAGCCAGGCGCCACCAGCGATCGACAGCACACCTTGGCCCGAGTCGATCTCGATCACCGCACGGTTGGGCGCATCGATGGCCTGACCGTAACTATCCCTGCGCAACACGCTGGCATGTGCGTCGAGCATGGCGCTGCCGGCGAGCGTGACGCCCTGCGAGGCCGCGAGGCGGATACTGCCGACCTGCTCCCCACTGGCATCGATACGCCCATTGACGCGCAGGTGTCCGTCATCCACGGAGACGTTGATCTCACGCGCCTTGAGCTCATCGCCGATGACCAGATCACCCTGCTTGAGCTGGATACTGCGGCCGCCATGGAACTGCCCTTGGTTGAGGCGCGTGTTGAGGCCTGCGAAGTCGCCGATATGCTGTGCCCGCAGGTCCAGATAGCCGCTGGCATAAGGCACCCAGGTGCCGCCGGCATCGTAGCGGCCGCTGCTGCCACCGATGAGATGGCCGTCCAGCGTGACGGTGCCAGCGGCGGCATCGAGGGCGAACGCACTGAGTCGACCGGCGCGGTTGTTGACCGCGGAGACATCGATGCGGGAATCCGCTGCCTGGAGGATGTTGCCGCCCTGGCTCTGGAGATGGACATCACCACCCCAGCTGTAGCGGCTGACATCGAAGAAATCGATCCTGCGTCCGGCCAGATCCAGCTGCGCACCGGCCTCGAGAACGACGTCGCGCTGCGCGGTGAGCGACAGCTTTCCGCTGGGCAGCAGCACCGCCGTATCCAGCGTCACCCCTGAACCGGCATCAAGCGAAAGTTCCGCGCCCAGCGCATCGGTCAGCGTGGCATTGTCGACGGGCATGCGGGTGCTGCCCTGTGGTGCGCTGACGGCGATGTCACCGCCCGCGCTGATGTGGTTCACCGAGCCTGCCTTGCCGGTGAGCAGCGGCGTGCTGATCCGCAGATCACCGCCGCTGTAGCCGAACGCTTGCTGCTGAGCGTCCCAGTCACCCTGTGCCTGATGCACCGCCAGGCTGCCCTGGTGATTGGCGGTGATCCGCTCGCTGGCATTGAGCGCCACCGTGGCGAAGCCCAAGGTACGGCGGTCGTGCGAGGCCACCGTATTGGGCTGGCTCTGCTCCGCATAGCCGAACACGATCTGGCGCGCATCGACCTGCAATTGGCCGCTGCCCGTGCCGGCCCCCCCGACCACCACGGCACCTGCCGGCGCAGCGCTGCCATTCCAGACCAGCGAGTCGGTCTGGATGCGTGCAACGTCATCGGCGCTGCCGAAGCCATGGATTGCCGGGGTCGTAAGCACCAGTTCGTCCAGCGTGGACTTACCGGCGCTGTCCAGGGTGGAGAGCTGCACCGATTCGTAGAAGTTGACCGAATCGGCCGCCGTCAGCACCAGGCGCTCCAGGGCCGGTGCGCCCGTGCTCGTATCACCCCGCAACAGACGATCCAGCACCTGCTGGTTCAGGGTCAGTCCCGGCGGCAACAGGCCATCGGTCGCCAGCCTTGCCAGCGCGTCGCTGCTGCCGACGTTGATGCTGCCCACCGCCAGCACCAGATTACGCGCGCCATAACGCGCGGATTCGGCCAGCTCGAATCGAGCCGTGGTTGCGGCGGTGAGTGTGCCACCGGCGTACAGCGCGGCGCTGCCGGTGCATGCGGCCTCCGTGGCGCACACGCCGATACGTATGTCGCCCTGGCCCGAGCGGGGATCGTTGCTGAGCGTCGGCGCCAGCAGGTCCAGCCAGCCATTGGACACGGCCAGGACCGAAGCCTGGCCCGGGTCGAACATGTAACCGGCCCGGGAATCCCATGCCACGTCGCCGCGTCCCAGGGTGGTGATGGTCGCGCCCTGCTCCAGCGTTATGCCGCCATCCTTCTTGCCGGTCACCAGGAATACCTGTGCGGCGCTCAGTTCCGCGCCTTCGCGCATCAGGATGCTGTGAGCGGCGTTGTACAGATTGCCGAACCCCACCTTGTAGGCGTTCTGGGTGATACGGTTGAACTGGAACACCGAGGTCGGCGCGCCGCCGATGGCGACAGTGTTTGCGCCGACTGCGTTGATCGAATCGGCATGCAGCGACAGGCCATCAAAGTCGACCGTCGGGGATTGACCCGGCCCCAGCAGTTCGATTGCCCGCGCGTTGCTCAGTACAACCAGCTCGCTGCCGAAGCCGCCCGTGGCAGCCGTCTGGGCGACCGTGCCAGGCGCGATCGTCACCCCCGGGTCGTCGATCGGCCGCATGCCCAGGTCCAACGTCAATCGGCCCGCGTCGCGTTCCAGGCGCGGCCGCGGTGCGCCATCCCGCAGCGCCCAGTCCAGGCCGAACTGCGCGTAGCTGGTTTCGTTGTACTGCGAGTACTGCCGCAGCGTATCCGCCGACGTCACGATGACCTGCGCGTTGACCGAATCCTGGATCTGCGTATTGGCTGTGCTGAAACGCGCCGAGGTGGTCCAGGAACCATTGCGCATGGCCGTGCTGGCGCCAAACCGTGCGTGGCTCTCGGCCAGGCCGTTGACCTCCACACGGAAAGCACCCGGCATCAGGGCATACGTGGACGGCAGCAACGTATAAGTGCCGGCGGGCAGCCCGGGAACGCCCGCGCCGATCTGGATCTGGCGGCCGATGGCAGGATCGCCGGCCCCCTTTTCGGCGGCGACCGGTGCCGCCCCTGGCTGAGTACCGGGCATGATCGCGTAGACCGGATTGGTGGACAGCCCAGGCAGCACGAAGCCTTCGCCATGGGGCGCGATCTGTACCAGCGGGTGCAGGCGTGCATCCGTGGAGCCGCCGCGACCGCTCAAGAACGCCGCGCCGCTCAGCTCGCCGCCGCCGGTCAGATCGACCACCGCCCCCGCATCCACCACGATCTGCTCGCCGCGCAGGGTGACACCACCGAGTTCGGCGCCGTCACCGCCAATGCCTTTGTAGACGGCGTCGATGCCGTCGTAGACATAGGTGAGCCCGTCCTTGGTGCCGCCGTAGGGCAACCTCAGCCCAGCACCGCTGGTGGAGCTGATGCTGCCCGGCTGCAGGTGAACCCGGGTGCCAGTGGCGATGGCACTGTACTCGGACTGGCCGAGAATCAGGCTGCCCAGCGGTGCGCGCAGCACGCCACCCTGTTCGATGTTTGCCGACATCAACTGCAGGCTGCCGAAGGCGCTCAGTGGCAGCGCCGGCTCTGCGCCGGCTGTCCGCTCTATACGCAGGTGGCGGTCCGGATCATAGGCAACTTTGAATTGTCCGTCCGTGTCGACCCGACCCACCTTGCCCGCGCGAATCTCCGTGATCGCGTTGGTTGCCGGGTAGATCTGGCTGGCAGCCAGGACCAGGTTGCCGACCGTGTCCAGCGAGGTGCGATCGCGCACTTTCGACTTGAGCAGGCGCAGATCGCCTTCACTGCGCAGCTCCACCGTATCGAAGCCACTCCGCTGCACTTCGATCTTGCCGGTGACCTGGGACAGCTGGCCCGACGTACCGAAGGCCACACTCTCCAGGATGTCGATCGTGCTGGCGTCCACGCGCAGGTGGGTGTCATCCAGCACCAGCGGCAGACGCGTGATATCGGGCAGCGGCAGCGTGTGGTGATCCTTGCCGGTACGGGTGCTGCCGGCCAACCTGACATAGGGCGCAGCCAACGTGACCTGTGCACCGGACCCACTGTCTTCGGCCAGGCTGAGCGAGTTGCTGGTCAGACGCAGACTCTGGCCCAGCGTCAGGTCGACCTTGTCCTGGAAACTGAGCACGCCGCTGACCAGTACACCCAGGGTGCCGAAGCCACCGGCCTGCACCTGGTCGACCCCGAGCGCGCCTTGGCCGTACTGCATGGCCGGATCCGCCTGGCCTGGCCTCAGGTCGGTCGCCAACCCTGAGCCGGGGTGCGCCTGCGCCATGACCACTTCGCGGAGCGAGCGCACGCGGGCATCGGGAACGTCCGTGTTCAGGTAGTTCGGCGTCTCCAGCGTCAGCGACAGCGTCCCGCCCGCAGCCCCCTGACCGCCTGCGGCTGCGCGCATCGATCCATCCAGGAACAGGCCGTTGAAGCTGGCCAGATGGACGACGCCGCCATCGCTGGCCAACGGGGTGGCGCCCAACTGCGGCAGGTCCACGGTAGTGGCAGCACCGGACGCTTCCAGGCGGGCCCCCGGGCGCACCACGACGAAGGCGTCGACGCCATCCGCCGCCGTGGCATCGGGATCGTATCGGCCACCGATCTGGATGCGTCCGCCGTCCGTCACCTCGCCAAAGCGCTGCCCTGCCGCGTCGATTCCCGAATTGGCCGCACCGGACACATCGAGCAGGGCGTGTTCACCGATCCAGAACGAGCGATCGTGACCCTTCGCCGAGGCGCCCTCCTGGCCGAATCCATGGTCCAACAGGTTGATCTGACCCGCATTGGCCTGCAGCGTGCCCTCCACCGTCATCTGCCCGCCCGTGGTGAGGCCGATGCTGCGGCCGCTGTCCACCTGCAGGTGTGCGCCACGACCGATCGACAATGAGGCGATGGAGCCGATGCCATACCCCGCCGTCAACTGGAGGTCCGCGCCACGGCGCTGGGACAACGTGCCCTTGGCAACATCGGCCGTGAACTCCGGCGCCAACCAGGTCTGCAGTGCGTCCTCCGGTTCACTGCCCGTGGACAGGCCACGGGCCAGCAGCGGATCCACCCGCAGCACCGGCATGGTCACGCGGAGATCGGCATCCGGGGCCACCGCCAGACTCTGGTGGCCAGTCACCTCGTAGCGCGAGAAGCCGCGGTCGAACAGCCCCACATCCAGCTGGAAGGGACGGGCCACGGCGACATCCTGCGCCAACACGTTACCGGCGCCGATACGGGTGCCCGCAGGCAGGAGCAGATCGGTGGCCGCGATCGTGCCGGCACGGATCATGGCCGCGCTTGGCTGTACACCGATGCCGCGTGGGAATGCGTCGCCCGGCACCACGTAGTTGACCGGGAATCCCCCCAGATTGGTGGTGATCTGATTGATCACCGTACCTGCGGGCAGCACGACCGGCGCGGACCAGAAGCTCACCGAATAGGCCAGCCCGGTGCTGGTACGCACAACGTAGCTGTCGTTGCTGCCCAGCGGCTTGGGCAGCGTCCATGGCGCCTGCAATGTCAGATGGCTCGCTGGATCGGCCGGATTCACCACGGGCTGAGCGCCCAGCGACTCACCTGCGCCAGCGCGCACGCGGGTGTAGTGGTAGTCCACCGGCAGCAGGCTGCCGGCGGTGATCTGGATGCCCTCCGCCGCGATCAGATCGACCGGGGAGGCCTCACCTGCGCGCAGCATTCCATCGCTGCCGGCGACCTGGCCGCCGATGACGACGGCGTTGCCCGTCTGCAGCCGCAGCGTGCCACCGCCCTTGACGCCATGCCCACGCAGTTCGCCATCCAGCGTCAGCTGGCCAGCCGGCGCAGCATCCGTGCCGACGGCAAAGCGACCGTTCGCAATGACCGACACGTCACCGCCCCGGCCACCCTCCTGCGCATCGTTGGCCTTGAGCGTGGCGCCCGAGGAAACATCCAGGCGCGCGCCACGCGATACCACGACATCATCGCTGCCGTGCAGCGTGATGGTGCCGCCGTCGATGAAGGGCAATCCAGCAATCCCCTCCGCGGTGGCCTGCAGGTTGTTCCAGATACCCCGCGCGTCAAGCAGCACGTTCTCACCAAGGGCGGTGCGCGCGCGGGTGCCGGTGCGCGGTGCAGCGATCGGACTGTCCAGCCACCCATTGGAGGGCGTCCACTGGGACACCTGGTCACCCAGGGCGATGGACCCGCCCCGTGCCACAAGATCCGCATCGACCTGCACATCGACGGCGTGCAGCCCGATCTCGCCGCCGGCAGCGACCTGTATCGCTTCCTCCACGTTCACGCTGTCGCGGGCGAGTACCTGCAGGCTGCCCAATGCAAGCAGATTGAGCCAGGCCGCATCCAGGTGTACTCCTGGCGATACAGTGGTCGTCTCGCTGGCGTCCCCATCCGGAGCAGCACCACCGATCATCACCCGAGAGGTGATGGCCGAGGGCGAGTACGTCAGACCCCGGGTACTTTTGTCATTGATCGCAGTGAGCTGGCCGATGACCAACTGGCCATTGCGCGCCACTGCCGTCTGCGCCTGCAGATAGCCATCCAGGTCCTTTTCACGCGCGCGGATCTGACGGTCGCCCTGGAAGGTCGTGGTTTCCACGTCACCGGCGAGTGCTGCCGATTGTGTGGCGATCACCAGCCGACCTGCATCCCGGCCGACCACATAGCCGTTCTCCAGCCGCTGCTGGCGCCCGATCAACGGGTTGTAGTGGTAATCGGTGGTGCCCCATCGCGCATGCGTGTCTTCAAAGCCGCGATAGAGACCGCTGTAGAGCAGGTCGCCGGGCGCCGTGGACGCGTTGTAGAGCTTGCCGTCGGCGCCCTTGAGATGGCTCTGCTGGATATAGCCGGTCTGCACGTCCAGTGTGCCGCCGGACAGATTGATGCTGGAACCGCGCTGCGTTGTCAGGTTGCCGCCATAGAACTGCACGGTACCGCCCTGGGCCGACCACTCGCCGATGCCATGCCCGGTGACGCCCAGGTATCCCCCGACTTCCAGCAGACCACCGGCGGTGTACCAGCGGTCGGTCTCATAGCCGTTGGTGCCAGGTGGGACCAGGACGAGGTCGCGTCGGTCCAACCAGATGTTCTTGCTGTTGAGGGACTTGTCGTCGCGGTTGACCGACGCGTCGCGTTGTTCGTTGCCCTGTACGTTGATCTGGACGTTGTTGGCTTCCATCGCGATCTTCACGCCGACATGCCCGGACACGTCGATACGCGCGCCATCGGCGACGTTGCTGCTGCCCACCGCATCAACCATCACCTGGCCGCCAGTGGCCACGGTGAGGCTCCCACCCTCGATATCGACATCTCCGCCACTGATGATCTGCACCAGTGACTGATCGCGCCGATGCTGGATACCGTCGCCGGCATGGACCGCGTCCAGCATCAACGTCTCGCGCTGGACATCCAGTGCGGTGGTCGCCGTGTCGTCGAGGGCGATCACGGTCAGGCTTCCCGCGCCGAGTGTGACCTTGCCTTCTACGTCCTTGCGCTCGGTCTGCAGGTGGACGGTACCGCGGGTGTTCACCGAGCTGGTCGACACCACTGCACCCTGCTGGCGCACGTCATGGCCGGCCAGGGTGATGTCGCCGGTGGTCGCCTGGATCAGGCCACTGTTGCTGACCACACCGCTGGCGGGGCCCATGGCGGCATCGGTTGCCACCGGCCTGCGCAGCGTGGTGACCACGTTGCCGCGGGTGGTGGAGGTCTGGTTCTGATCGGTGCCCATGCCCTTGCGGATCACGAACGCATCGCCGGCGGCCAGCAGGGTCTGGCCATTGGCGGTGGTGATCTGGCCCTGGTTATGCACCTGGCGGCCGAGCAGCAGCACGTAGCCGCCACCTTCGGTGACCGAGGTAGGCACCGCCGTGGTGATCTGCGCGCCCCGCTCCACCACCACGTCACCGGTGGCCGCACCATGGGCGAAGCTGTTCGCGGTGGTGGTGAGTTCGTTGCCGAAGGTCGGAATGAAGGCATTGCCCTGCGCGTCGCTGTACAGACCCTTGCGGAACTGCGCATCGCTGATGTTGACTGCCGAGGCGGCCAGGTTCTTGACGTTGACCTGGCTGCTGCCGTCGAACACCACGCCGTTGCGGTTGACCAGCATCACCGTGCCCTGGCCCTGGATGCGGCCGAGGATCTGCGACGGGAGCGCGTTGGGATCATTGACCCGGTTGAGCAGCGACCAGCTCGCCTGCTGGTCGAAATCGACCACGGTGTTGCGGCCGACGTTGAAGGTCTCCCAGTTGAGGATGGCCTTGTCGCCGGTCTGCGCGATGCTGACGGTGGTGGTGCCGTCCTTGCTGCTCTGGGTCGGAGCGCTGGCGTTGAACCAGCCGCGCGTCAGGGTGTCGTCATCGATCTTCAGCCCGCCCTCGCCCAGCCCATCGGGCACCTGGCCGGCGCGCAGCCGCGCGGCATCGCGGGCGGTCTGCTGCATGCGCTGCTGCATGGCGATCGCCTGCGCGGCAGTGTTGAGGTTCTCCAGCGAGGTCTTCAGCGTGTCGCGGGCCTGCTGCGCCTGCTGGTCGATACGCACCAGGTTGGACGGCATCCCGTTCGGCAGGCGGCCGGTCTGCGCGGCGGTCTGCTGCTGCACGCCCTTGTTGGCGAACCATGCCGGACTGAAGGCCTGCTGCGCGTTGACGCCCGCCGCGACGCCACCGGCCATCAGCAACACCGCGATGGCCTGCGACAGCGCGCGCACCTGCGGCACCTGCGGGGCCGTGCATCCGATCGAACCGCTCTGCTGCTTCACCATCGCTGTCACCCGTCGCAATATCGTTCGCTGATAAGGGCAAGCGCGTGCTGCCGTCCTGCAGCGCGATCCCGTCCCTGGCAGGAGCGAGCGTGGCAGTGCAATGCGTTGCGCTTGTTACGAGGGATAAGACGGGGGCAGGTGACAACGACTGAACCGTTGCAACAAAAAATTCATCTGCGCACGCGCCGCTCAGCTCAACAGCACGACGCCACCGGGCATGCTCACCACCTTTGCGCCATAGGCATCGCGCACCAGATCGATGAAGGTATCGATGCGCGCCAAAGGGATGCGCGCCTGTACGCGCCGTGCCGGCAATGCGCTGCCGGTCAGCACGATACGGCCGGTGCGGTAGCGGTTGATTTCGTCCACTACGTCCTGCAGCGGCTGATCATCGAAGACCAGCCACCCGCGCCGCCAGGCGTCGATGGTGTCGGCCGCGACCGGCGCCACGGAAGCGATCCGGTCCGCCGTCAGGCGTGCCTGCCAGGAGGGCTGCAGCACCACGGTACGCGCGCCCCGCACCAGTTCGGCTCGCCCGGCCAGGCAGGTGATGCGGATGTCGCCACCGACGCAGCGCACGTTCACCCGCGCACCCGGGGCCGGCATCAGTCGCGCACCGTCGACACCGATCACGAAGCTGGCAGCGGCCGAGGCCGGCACCGCGAACTGGGCTTCGCCCTGGCTCACCACGATCCCGGCCGAGCCGTCGGCGGGACGGCGCATCGTGGTGCGCGCGGCCATGGCCACGGCCACGCTGCCGATGCTGAGGTCGCGGCGCTCGCCGGTCGCGGTGCGATAGTCGGCACCCAACGCGTCCAGCGCCGGCCACAGCCCCAGCGGCGACTGCACCGCTACCCAGCCGACCGCGGCGGCAGCGGCAGCGCCGCCCAAAAACGCACGTCGGCCTGGATTGAAACGACGGGGGCGCTGCCGTACCGGGAGGACGGATGCGGGCAGCGGCACGCCGACGTTCGGCACCGTGGCCTCGGCCGGACCCGTACTGGCCTGCAGCGCCGGCGCCAGCGCCGACCACAGCCGGCGTGCCCGGGCGAAGGCCACGGCATGACGGGGATCCAGCGCACGCCAGCGTCGGAAGGCGTCCGCGTCGGCAGCCGTCACCGGGCCGGTCTGCAGGCGCAGCAGCCAGTCATGCGCTTGCGCCTGCACATCAGCGGGCGATGGGGATACGGAGGTCTTCATATCAGTCATGACGGTTTTCCCGCCCCGGGACCGAAACGCTGCACCAGCGGCCGGTCCAGCCGTCCTGCGCAATGCTGCAGGGCTTTCTTGAGGTCCTTGCCGACCATCCGTGAGGAGACCCCGTGCTGGTCGGCGATGGTGTCGATGGGCTGCTGGTCGATACGTGCGGCGATCAGGATGGCGCGCTGGCGCTCGGGCAGCTCGCGCAGGGCATCGGCCAGCGCCGCGAGCTCGGAACGCCCGTGCGCCACATCGGACGGGTCCAGGTAATCCGGGGCTTCATCCATCAGCGCCTCCACCTCGGCACCGGTCAGCACCCGGCCGTGGGCGATGCGCTGGTCGGTAGCGGCATTGACCGCCATGCGGAACAGGTAGGCCACCGGGTTGCGCTGCGGCTGCGTACTGCCCATGCGCTCCACCCGCAGCCAGGTCTCCTGCAGCGCGTCCATGGCCAGGTCATCCGAGCCCAGCCGGCGCCGCAGGCGTTTGCGGAAGGCTTCGTAGTGATCCAGGAACAGGGTGCGCAGACCGGTCATCAGCGGGCCCGGCACGGCGGCGTCGCGCCCGGTGTTTCAGGCAGCAACAGCAGCGTGATGGGTTGTGGCAGGCCAGCCGGAAGGCCCGGTAACGGCAGGTCGCGCAGGCGACTGACGATCGCCGTGTCGCGTGCCAGGTCACCGGTGGATTCCAGCAGCTCCGGTGCGCGGATGCGTTGATCCCGTTCGGTCAGCCAGAAGCGCACGCTCGCCCGGTAGTCACCCGGCCGCGTCAATGCCGTGCCGCACAGCGCCTGCTCCAGCGAGTGCTGGATCACCCGGGCACCGCGCTGGCGGGTCCGCTCGGGCAGGGACGGTGCACGCATGGGTGTGGCATCGGGCAGCACCTCGTCGGCGGCCACGGATCCCACCGGCACCAGGGTGAACGCACCGTTCTCCACGAAATGCGGAACGAGTCCGGTACCGCTCAGCATCCGCTGCAACGCGTCGCGCCGGGCGTACCGCCCCGACAGCGCGGTCGAACGCAGGCCACCCAACAAGCGGGCATCGATCAGTACCGCCACCCCGGTGATCTCCCCATACAACTGCAAGGCCTCCGGCAGCGGCTGCGCCGGAACATCGAACGTGTACTGCGTGTGCGCGGCATCGATGGCGTCCTGGGCCAGCGCCATCGCCGGCGGCCAGGTCATCGCGAGCAGGAGAAACAGCCAGCCACACGGGCGCAGAGAGTTCCTGCGCCGGCCGCCGATGCGTTTGCCTGCCCGCCCCTGTTGGTCATGCGCCCCGGTGTCATCAAACTGCATGCAAGACGCGCCAGCATCACAACGCCAAGCCGGTCACGTTAGGTCGGTTTCATTGCAGAGCGGTGACAGCCATGCCGGACCTTCGATCACTTACCGCAGCGGGCCTGTGCATCGCCCTGCTGGCCGTGCCCTGGGTCGCCCGCGCGCAGGCAGACCCAGCGCCGGCCTGCATCGAGGTGGAGGTCAACGGCGAGCGCATCCGTGATTACGATTGCTTCAGCCGGCTGCTCGCGCCTGCGCCGGCCTCGGCGGCACCCGTACAGGCACCCGGCTCGCTGTTGATCGTCCGCCAGCCGCCATCGGCGCTGGGGCTGGCCCATCGCGCGGCCACTCAGCAACGCATGGGCAACACCTTCGGCATATCCACCCAACCACAGCGTCCGCCCCCGCCGCCACCAGCGGTCAGGCCCGGACGATGACGCTCAGGGGATGGGCGTGTCGCCGGCCGCAGTGGGGATGAGTGAGAGCCCCAGATTCAACGGCTGGCGCATGTCCGGCGGTGGTGCGACGGGCAACGGCGCAGCACTGAGCAGCGCACGCAGCTCGGCATCTGCCGCGGCATCGCCCAGTGACGCGAAGCGGCTATCGATGATGTTGCCGGTGGCATCGATCCACAACGACACGGTCAACGCGGCACCCGGATCCTTGCGCTCGGCAAGACGGGCCTGCAACCGCTCCACGCGCGGATCGCCGGTGTTGCTCAGGCGCTGCGAGAGCGCCTCACCCGACTGCGCGGCATAGGCCATCCAGTGCGCAGGCGCGGCATCGGCGGCCGTCGCGGCGCCAGCAACGACCAGCCCACCCAACACGCTCCAGCGGCGGGCCCGCTGCCACCATCGGTGCAGCCGCTCTTTCCACCCATACGTATGTTCCGCCACTGCCGTCATGCTGCCCGTCCCCGAAATGGAACCGGGCCGCGCAGGGCGGCCCGGTGGGCGATTACTGTGCGACCCGTCCGTGACAGGACGATGGCGGGCGATGCCGCTCAGTACGATCCGTCGAAGGCGAAGATCGGCTTGCGCTGCTTCCACAACCCGGCGGTGAAGTCAGGGAACTCCAGCGTCTGGAAGCTGTTGGCGATGGACTGCTCGGACAACGGCGTAATCGCGCTCCAGGTGATCGCGTCGTAGATGTCGATCGGCATCGGTGCCTTGGCCTTGAGGGCCTCCACAAAGGCATGGATGACGAACCAGTCCATGCCACCGTGGCCGGCGCTGGCAGCGGTATCGGCATGCTGCTTCCACAGCGGGTGCTCATACTGGTCCTGATAGGCCTGGAACGGTTCCCACTTGTGCGGCGGGCTGCGGCCTTCGATGTGGATGGACTGGTTCACATCCATCCACAGGCCCTTGGTGCCCTGCACGCGGAAGCCCATCGAGTACGGGCGCGGCAGCGAGGTGTCGTGCTGCAGCAGGATGGTCTCGCCGTTTTCGCAGGCCAGGGTGGTGGTGACGATGTCGCCGAGCTTGAAGGCTACCTTGGTGCTCGGGTGGGTGGTGCCACCGCTCTTGGCCACGGTGTATTCGTGCAGGCCACGCGCCTTGCTGGCAAACGCGTTGATGTGGGTGAAACGGTTGCCACGGTTGATGCCGGTGTACATCGCGCACGGGCCGATGCCGTGGCTGGGGTACAGCTCACCGTTGCGCTTCACCGAATGCTCGGTGCGCCAGCGTGCTTCGGACCAGCCCTTGGCACCGAACTCCACGCCGCTGTCATACGGCTGGCTGGGGTCGCCGGAATTGAACTTCACCCCGCGCAGGTCGTGCTGGTAGCCGCCCTGCAGGTGCACCAGTTCCCCGAACAGTCCCTGGCGCACCATCTGCAGCGCGGCCATCACATCGCGGCGATAGCAGACGTTCTCCAGCAACATGTACGGCGTGCCGGTGGACAGCTGGGTCTTGAGCACGTCCCAGTGGTCCTGCAGGGTGATGCCGGCGACCACTTCGCAGCCCACCGCGACCTTGGCCTGCATGGCCGCGATCGCCATCGGCGCGTGGTATTCCCAGGGCGTGGCGATGACCACGCCATCCAGGCCGCGCTGCTCGATCAGCCGCTTCCAGGCGTTGACGTCGCCGTCCTGACCATACGCCTTGGGCGCCGGCTTGCCGGCCTTGGCGACCATGTCCATGCCGCGCTTGAGCATGATCGGCTCGATGTCGCACAGCGCGACCACCTCCACGTCATCGCGGCGGACCAGTTCCTTCAGCAATACCTGGCCGCGCATGCCGGTGCCGATCAGGCCCAGCCGTACCTTGCGACCGCGCGCCCAGGCGGGCGTGTTCGGCAGCAGGCTGGTGGCGGCGACGGCCGCGCTGGCGGCGATGAATTCTCTGCGTTTCATGGACAGTACCTCGTGTGAAGATCGCGCCGGCCAGGACCGGCGCGAGGGGAGCATCAGAACTTGTAGCCGACGGTCAGACTGTAGCCGCGACCGAAGATGGTGGCGTAATCGCTGGAATCGCCGAGGAAGCTGTTCGGGTCATAGAACGGCAGGCGGTCGAAGAGGTTCTTGATGGTGAAACCGACGTTCCAGTGGGCATCCGGGCGCCAGGCCACGCTCAGGTTAGCGGTCCACCACGACGGGGCGCCATCGCACTTGCTCTGCTCCACCGGCAGGTAGCCGGCGGTGCAGGTCTGCGGGTTGTTGTCTTCCTCGTCGATCTGCTGCAGCGCCCACTTGGTGCCGCCCACGTAATTGACGAAGACGCTGGTGGTGACCTGCTTGTAGCTCCAGTCCGCGTTCAACGTGGCGCGCAGGCGCGGGTTGTTGTAATAGCCGACCAGGTCGCCGTAGTACCAGCCGCTTTCGTCATCCAGGTAGGAACGGTTGCGGTTGGCGATGGTGGCGGCCACGCCGATGTTGAGGTTGCCCCATTCGCCCAGCGAGAAGCGGCTGCGGGCGTCGATGTCGAAGCCGTCGATCAGGGTCTTGCCACGGTTCTTGTACTGGCCCACCACGCTGGCCACGTTGCCCACGCTGTAGCCGGGCAGCGTGCCGGGACAGGCGACGCCGCTGGCCGGGTCGGCGCACATCGCCGCCAGCGCCGCCAGGTTGGCGCGGTCACTTTCGGTGATCGGCGAACGGGTGGAAGAGATGATGTCTTCGTCGCGGGTGAAATCCGGGGCAACGATTTCATTGCTGCGGTAGATGAACCAGTAATCGGCCGACACCGAGAGCCACTGCGTCGGCTCGTAGACAAAGCCGAGGGTGGTGATTTTGGCCTTCTCCGGCTTCAGGTCCGGGTTCGGCTGGGTCATGCGCGCCACGGTGCGGCTGCAGTCGGTATTGAGCAGGGACTTGCCCAGGTCCACGTCACCGCCGCGCTGCGACCGCAACAGCAGGTTGGCGATCGCGTTGGTCTCGTTGCAGCGCACTTCATCGCGGTAGCCCCCCAACTGGGCGAACACGCCGCCGTTGCCGGACTCGGCCAGGCTGGGCGCGCGGAAGCCGGTGGAGTAGGTGCCGCGCAGCATCAGCTGATCGAACATCTGGTACTTCAGGCCGATCTTCGGGGCCAGGTTGGCGCTGAAGTCCGGGTACTTGTCCACGCGCAGTGCGGCGTCCAGTTCCAGCTTCTCGGTGAGCGGCGCCACTGTCTCGGCGAACAGCGCATAGGTGTTGCGCTTGCCGTCGAACCACGAGCCGCCCTGCTGGGTGATCAGGCCGTTGGCCGCATCCGGGTTGCCCGGGGTGTAGAAGGTTTCGCGGCTGGCGTTGAAGCCGAAGGCCGCACGCACTTCACCGGCCGGCATCTGGAACAGCGGACCTTCGATCTTTCCGTCCAGCGTATGCAGGCGCGTCCAGGACTGGATGTCGAAGGTGGGGAACGCTTCGCGGATCAGCGCGGCGTTGGCCTCGCTGATCTCACCGAATTTGTACGCCGGGTGATCGGAAATGATGACGCGGCCGGTACCAGGATCGACGGAATACGGGCCGAAGGCCTTCTCGAAGCCGGCCAGGTTGACGTTGGTGGTCTGGTAGGTGACCGAGTGGCTGCCGGCGGTGGCGAAGGCGGTTTCCCAGTTCCAGTCGCCGACATCACCGCGCATTCCGGCCACCACCCGATAGCTCTGATCGGTGTTGCGCTGGCCGAAGTGGTTGGCGCCCACGTCCTGCAACAGGTACTGCAGGCCGACCACGCCGCCCATCAGTGCCTTCAGTTCGGGCGAGGCGTTGTTGTATTCGTTGTTCGGGCCCAGGTACGGATACAGGAACTGGTTGACCGTGGTGCCGGTATTGCGCGAGAACCAGCTGGTCGGGTTGCCGGTGGTGGTGCCGTAGGCACGCGGCGTACCGCCGTTGGCGGTCAGGTCGATGTCGGTGTACGTGGCTTCGGCGAAGGCTTCGGTGCTGTCGCCGATCAGGAAGTGGGCGTTGACGTAGGCGGTGTTGCGCTCGGACTTGGCGCCGGCGTCGATCTCGTTGTTCATCCACGTCTCCCAGATACAGCGCGGGCCGGCCGCTTCGCTGGTGAGTACGTTGTTGCAGCCCGGGGCGGCTTCCTGCACGCGGCGGCCGGTGACCGGATCGAAGGCGAAGTAGCTGCCCGGGTTGAACTCGCCCGGCTTGCTGCCGGTCCCCAGGCGCAGGTTGGGCAGGTAGTTCGGGTTGTTGACGTAGTACTGGTCGGGCCGCTTGTCGTAGAAGTCGCTCAGCGGGATCGCATCGCGCCGGTACAGGTTCACCGAGGCGTAGACGTTGTAGCGGTCTTCATCCAGGTCGCCGAAGCCGGCGGTGATGCTGCCCTGGTGTTCGCCGTAGGAGCTGATCCGCGAGGATTTGTCAGTGGTGAGATTGATCTCCGCGCCCTGGTAGGAGCGCTTGGTGATCACGTTGATCACACCGGCCACCGCATCGGTGCCGTACACGGCCGAGGCACCGTCGGTCAGCACTTCCATGCGTTCGATCGCTGCAGCGGGGATCGCATCGATGTTGACGAACTGGGTCTGGAAGCCGGCCGGCGCGCCGTAGTAGGACAGGCGACGGCCATTGAGCAGCACCAGCGTACCCTGTGCGCCGAGGCCGCGCAGGTTGGCCTGCGAGGCACCATCCGAACCGGTGAACAGCGAGCGCGCATCCTGCTGACCCGGACGTGCGGCCGGCAGATTGTCGAGCACCTGCAGCAGGGTGCGCGCACCCATGTTCTCGATGTCCTGCTTGCTGATCACCTGCACCGGCGAGGCGGTTTCCACATCACTGCGGCGGATGTTGGAGCCGGTCACCTCGATGCGCGACAGCTCGGTGGCCTTGGTATCGGGCGTTGCGTCCTGGGCGCTGGCACTGCCGACCACCGCGACGGCCAGGCCGAGTGCGATGGACAAGGGGGTGGCGGTGATGCGGCGATGGCGATGGCGTTCGGTCAACATCTTTGGCTCCTTGTTCGATCCGCAGCGTGGGGCTGGCGGTGGATGGGTGTTTTCGGGCAAACGTCCCCCGTGCCGCGGCCAGACGGCCGCAGACGGGAAACGGGAGAGAGCTGTTTTTCTGAAAGCGTGTTTCTTCGGTTACGGCGACACGATGCTGGCGGTATCGCCCTCCTGTCCGATCAGGGCGGCATTGGCCCAGTTGCCACAGACCTGCGCGGGTCGATCGCCCTGCGCCCCGAGCGTGCGCAGGCTCAGTCGCTGCAGGCCGCGCACGTCCAGCTCCGGTTTGACCACGCCGGGTGCGTTGACCAGGCCGCTGTCGTACAGCAGCCGACCGTCACCCCACACCTGGAACTGCATGCCGCCCGCGGTGCGGCACTGATCATCGATGCCCAGGTCGGCGCGCAGCAGGCGCCAGCTGCCCGTGAGTTCCAGATCGATCCGGCTGCTGGCATTGACGCCCAGGCCGCGGCGGAAATGCAGACCGTTCATGCGCATCTCGGCCTGCCCACCCAATGCGTGGTCGGCAGCGACGCTGGCCTTCAACGGGGTCGGCATGGGCAGCGCGGAGAGATACAGCTGCTGCGCCGGGCCTTCCGGCTGCGGATGCTCCAGCACGTGGAACGTGGACAGCACGATCGGGCCGACATCGCGCGGCTGCAGCGCATCCACCGCACGCGCCACGCTGCCCTGCGCCGCGGTCACCATCGGGTCGGCAGCGCTGGCACCGTCGCCTTCCGGGTTCTGCGTGCTCAGCACGCGGAAGCGCAGCAGGTGGCCGGCACGGGCGGGGAAGTCGATCTGCTGCATGCCCTGCTGCAGGGTCAGGTGACCGCGCTTGATCGGTTCGCCCCACTCGCCGTTGCTGTCGGCCATGTAGATCTCGTAATCGCGGATCTGGCCGTTCTTCCAGTGCGGGTCGTTGCGCGGCGCCAGTTCGATGCCGTCGATCAGCTTGCGTTCGCCGAAGCCGAGCACCCACTCATGCGCACCGGTCTTGACCGCCTGGTTGCGCACGGTGCGGAACCACGTGGCCGGGTCATCGTCGAAGGCTTTCTCCATCTCATAGCCCTGCTCCTCGGCCGGCCGGTTGACCACCAGCAGGCTGTCGGAGGGCAGCGCGCGGCCCAGTTCCGGTGCGGCCGGGAAGGCATCGTCGACCGGTGCGGCGGCGATCGGCAGATCCAGCTGCAGCGTGAGTGCCTGGCGGATGTCGGTCGGCGCGGTGCGCACGTGCAGGGTGCCGCGGCGCTCTGCCGCATCGAAGTACCAGCCCTCGCCCGCACCTTGCCACGCTGCCTGGTCGGCCAGCATCGGCAGCGCGCGTCCGCCCAGCGTCACCGTGGCCGGGCGCTGGCGGCTGAGCACGCGCAGCGCATAGCGGCGCTGCGGCAGCTGGCCGGCATACCGGCCCTGCACCGGATCGATGCGCACCTGCACCGGGCCAGTGCCCTGCGCCGGGGCCTGCACCGTGATCGCCTGCGTGCTCGATTCGCCTTTCTCATAGCGGCGGGTGGCGCCATCATCTTCGTACAGCGTGTACTGCGAGGTGCCTTGCGGGTACAGATCGAAGGTCACTTCATCCAGCGGCTTCTCACCGTCGTAGAGCATCGCCGGGTACATCGGGATGATGGCGCCGGCGCGCACGAACACCGGGATCGTGGCCAGATCGACCGGACGATCCAGCGAGCGCCCCTCGGCGCCGGCCTGCAGCTGGCGGCCATCCCAGTAGTCGATCCAGCGGCCCTGCGGCAGGTGGATGTCGCGGCGCCAGCCACGGCTCGCGGCCTGGCTGCGGTACACCGGTGCGATCAACAGCTCGCGGCCGAGCAGGAACTGGTACTTGTGCGCTTCGGTGTAGGCCTGCGGGTCCTGGGGGTAGTCCCACATCAGCGCGCGCAGCAGCGGTGCACCGCTGGTCGCTGCATCGTGTGCCAGCCCGTACATGTACGGGGTCATGCGCATCTTCAGCTTGAGGTAGTCGCGGTTGACGCTGCGGTAGGGCTCATCGAACCACCACGGGTGCTTGCGCGCATTGCCCGACCAGCCGGACATGCCCATCAGCACAGGGGTGAAGCTCTTCCACTGCAGGTCGCGGGTGAAGGTCTCGGCGCTGCCGCCAAAGATCGCGTCCACGTCGCCACTGGCGTAGGCCATGCCGGACAGGCCCGAGCCGATCAGGGTCGGAATGTGCCAGCGGATGTAATCCCAGCTGCTGCTCTGGTCGCCGGTCCAGGCCACCGCATAGCGCTGGATGCCGCCCCAGCCCATCACCGTCCACAGGAACGGGCGCGAATCTGAGTTGTCCATGATGCCGTTGAACGCGGACTGGTTGGCATCCATCGCGAACTGGTAGCCCTTGCCGGTCCAGGCCACGTCCAGCTTCTGCACGCGGCTGCCGGCGGTGCCCACTTCCCAGGCGATCTTGTCGACGCCGTTCTCGGTCCACAGGCCGGTCTTGAAGCCGTACTTCGCCAGCCCCTGCACGGTCTCGGGCAGCTTTTTGTAGCCGCAGCCGTAACCATCGTTGGGAAGGATCCAGCCCCCCGGCATGTCGTGCTCGCGGTACTGCCTGGCCACGCTGTCGACCACGTCGGGCGTGGTGCCGGTCGGGCCGTCGCTCCAGCCGTCGGGCACGCTGCCCGGCTTCTTGATGTTGTTGCCATCGTTGTAGCAGTCGGCGTCGCCATAGGAGAACGCCCAGCGCGGCAGCAGGCCGGCGCGGCCGGTCAGCGTGGTGTAACGGTCCAGCAGCGTATGCAGGCTCGGCCCGACGAAGTAGTACGCATCGAAGCGGTCCTCACGGTGCAGCAGCGTGGCCTGGTCGGCCTGGCGCAGATCGTAGGTGCCGTCGCTCCACGTGTTGCGCAGCATGCCCCAGCCCCGCGAGCTCAGCAGCATCGGCGCCGGGTTGGGACGATCGCCTTCTTCCCAGCCACCGGAGTACGAGACCTCCAGTTCGCGGCCCTTGAACTCGAAGCGCCCGTTCTGCTGGCCACCACCGTAGAAGTGCTCATCGCTTTCGCTGGAGAGCACCTGCACGCTCTGGTCCTTGTCCAGGTCCAGCGGCTGCAGTTCGCGCCACAGCGCGACGTCGCGGTCGCCCTCGCGGCGGACCAGCGACAGGCGCAATGGTTGGCGCTGGATGTGCAGGACCAGCGCATCGGTGCGGATGCGCACCTCGTTGGCATCCTCTTCCAGTTGGACGGCGACCTTCGCGGGCGGCTGCGGCAGCACGATCGGGGCGGCCTTGTCGCCGGCACCGGTCAGCGTGCCGTTGCGGCCGGCGCGCACGCGCAGGACGTCATCGCGCAGCAGGTCCACGCGCAGCGTGGCGCCGGTATCCGTGCTGAGTGTCCAGCCGGCGGTGCCGTCTTTGGCGGGGGCGGCGGTGATCGCACGGAGGTTGCCCACCGGCTCAGCGTGGGCGGTGGCAGCCAGAGCCACTGCGGTGAGCAGTGTGATCGTCAGACCAGTGCGTCGAAACCGGAAGTCCACCTTGCCCCCAAGCCCGCGGTCAGCGGGAAACTGAAACCAGTGCGGCCGACTCTAGGGCACGGTCTCGAAAGATGTCAACAAATTGCAAAGAAAAAGAAAGGATATTTTGGTATAAACGAAAGATTCGGCAACGCCGCGCTTTCCAAACCCCACCTGAATACGCATTTTTGGAGTGCTGAAACTGTGGTGCAACGCGGCATTCGCGCGCATCTCCCGCCGGTCAACCCCGAATAAAAGACGAAAACTGTGACCGACAGACCTTTTCTTTATCTTTCGATATTTGACATTTCGAAAGAAAACGCAGAAGGTGCGGTCGCCCAACAGGAATTGCGAATGGACGCTTCTCTGCTCCCTGATTTGCCCACGTGGCAGCGCCTCGGTGGCGCCTATACCGCCGAAGAAATCGCCCAGCAGCCCCGCTTGTGGGCCGCGCTGGCGAGCCTGCTGGACGCTGCGCAGGTACGCATCAATGGCTTCCTCGGGGAGGCCCTGCGCGATCCCGACCAGCTGGTGATCTTCACCGGCGCCGGCAGCTCGGGCTTCATTGCCGAGATGGTGGCCGACCAGATCAATGCGCAGTGGCCGGCCGAGGTGCGCGCTGTGCATACCACCAGCCTGCTGACCCATCCGGCGCTGTACCTGCGCCGCGAGCGTCCGACCCTGCTGGTGTCGTTCGGGCGCAGCGGCTCCAGCCCGGAGAGCGTGGCCGCGGTGGATCTGGTCCGCGACCAGGTCGAGCACGCGCGCTTCGTCGATATCACCTGCAATGCCGAAGGCGAACTCGCCAAACGTGGCCACGGCCGCAGCGATACGCTGTCGCTGCTGATGCCGCCGGCCAGCTGTGACCGCGCCTTCGCCATGACCAGCAGCCTGAGCTGCATGCTGCTGGCCGCGCTGAGTGCGTTCGACAGCGCCCCGTGGGCAGCGCGCCTGGAGCGTCTTCGCACGTTGGCCAGCCATGGCGAGCGTGCGCTGGATGCCTGGGATGCCGCGGTGGCGGCCTTGGCCCAAGCGCCGTATTCGCGCGTCATCTATCTCGGCAGCGGTCCTCTGGAAGCCGTCGCCCGCGAAGCCGCGCTGAAGGTGCTCGAACTCACCGCCGGCCGCGTGCTGGCACTGGCCAATACACCGCTGGGGTTCCGCCATGGGCCCAAGTCCACCCTCAACGGTGAAACGCTGGTGGTGATGCTGCGCAGCGCGCAGCCGCTGGCCCGCCGCTACGAGCAGGACCTGTTGCACGAACTGCGCCGCGACGGCATCGCCGGGCGGGTGCTGTCGATCGGGCCGGACGACGCGGACCGCGCCGACGGCGACTTCGTCCTGGCCGCACCTGCACTGCCCGATCCGTGGCTGGCCCCGCTGTGGCTGCTGGTGCCGCAGTGCTATGCGCTGCAGCGTTCGGCCGCGCTCGGCATGACCCCGGACAATCCCTTCCCCGACGGCACGGTCAACCGTGTGGTGCAGGGCGTGACCATCCACCCCCACGGCTGAGCACGCATGCAGACCTGGTATGGCATCGACATCGGCGGCACCAAGATCGAACTGGTCGCGTGCGACGCCACGCTGAGGGTGCACCACCGCCAACGCGTGGCGACGCCGACCCGCGACTACGCCGCGTTCCTGCAGGCGATCGTCGATCTGGTCGCCGCGGCGGATGCCGCGCTCGGCCAGCGCGGCCTGGGGGTCGGCATCGGCCTGCCCGGCGTGCGCGATCGCGTCAGCGGCCGCCAGCTCAGTGCCAACGTGCCCAGCCTGACCGGTCAGACCGTCGGTACGGACCTGCAGGCACGCCTGCAGCGCCCGCTGGAGCTCGGCAATGACCTGCAGTGTTTTGCCTTGTCCGAGGCCCATGACGGCGCCGCCGCCGGCTACCCCAGCATGTTCGGGGCGATCCTCGGCACAGGGGCCGGCGGTGGCTTCTGCGTCGGCGGCCGGCTGATCGCCGGTCACAATGGCATCGCCGGCGAGTGGGGCCACTGGAGCCTGCCCGCCACGCTGCAGCAGCGCCACGACCTGCCCGTGCTGGACTGTGGCTGCGGCCTGCGCGGCTGCCTGGAGCGTTACGTGTCCGGCAGCGGCCTGGCGATGATCCATGAACGCCGTGGTGGCCACGCGCTGGACGCCGCCGAGGTGGTCGCACGGGCCCAGGCCGGCGATGCGGTCGCGCAGCAGGCGCTGGCCATCCACCGCGACCTGCTCGGCTACAGCTTCGCCAGCCTGATCCTCGCGCTGGACCCGCACGTGATCGTGCTCGGCGGTGGCCTGTCCAAGCTGGAACAGCTCTACCGCGACCTGCCTGCCGCGATCGCGCCCTACCTGTTTGCCGGTGTGCGGGTCCCCCCGATCCTGCCGCCCACCTTCGGCGATGCCGGCGGTGCGCGGGGCGCGGCACTGCTCGCGCGCCAGCACTCCCCCTCCCCCTGAACACTGTTGTTACTGGAGTTGCCATGTCCGCCGTCCAATCGTTGATCGCCGCCCATCGCCAGGGCCACCCCGTCGGGCTGTACAGCGTCTGCTGCAGCAACGCGCAGGTGCTGCTGGCGGCGATGCAGGTCGCGCAGCGTTACGACACCCTGCTGCTGATCGAGGCGACCTCCAACCAGGTCGATCAGTTCGGCGGCTACACCGGCATGACCCCGCCGCAGTACCGCGACTACGTGCTGCAGCTGGCACGCGATGCCGGTTTCCCGGCCGAGCGGCTGGTGCTCGGTGGCGACCACCTCGGTCCGAACGCCTGGCAGAAGGGCCCGGCACAAGCTGCAATGGCAAACGCGCGCGAACTGATCGCCGCCTACGTCGCCGCCGGTTTCCACAAGATCCACCTGGACTGCAGCATGTCCTGCGCCGACGACCCGACCCCGTTGCCGGACGCCATCGTCGCCGCGCGCTCGGCCGAACTGGCGCGCATCGCCGAGCGCACGGCCGCCGAGCACGGGCTGCCACCACCGGTCTACGTGATCGGCACCGAGGTACCGATTCCCGGCGGTGAAGCCTCGCTGGCCGGCGGCCTGCAGGTGACCACGCCGGCGGCCGCCGCGACCACCCTGGCGATCCACCGTGAGGCGTTCTCCGCCCCGGACCTGCTGCCGGCCTGGGAGCGCGTGATCGCGATGGTCGTCCAGCCCGGCGTGGATTTCGACCACAGCAGCGTGCACTACTACGATCCGGCCGCCGCCACCGCGCTGTCTGCCTTTGTCGAGCAGCAGCCGGGCATCGTGTTCGAAGCGCACTCCACCGATTACCAGACCGAAGCCGGCCTGCACGCGCTGGTCCGCGATCATTTCGCGATCCTGAAAGTCGGCCCGGCGGCGACCTATGCCTTCCGCGAGGCGGTGTTCGCGCTGGCGATGATCGAATCCGAACTGCTGCCCGCCGCGCAATGCTCGAACCTGATCGAGGTGCTGGACCGCTGCATGGTCGACGCACCGGGCAGCTGGCGCAGCTACTACCAGGGCGACGAGCACGAACTGCGCCTGCTGCGCGCGTACTCGCTCAGCGATCGCAGCCGCTATTACTGGGGCGAGCCAGCGGTACAGGCTGCGCTGGACACGCTGGTTGCCAATCTCACCGCGCACGCGCCGCCGCAGATGCTGCTCAGCCAGTTCATGCCCGAACAGCTCAAGGCGATCGAGGCCGGTGAGCTGCGGCCGGCGCCGTTGGCGCTGATCCGGCACAAGGTGGCGCTGCGCCTGGCCGAGTATGCCCGGGCCTGCAATCGCAACTGCTCAGGGGCGGATAACGAAACCCGACAGGCCAAGGAGCTTTCGGAACGGTAAGCTTCGGCTTTCCCTTTCGAACGGAATCGCCCCCATGCGAAACACCCGGCAGCGCCGCCAACAGATCCTCCAGACCCTGGTCGAGCACGGCAACGTGCAGGTCAGCGAGCTGGTGGCGCGCTTTGCGGTCTCGGCGGTCACCATCCGGGCCGACCTGACCCACATCGAGTCGCAGGGGCTGGCCACGCGCACCCATGGGGGCGCGACGCTGGTGCGCACGCCGCCACAGGAACAGGACATCCACGAGAAGGATGCCTTGAACCTGCCGATGAAGGACCGGATCGGTATCGAGGCGGCCAAGCTGGTCAAGGCCGGCGACAACATCATCATCGACTCCGGCTCGACCACGATGACCCTGGCGCGGCACCTGCGCGGGCATCGCGACGTCACGGTCATGACCAACGGGCTCAACATCGCCTGGGAGCTGGCCAATGCGCCCGGCGTGGAGCTGCTGCTCACCGGCGGGTTGCTGCGCAAGCAGTCGCTCTCGCTGCATGGCAGCCAGGCCGAGGCGAGCCTCAACACCTACAGCTTCGACACCCTGTTCCTGGGCGTGGATGGCCTGGACCTGCAGTTCGGCCTCACCACCCACCATGAGGCCGAAGCCAGCCTCAACCACCGCATGGTCGAGCGCGCGCGCCGCATCGTGGTGCTGACCGACGCCTCCAAGTTTGGCCGGGTCAGCCTGCACCGCATCGCGCGGCTGGACCAGGTCCATACCATCATCACCGACGGCAGCATCGAGCCCGAGTACCTGGAAGGGCTGCAGCGGCTGGGCGTCGAAGTGATCATCGCCGAGTCCCCGCCTTGACCGAGTCCCGCTTCCTGCACGGCCGCCTGCTCACCGACACCGGTTGGGTCCGCGGCGATATCCATTTCGACCAGCGCATCACCGCCATCGATACGGTGCACGCCGATCCGCGCGGCGACAATGAGGTGCCGCTGATCCTGCCCGGCTTCATCGACCTGCATGTGCATGGCGGTGCCGGGGTGGACATCATGCAGGGCGGCACGACCGCGCAAACGGTGGCCCGCGCGCACGCCCGGCACGGCACCACCGCGCTGCTGGGCACCACCATGACCGCGCAGGAAGACGACATCACGCGCGCGCTTGAAGGCCTGTCCACCGCGATCGCCACGCGCGCACCCGGCATGGCCCGCGTACTCGGTGTGCATCTGGAAGGCCCCTTCATCAGTGCGCAGCGCCTGGGCGCGCAGCCACCGCTGGTGGTGGAGGCCACCCTGGCCGACGTGCAGCGCCTGCATGCGATCGCCCCGATCAAGGTACTCACTCTCGCCCCGGAAATCGGCCAGCACCTCGCGCTGATTCCCGCGCTCAGTGCGCTCGGCATCCGCGTGCAGCTCGGCCACAGCGCCGGCAGCTACGAAGACGGCGTCGCCGCATTGAACGCCGGTGCGGCCGGCTTCACGCATCTGTTCAACGGCATGACCGGCGTGGACCACTACCAACCCGGCATCGCCACCGCCGCGCTCGCGCACGCGCAGTACGCCGAACTCATTCCCGATCTGCAGCACGTGCATCCCGGCGCGATCCGCACCGCCCTGCGCGCGATCCCGCGTCTGTACTGCGTCACCGATGCGACCGCAGCGACCGGCATGCCCGATGGCGAGTACGCGCTCGGCGTACAGCGTGTGCACAAATGCCTGGGGTGCGTACGGCTGTCGAGCGGCTCGCTGGCCGGCAGTGCGCTGACCATGGACCAGGCGCTGCGCAACCTGGTCTCGCTCGGTCTGGACATCGCCGATGCCTCCCACCGGCTGTCGCGCTACCCGGCCGACTACCTCGGCATCGACGACCGCGGCCGCATCGCGACCGGCGCCTGGGCGGACCTGGTGGTGCTCGACCACGACCTGAGCGTGCGCGGCGTGGTGGTGGAAGGCGACGACATCGCGCTCGACTGAGCGTGGACTCCCGCGCCGCCATGGCGCACGCACTTGCAGACAGGACCGGCACGATGAACGACGTTTCCGCAGCCATGCCCGTGCACGCCGGCGCCTCCGCGCCGCGCTGGCCGGTACGCTATCTGTTGTTCATCGGCGGCATGGGGGGGCTGCTCTACGGCATCGACATCGGCATCATCGCCGGCGCCCTGCCCTATCTGGAGGCCACCGCCACCGCGAGCTGGCACCTGACCAGCCAGCAGCTGGGTTTCGTGGTGGCCGCGGTGCTGCTGGGCAGTGTGCTGTCTTCGCTGTTTGCCGGGATGGTCGCCGACCTGATCGGCCGCCGTGGCGCGATGCTGCTGGCCGGCGTGCTGTTCACCGCCAGCATTCCGGTGATGGCCCTGTCCGATGGCTATGGCGCGCTGTTGATGGGACGCCTGCTGCAGGGCATCAGTGGCGGGCTGATCGGCGTGGTGGTGCCGCTGTATCTGGCCGAAGTGCTCAGCCCGGAACGACGCGGGCGCGGCGCGGCGATGTTCCAGCTGCTGCTGACCATCGGCCTGGTGCTGGCTGCGGTGATCGGGCTGTACCACGCGCATGCCGTGGATGCCGCGACCGCCGCGGTGCGCCATCTGCCCGGTGCGGAGCAGCAGCGCCTGCTGTTCGACGTCAAGGACCATGCCTGGCGCACCATTTTCTGGAGCTGCCTGCTGCCCGGCCTGGTGTTCACCGGCGGCGTGCTGCTGATCAGTGAATCCCCGCGCTGGCTGGTGCGCCGTGGCCGCATCGAGACAGCGCGCCACGCCCTGCAGCGTACCGTCGCCGCGAGCGACGTGGAGCCGACCCTGCAGCGCATGCAGGCGCCGGAGGAGCTCCAGATCGGCCGCAATGGCAAGCGCGACCCGCTGCTCAGCCGCCGCTACGTGTGGCCGTTCGTGCTGGCCTGCCTGGTGCTGGCCTTCACCCAGGCCACCGGCATCAACTCGGTGCTGGCCTACGCGGTCAACATCCTCAACCAGGCCGGCCTGCCCGGCTCGGTGGCCAACGGCGCCGATGTGGCGATCAAGCTGCTCAACGCGGTGATGACCGTGGTCGCACTGGTGCTGGTCGACCGCAAGGGCCGCAAGTTCCTGCTGATGCTGGGCAGTGGTGGCATCACGCTGTCGCTGCTGGCGGCTGCGTTGTTGTTCGTGCAGAGCGAGCGCGGGCGGCTGGATGTGCAGGCCGCGCTGCAGCAGCAGGTGAGCGGCACCACCCTGTTGCTGCCGCTGGATGCCGCGCAATGGCAGCGGCTGGAGGGCAACGCCGGCGGCGCGCCGCAGCAGCTGACCGTGTCGTATGCCTACGGTGGCTTCAGCAACGTGCGCTCACTGCGCAGCGACAACCCGATCGACGCCACGCTGCAGATCCGTCGCGAAGACGCGGTGTCGGCCGACAGCGTGATCGGCCGCTTCTTCCGCACGCTGCATCTCAATCCCTTCCCGGATCCCGCCCAGGCCGCCAACGCGCCGCTGGTGATCGAACGTGCGGTGATCGGCCCGGTGCCCTCGCCCACCCACGGCTGGCTGGTCGCCGGCTGCATTCTGCTGTTCGTCGCGTTCTTCGCGGTGGGCCCGGGCGTGTGCGTGTGGCTGGCGCTGTCCGAGCTGATGCCGACCCGCATCCGCTCCAACGGCATGAGCATCGCGCTGCTGATCAACCAGTTCGTCTCCACCGTGATCGCCGCGATCTTCCTGCCCACGGTCGGCCATCACGGTTACGCCAGCATGTTCTTCTTCTGGGCCGGCTGCACGTTGCTGTATTTCCTGATCGCCGCGTTCTGGCTGCCGGAAACCAAGGGCAAATCGCTGGAGCAGATCGAAGCGAATTTCCGCTGAGGCCGTCAACAGCGGCGAGGCACTCAAGGCGCCTTGCCGGTGACCTCGGTATACAGCCGGTGGGCTTCGGCGGTGCTGTCCAGCCCGGTCACCTGCATGGACTGCGCGAAGGGGCCGGCGATGACGGCGACATTGAGGACCTGATCGCCGACGGTAAATGCCACACGCTTGGCGACGCGCGCTTCGGTCGCGGCGAGGATGCGCGGTGCCGCGGCCTCCGTGAAGCGCAGGATCAGGGTCCCGTGTCCGGTAGACCCGTCGCTGCCCACGGCCACCGTGGCGATGTCGGCCGTGGTGATGAAGGCCGGCTCGATCAAGGACAGCGCGTTGCCGTCGCGGTCCTTGAGCGTGGTGACGCCGGGGTGGCGGGCATCCTCGGCCACCTCACGCATCTGGATGCGTGCGTTCGCCAGCGGTGCGACGCCCGCCGGCGTCTCGGACGCGGCGGTTGCGGGCGGCGCCTGGGTGCAGGCGCTGAGGCCGGCCCCCAGCGCCATCGTTACGATCAACAGACTGCTGCGCATGCGTGTCTCTCCATCAGGACGGGCACGAGTATCGCCGCTGCGCGTGCTCAGCGCAGGCGGCGGATGCGCCAGGCGACCATGATCTGCAGCACGCCGTAGAGCAGGCTGCCGATGCCGACCCACAGCGTGGTGACGGCAATGCCTGCCATCGGATTGGCCACCATCATCGCGCCGAGCACGATCGCCAGCACGCCGCTGAGGATCAGCAGCCACTCGCCCTGGATTTCCTTGCGCACCCGGATCGCGAACACGATGCGGTAGATGCCGGCGACGATCAGCCAGGCGGCCAGCAACAGGATCAGCACACTGGCCGTGGCCAGCGGGTTGAGCACGGCCAGCACACCGAATGCCACCGAGGCCAGCGCGTAGACCAGCAGCCACCCGCGCGGCACGCCACTGCGGCCAAACAGCGCGAACAGGCTGATCAGGCCTTCCACCAGCGCCATCACGCCGATCGCCCAGGCCAGTGCGGTCGCGGCCGAGAGCGGCCGTGCAATCGCGATCAGGCCGAAGACCACGGCGACCACGCCGTACAGCATCAGCACCCACCAGCTGCGGCCGATGGCAGTGAGAAGCGGTGAGGTGCGCGGATCCGGCGGCAGGTTCATGGGACGTCCTTGCGAGGGTGATGACCGCCCGATGGTACGTCCTGGCAGCGTGCAAGGCGCGGCAACGGCGCTTACGGCACCCGCGCACAGACCCAGACCTGCATCGGGCCGGCACCGGCGTACTGCAGCGCGCGCAACGCGGCATCGGTGGTTGCCCCGGTGGTCATCACATCGTCGAGGATTGTCAGCCCGGCGGGTGGATGGCCGCGTACTGCGAACGCATCGCGCAGATTGCAGCGCCGGGCATCCGCATCCAGGTTCGATTGCGCCACGGTCTCGCGGGTACGCTGCAGCCCGTTCCAGAGCGGGCAGCACAGCCCGCGCGCCAGCGGCTTGCTCAGTTCCAGCGCCTGGTTGTAACCGCGCTGGCGCAACCGGCGGCGGTGCAGTGGCATCGGCTGCAGCGGCCCGGCCAGAAACGGCGGCACGCGCTGCAGCATGAGCTGCGAGAGCAACCGTCCCGCGGCCAGGTCCTGGTGGAATTTGAACCGGATCAGCAACCGGTCGATCGGCGGCGCGTACAGGAACGCGGCACTGGCCGCCGCCTGGCGGGGATACTCGTCCACGCAACGCTCGCAGTGATCCCCCGCTGCATCACCGGGATCGTTCGCCATCAACGGCAGTGCGCAGCGACGGCAGGCACGGTCGTTCCACGGTAGCGCCTGATGACAGGCGCGGCACAGATCCATCCCGTCCTCGCCCGGGCACTCGCAGACCAGGCAGCGCAGCGGCAGGATCTGCCAGCCGAGCCAGCCCAGGGCTCCGTAAACTTTTGATAAGGCCATATGGTTGACAGATGCAGGCAGCCTCACCAGACTGCCGCCCTTTCGTTCCACTATCTGTCAGGACACCCCCATGGCTTCTGTCATCCGACACGACTGGCACCGCGAGGAACTGCTGGCGCTGTTCGCGCTGCCCTTCCCGGTGCTGCTGCACCGCGCGGCCAGCGTGCACCGCGAGCAGTTCGATCCGGCGGAAGTGCAGGTCTCGACCCTGCTGTCGGTCAAGACCGGCGGCTGCCCGGAAGACTGCGCGTACTGCCCGCAGGCGCAGCGCTACAGCACCGGGGTGGATGCACAGAAGCTGATGGCCACCGACGACGTGGTCGCCAAGGCCCGCCAGGCCAAGGCGGTGGGCGCCTCGCGGTTCTGCATGGGCGCGGCCTGGCGTTCGCCCAAAGACCGCGATATCCCCAAGGTGGCGGCGATGATCCGCGAGGTGAAGGCACTCGGCCTGGAGACCTGCGCCACGCTGGGCATGCTCAGCGGCGACCAGGCCGTGGCCCTGCGCGAGGCCGGGTTGGACTACTACAACCACAACCTGGACACCGCGCCGGACTATTACGACTCGATCATCCACACGCGCCAGTACCAGGACCGCCTGGACACCCTGGGCCACGTGCGCGACGCCGGGTTGAAGACCTGCTGCGGCGGCATCGTGGGCATGGGCGAGACCCGCGAGCACCGCGCCGGCCTGCTGCTGGCGCTGGCCAACCTGCCGGCCCACCCCGATTCGGTGCCGATCAACCGGCTGGTGCAGGTGGCCGGCACGCCCCTGCACGGCACCACCGAACTGGACCCGTTCGAGTTCGTGCGGATGATCGCGGTGGCCCGCATCGCCATGCCCCGCGCAATGGTGCGGCTCTCGGCCGGGCGCGAGGCGATGAGCGACGAGCTGCAGGCGCTGTGCTTCCTGGCCGGGGCCAACTCCATCTTCTACGGCGAAAAGCTGCTCACCACCGGCAACCCGGACACCGAACGCGACCTGGCCCTGTTCGCGCGGCTGGGCCTGCGCCCGATGCCGGTCACGGTGGATGCCGACGGGCACGACCACCCAGGCACGGTCCACGCCGACATCACCGCCGGCGGCCGCGGCGGGCGGGCGGCCTGAGCCCCGAGCAGCGGGCCCGGCAACCGGGTACGCTAACGGCCCACCCGGACCCCCTGACGACCATGGCCCGCCCTGACCTGCACGACCGCATCCAGGCCCAGCGCAAGCTCCGCGACGCGCAGGGGCGCCTTCGCGTGCGCCGCGTGGTGAACCGGCGCGATGGCGTGCGGCTGGACGTCGATGGCCAGTGGCTCACCGGTTTCTGCAGCAATGACTATCTGGGCCTGTCGCAGCAGTTCGGCGTGGTCAGCGCATTGCAGGATGCTGCCGCGCGCGAAGGCACCGGCGCCACCGGATCGCACCTGATCTGCGGCCACCACGCGCTGCATGACGCGCTTGAACGGGAAATGGCCGATTGGCTCGGCTATCCCCGTGCGCTGCTGTTCGGCAGTGGCTTCGCCGCCAACCTCGCGGTGCAGCAGGCGCTGCTCAGCGAAGAAGACGATGTCTGCGTGCAGGACCGGCTCAACCACGCCAGCCTGCTCGATGCATCGCGCCTGGCCGGTTGCCGCCTGCGCCGCTACCCGCATCTGGATACCGAAGGCGCGCTGCGCCAACTCAAGCACGCGCCCAACGGCGCGGCGATGCTGGCCACCGACGGCGTCTTCAGCATGGACGGCGACATCGCCCCGCTGCGATCCCTGTCGCTGGTGGCGCGCATGCAGGAAGCGCTGCTCTACGTCGATGACGCGCACGGCATCGGCGTGGTCGGCGAACACGGCCGCGGCTGCGTGGCCGATGCGGGCCTGGGTGTGAACGATGTGCCGCTGCAGCTGGCCACGCTCGGCAAGGCGCTTGGCGGCAGCGGTGCGGTCGTGCTCGGCGACGAGGCGATGATCCAGCACCTGGCCGAAACCGCGCGCCCCTACATCTACACCACCGCCGTGCCGCCGGCGCAGGCCGCCGCCGCCCTGGCCGCGGTGAAGCTGGCCCGCCGCGACGACTGGCGCCGCGAAAAGCTCACCGAACTGATTGGCATCTTCCGCACCGGCGCCCGCCAGCACGGCCTGGAACTGATGCCATCGGATACCCCGATCCAGCCCCTGCTGTGCGGCGCCGAATCGACGGTGATGGGCATGTCGGCCGCGCTGGAAGCCGCCGGTTTCCTGGTCAGCGCGATCCGTCCGCCCACCGTACCGGAGGGCAAGGCGCGCCTGCGGGTGACCCTGTCCGCCCTGCACGCACCCGCCGAGGTGCGCGCACTGGTCGATGCGATCGCGCACGCCCGCGACACCGTGGTGCAGCCGCCATCGCTGACTGCCCTGACCGCGTGACAGCGCTGGGTTGAGCATGCAGATCGATGTCATCGGCCAAGGCCCCGCGCTGGTCCTGATCCACGGCTGGGCCCTGCACGGCGGCGTGTTCGCGCCGTTGGTGGACCGCCTGTCGGCGCACCTGCAGCTGCACCTGGTGGATCTGCCCGGCCACGGCGCCAGCCGCGATGACACCACGCCGCTGCGCCTGCCGTACGTGGTCAACGCCATTGCCGCCGCCACGCCGCCGGCGGTCTGGTGCGGCTGGTCGCTCGGCGGGCTGTTCGCGCTGCATGCGGCCGCGACCCTGCCCCAGGTGCGTGCCCTGGCGATGATCGCCGCCACGCCGCGTTTCGTGCGCGGCGACGATTGGCCGCATGCGGTGGAGCCGGCGGTGTTCGAACAGTTCGGTCAGGACCTCGCGCAGGACTATCGCGGCACGCTGGAGCGCTTCCTCGCGCTGGATGCGATGGGCTCCGAACACGCCCGCCAGGAACTGCGCACGCTGCGCGAGATGCTGGTCGCGCGCGGTGCGCCGGCCCCACGTGCGTTGCAGGAGGGCCTGCGCCTGCTGGAGAACACCGATCTGCGGGGCGCCCTGGCCCAGCTGGGCAAGCCCAGCCTGTGGCTGGCCGGCCAGCGCGATCGGCTGGTCTCGGCGCGGGCCATGCAGGCTGCCGCCGCGCTGGCGCCGGGCGCGCAGGCGCATGTGATCGCCCAGGGCGGGCATGCGCCCTTCCTCGGCCATACCGACGAAGTGGCCGCGCAGCTGCAACACTTTGTTGCCGCGCTGCCTTGACCTGTTCCGGCCGCGCATCGCCGATCATGTACGCCTGCCTTTCCCCACAGGACTGACCCCATGGATCTTGGAATCGCCGGCCGCTGGGCCCTGGTCTGCGCCGCCAGCAAAGGCCTCGGGCTGGGCTGTGCACGCGCACTCGCCCGCGAGGGCGTCAACGTGGTCATCGCCGCGCGCGGTGAAGCGGCCCTGGAACGCGCCGTGCTCGAACTGCAGGCCCTGCCGGGCGCACGCAGGGTGATCGGCGTGGTTGCCGACATCACCACGCCGGAAGGCCGTACCGCCGCGCTGGCCGCGTGCCCGCAGGTCGACATCCTGGTCAACAACGCGGGGGGCCCGCCGGCGGGCGATTTCCGCCAGTTCACCCGCGAGGACTGGATCGCCGCGCTGGATGCCAACATGCTGGCCCCGATCGAGCTGATCCGCACCACGGTAGATGGCATGATCGAGCGTGGTTTCGGCCGCGTGGTCAACATCACCTCTTCTTCGGTGAAGGCCCCGATCGACATCCTCGGGCTCTCCAACGGGGCGCGCTCCGGGCTGACCGGGTTCGTGGCCGGGCTGGCACGCAAGACCGTCGCCCACAACGTCACCCTCAACAATCTGCTGCCGGGCCAGTTCGATACCGATCGCCTGCGCGGCAACTTCGCGTACCTGGCGCAGCAGCAGGGCATCGATGCCGGCCAGCTGGCCGAGCGCAAACGCACGCATATTCCCGCCGGCCGCTTCGGCACCGCCGATGAGTTCGGTGCCGCCTGCGCCTTCCTGTGCAGCGCACAGGCCGGCTATATCACCGGGCAGAACCTGCTGATCGATGGCGGCGCCTACCCCGGCACCTTCTGAGTCCACCCGCACCACCGTTTTGAGCCGTGAGTACCCCATGACGTCCAGCTTCGATCCCCATCATGTCCGCCGCGCCTTCTCGCGCGCCGCCAGCAGTTACGACGCCGCCGCGGCGCTGCAGCGCGAGGTGGAAAAGCGCCTGCTCGAATCGCTGGATTATCTGGAAAGCCGCCAGCCGCAGGTGGTGCTCGATGTCGGCAGCGGCACCGGCCATGCCAGCGCGCTCATGAAGAAGCGCTGGCCGAAGGCACAGGTGATCGCGCTGGACCTGGCCCAGCCGATGCTGCGCGAGGCGAAGAAGCAGGCCGGCTGGTGGAAGCCGTTCTCGCGGGTGTGCGGCGATGCGCAGGCGTTGCCGGTGCTGGACCAGAGCGTGGATGTGATCTTCAGCAACCTGTGCCTGCAGTGGGTGGAGGATCTGCCGGCGGTGTTCGCCGGGTTCCGCCGCGCGCTCAAGCCCGGGGGCCTGCTGCTGGTCTCCACGTTCGGGCCGGAGACCCTGATCGAACTGCGCGATGCGTTCGCCGCCGCCGACGACGTACCGCACGTCAGTCGCTTCGCACCGATCGCACAGTTCGGCGATGCGCTGATGATGTCCGGCTTCCGCGATCCGGTCCTGGACCGCGACCTGTTCACCCTGACCTACGACGACCTGACCGCGCTGATGCGCGAACTGCAGGCGATCGGCGCCACCAACGCGCGCCAGGACCGCCGCCACACGCTGACCGGGCGCGGGCGCTTCGATGCCGCGCGCGCAGCCTACGAGCCGCTGCGGCGCGAAGACGGCAAGCTGCCCAGCAGCTGGGAAGTGATCTACGCACACGCGTGGGCGCCGGAAGGCGGCGCGCCGATCCGCGAGCGGGGGCACGATGTCGCCACGGTGCCGATCTCGGCGATTCCGATCCGCCGCAAAACGCCCTGAGCCGACCACGCTGATCGCGTAGAGCCGACCGTTGGTCGGCTGGACCGCCGAGCCACCATGCGTCCAGCCGACCAACGGTCGGCGCTACGACGGGAACAGATCGCGATGGAAGAAGTAGATTTCCTGCGCCAGGAACCGCCAGCTGGTGTGGAAGCTGCGGAAGCGCGTGCTCGGCGTGGACGAGGCCAGCGCATCGATGCCCAGCTCGCGGCACAGGCGCAGCGCGCGGGCCATGTGCAGCGGGTCGCTGACGATGATCACGCGGTGCAGCTTGCGCTGATCCATCAAGCGCCGCGCCTCGATCAGGTTCTGTCGCGTGGTGCGTGAAGCGGTCTCGATCAGGATCGCATCGTCGGGGACGCCCTGCTTGAGCGCGTAGCGGCGCGCCACCTGTGATTCGGAAAAGCGTGCGCCGGTGCCGCCGTAGCCGCCGGTGAAGATCAGCAGCGGCGCATAGCCCTGCTGGTACAGGTCCAGCCCGTGCCGGATGCGCTCTTCGAACACCGGCGACGGCTTGGCGTCATAGGCCGCGGCGCCGAGCACGATGATCGCATCGGCCTTCTGCGCCTGATCGCGCTCGCCGATCCAGACGATCCACGCGGTGACCCCAAGCAGCCACACCGCCAGCACGATGCACAGCCGCCACAGCCACCCGAACAACCCCACCCGCGTGCGCCGGCTCATGCCGCGCCCCACGGCAGGGCATCCAGATCGACATTGCCACCGGACAGCACCACGCCGACCCGTTTGCCGGCAAAGCGCGCCGGTTCGGCGAGGATCGCCGCCAGGGCGATGGCCGAGGATGGCTCCACCACCTGCTTGAGCACCTGCCAGATCTGCCGCATTGCGGCCACGGTGGCCGCATCGGCGACGGTGATGACCTGCGCCGCGCCCTGCAGCAGGGCGAAGTTGGGCGCGCCGAGCGTCCCGCGCAGGCCATCGCAGACGGTGTCGGGGGTGAAGTCGATGCGGCGCTCGCCAGCCGCCAGCGAGCGTGCGGTATCGGCCGCGCCCAGCGGTTCGGCCAGCACCAGCCCGGTCGCCGGGGCGACCGCCTGCAGGGCCAGCCGCGTGCCCGAGGCCAGGCCACCGCCGCCCACCGGCACCACCATCATGTCCAGGCCCTCGCTGGCGTGCAGCAGCTCCAGCGCAGCCGTGCCCTGGCCGGCAATGACCTGGGGGTCGGTATACGGATGCACCAGGGTCGCCCCGGTTTCGGCCTGGACCTGGGCGCACATCGCTTCGCGCGCGGCGATCGAGGCATCGCAGCGCCACAGCGTGGCCCCGTGACGGCCGATGTTGGCCAGCTTGGCGGCCACCGCGCCGTCGGGCACGACCACGTGGCAGGCGATGCCGCGGGTGCGGGCGGCCAGCGCCAAGGCCGCGCCATGGTTGCCGGAGGAGTGGGTGACCACCCCGCGCCGCGCCTGCGCCTCCTCCAGCGCCCAGACGGCATTGCAGGCACCGCGGAACTTGAACGCCCCGCTGCGCTGCAGATGCTCGGCCTTGAAGAACACGGTGGCGCCGGTCATCGCATCCAGCGTGCGCGAGCGCAGTACCGGCGTCACGCAGGCGTGCACGGCAATGCGCGCCGCCGCCGCCAGCACGTCGTCAACACAGGGCAAGGGTGAATCGCTCATGACGCAAGATTAACGTATGCCCCACGTCCACACCCGCCTGGATGAACGTGTCAGCATGGCAACCATTCATTCGGATCGGCCCGAGTTAAGGGCCGATTCAATGCCCTGGGCGGAAGCTGGTCCTACAGCCCTTTGGGGGGACCCCATCATGAAAATGCGCCTTGTTCTTGCCGGTGGCCTGTTATTGGCCCTGTCCGGCTGCGCGACGTACGACTATGTCGGCGGTGGCGGCGGCAATGGCTACTACCACGGCGCACCTTCGGTCGAGTATCGCTACCCGGCCGGGTATCCCTACGGATACGGCAGCGGCTACTACGGGGGTGGCTACTACGGTTACGGCGGTGGGTATGGCGGTGGCTACGGCTATCCGGTGTATCGCCCGTACCCGAACTATCGCCCGCCGCACAATCATCGGCCGCCGCCGCGCCCCGGCAACGGCAACGGCAACCCCACCCGTCCGCCGGATCGCCCGCGTCCGAACAACGGCGGCTCGCCGTGGCGGAACATGGATTCGGTCGGTGGCCCGCGCCGCCCGCAGCAGCGGCAACAGCAGCGCCCGTCGCCGCCGCCCCAGGCACGCCCGGCCCAGGCACCGCGTCCGTCTGCGCCGAGGATGAACGGTTCCCCGTGGCGGAATCTCAACAATGCGAACCAACGCACAGTTGAGCCTTGAGATGGCTTGATTTTCACGCGCCCGGCAGTTCACTCTAGCCGGGCGGTGACAGTCACGGTCACAAAGTGCCAAAAGCGACAAGTGGCGTCACATTCGGCTCTATGTCGATATCCGCCAGGAACATCTGGATCCCCCCTGTTCCGGCCCTGTCGGATGTCGGCACCTACAACGCAGAAGGCCCCGCCAATGGCGGGGCCTTTTGTATCTGGCGCCCATGAAACCGGCGCGGGCCGGCAAAAAAACAGGGCCGGCAGTCCCCCGACTACCGGCCCCTCTGCTTCCCCACGATGCGCTTGGACCGGCCCCTGTTCCAATTCCGGTCCGTTACGCACAAGGCGCATGCCATCCTGGGTGCTATTGGGTTATCTGCAGAAAACGTGCCAACTTGAGGGTGGATGTCATGGCCCCCGACGAATGGCGCTAAAATCGCCACCCGCGCCCTGCCTCCAGGGCTGATCCGGGCTGCCCGGCCCCGTCCCGAGTTCCTCCGCCATGACTGACACCTTCTACCGCTACGACGTGATCGTCATCGGCGGCGGCCACGCCGGCACCGAGGCCGCGCTGGCGGCCGCGCGCAGCGGTGCGCGCACCCTGCTGCTGACCCACAACGTGGAAACGATCGGCGCGATGAGCTGCAACCCGGCCATCGGCGGGATCGGCAAGGGCCATTTGGTCAAGGAAATCGACGCCCTGGGCGGCGCGATGGCGCATGCCGCCGACCGCGCCGGTATCCAGTGGCGCACGCTCAATGCCTCCAAAGGCCCGGCCGTGCGCGCCACGCGCTGCCAGGCCGACCGCAATCTGTACCGGATGGCGATCCGCCAGATCGTCGAAGCCCAGCCCAACCTGACGGTCTTCCAGGCGGCGGTCGATGACCTGATCATCGAAGGCGATGCCGTGCGCGGTGCGATCACCCAGACCGGGCTGCACTTCAGCGCGGCCGCGGTGGTGCTTACCGCCGGCACCTTCCTGGCGGGCAAGATCCACGTCGGTGAAACCCAGTACGCCGCCGGTCGCATGGGCGACCCGCCGGCAACCACGCTGGCCGCGCGCCTGCGCGAGCGCCCGTTCGTGATCGACCGCCTCAAGACCGGCACGCCGCCACGGATCGACGGCCGTTCGCTGGATTACACCGTGATGGAAGAACAGCCCGGCGACGATCCGCGCCCGGTGATGTCCTTCCTCGGCAGCGTGGACGAGCACCCGGCGCAGGTGAGCTGCTGGATCACCCACACCAGCGAGCGCACCCACGAGATCATCCGCAACGCCCTGCACCGCTCGCCGCTGTACAGCGGCCAGATCGAAGGCATCGGCCCGCGCTACTGCCCCTCCATCGAGGACAAGGTGGTGCGTTTCGCCGAAAAGGCCAGTCACCAGATCTTCGTCGAGCCGGAAGGGCTGGATGTGGTCGAAATCTACCCCAACGGCATCTCCACCTCGCTGCCCTTCGATGTGCAGCTGGAACTGGTGCGCAGCATGCGTGGCTTCGAGAACGCGCACATCACCCGCCCCGGCTACGCGATCGAATACGACTTCTTCGATCCGCGCGGGCTGAAGAACACGTTGGAGACCAAGACCGTCAGCGGCCTGTTCTTTGCGGGCCAGATCAACGGCACCACCGGCTATGAAGAAGCCGCCGCGCAGGGCCTGCTGGCCGGGCTCAATGCCGCGCGCTTCACCCGTGACGACGCCGGCTGGTGCCCGCGCCGCGATGAGGCCTACCTGGGCGTGCTGGTCGACGATCTGATCACCCACGGCACCAACGAGCCGTATCGCATGTTCACCAGCCGCGCCGAGTACCGGCTGCAGCTGCGCGAGGACAACGCCGATGTGCGCCTGACCGGCCTCGGCCGCGAGCTGGGCCTGGTCGACGACCGCCGCTGGGCCGCCTTCCAGACCAAGCAGGACGCCGTGACGCAGGAAACCGCACGGCTGCGTGCGCTGTGGGCCACGCCGGGCAATGCGCTGGGCCGCGAAGTGGAGGCCACGCTGGGCGTGGCGGTCAGCCGCGAAACCAATGTGCTGGATCTGATCAAGCGCCCGGAACTGGACTACGCCACGCTCATGCAGGTGCCCTCGCTTGGCCCGGCCGTGGCCGATGCCAAAGTCGCCGAGCAGGTCGAGATCGGGGTGAAGTACGCCGGCTACCTGGACCGCCAGCGCGACGAGATCGAACGCCAGCAGCGCCACGAGAACACCGCGATCGCGGCCGATTTCGATTACGCCGGCGTGCGCGGCCTCTCGGCGGAAGTGCAGCAGAAACTCGAACGCGTGCGGCCGCAGACCCTCGGCCAGGCCCAGCGCATCCCCGGCATGACCCCGGCGGCGATCTCGCTGCTGCTGGTGCATCTGGAGCGCGCGCGCCGCACCCGCGCCGCGTAACACAGTACCCACCGCCGGTAGAGCCGACCGTTGGTGTACGGGTATCGGCGGGTGGCGGGCGCCCCCGCGCTATCATCGGGGGCCGGGACAACGCTGCAGGCGGCGTCCCAGCCCCTGCGTTGCCGGAGTTTGCGCATGTCCCCGATCCGCCCCTTCCTCGACAAACTGCCCGTGCTCGGCGAGCGCGTCTACATCGATCCGGCCTGCACGATCATCGGCGATGTGGTGCTGGGCGATGACGTCTCGGTGTGGCCGGGCACGGTGATCCGCGGCGATGTGAACCACGTGCGGATCGGTGCGCGCAGCAACATCCAGGACGGCACCATCATCCACGTCAGCCACCACAGCCCGTTCAACAAGGGCGGCTACCCGACGATCATCGGTGAGGGCGTCACGGTCGGCCACGGCACCATCATCCATGCCTGCACGATCGGCGATTACTGCCTGATCGGCATGGGCGCCTGCATCCTGGACGGCGCGACGGTGAGCACCCATGGCTTCCTCGGCGCCGGCGCGGTGCTCGGCCCGGGCAAGGTGGTCGGCGAAGGCGAACTGTGGCTGGGCAACCCGGCACGGCTGGCGCGCACGCTCAGCGACAAGGAGATCGAGTCGCTGCATTACTCGGCCGATCACTACGTGCGCCTGAAGGACCAGTACCGGGGTTGATTGCGGTAAAGTCCTCAGCCGACCAGGAAGCAGTCGAGAACCCCATGCCCCCGCTGGCAGACCGGAGAGGAATCCGGCGTCCCCCGTGGCCTTCCGTACGATCCACCGTGAAGCGCCGCCGATGAGCGCACCCATGCTGGATACCTACCGGGAGGTCATCACCCCTGAAGGCGTGCCCCTGCACCTGCCGGTCGCCGGGCCGTTGCCGCGTGCGCTGGCGTGGGCGATCGACTTCGTGATCCGGGTCGGCGCATTGATGATGCTGAGCATTCCGCTGGCCTTCCTCGGCGGGTTCGGCCAAGGGCTCTACCTCGGCCTGATGTTCCTGCTGATGTGGGCCTACACCATCGTCCAGGAAGCCTGCTGGGGCCGCACGCTGGGCAAGCGCGCGATGGGCCTGCGCGTGGTCGCGCGCGATGGTGGACCGATCGGCTGGATGAGCGCGATCACCCGCAACCTGCTACGCACCGTGGACATGCTGCCGTTCGGCTACGCGCTGGGACTGCTGTCGAGTCTGTTCGATGCGCATGGCCGCCGCCTTGGCGATCTGGTCGCCGGCACCGTGGTGATCCACCAGGGCGCAGCGCCGCTGGGGGGTACCGTGCCGGTCGGCAGCGTGCTGCCCCCGCCGCAGCCCCTGCAGCCGGCCGAACAGGCTGCCGTGGTCGCCTTCGCCGAACGCGCGCCGCGGCTATCGGCCCCGCGCCAGCAGGAGCTGGCCGACATCGCGTCGCCACTCACCGGCAGCCACGGCCAGGTCGGCGTGCTGCGCCTGTATGCGATGGCCAACTGGCTGCTGGGGCGGCGATGAGACAGGAGCAGTTCGTCGCCCGCTACCAGGCCGAATGGCAGGCGCTGGAGGAGTGGCTGGCCCAGCGCGGTGAGCGCCCGCGGCAGGCGCGCCGGCAGCCGGTCCACGAGGGCCTGGACGATGGTGATTTCCCGCAACGCTACCGCCGCCTGTGCCAACAGCTGGCACTGGCGCGTCGGCGCGGTTACAGCCCGCAGCTGGTGGCACGCCTGCAGCAGTTGATGCAGCAGGGCCACACGTTGCTCTACCGCACCCCGCGTCCGCAGTGGCAGCGTGCACTCGCCTTCCTGTTCGCCGATTTCCCGCAGCTGGTGCGCAGCCAGGCGCGCAGCATGTGGGTAGCCGCAGCGTTGTTCGTGGTGCCGCTGGTGGGCAGCTTCGCGCTGATCCTGTGGCGCCCCGAGCTGATCCATCTGCTGATGGACAACGCGCGCATCGCCGAATTCGAACGCATGTACGACCCGGCCTCGCCGAACCTGGGCCGCGACAGCGGCACCAACTGGACGATGTTCGGCTACTACATCATGAACAACATCAGCATCGGCCTGCGCACGTTCGCCTTCGGGCTGATCGCCGGCGTCGGCACGGTGTTGGTGATGCTGTTCAACGGCGTCGGCATCGGATCGGTCGCCGGCCATCTGCAGCACGTCGGCCACGGCGATCCGTTCTGGCGCTTCGTGGCGGGCCACGGCGCGTTCGAACTGACCGCGATCGTGATCGCCGGCGGCGCTGGATTGCAGCTAGGCATGAAACTGCTCGCGCCCGGCCGCCGGCGTCGCATCGATGCGCTGGTCGAGGGCGGTGTGATCGGGGCCAAGCTGTGCGTTGGGGTCGCGGCGATGTTGCTGATCGCCGCCTTCATCGAAGCGTTCTGGTCCTCTATCGCGGCGATTCCGGCCTGGGGCAAATACAGCGTGGCGGCCGTGCTGTGGACCGCGGTGTTGGTGTGGTTGTGGCGCGGCGGACGCGGAGCGGCCGATGCAGATTGACCGGCTCAACATCGTCCTTCGCGCACGCTCCGGCTGGGAAGCCATGGAGCTGGGCATGGCCCTGGTGCGCCGGCATGCCGCGGCGATCTGGGCGCCGTGGATCATTGTGTCGCTGCCGGTGTTCGTGTTGCTCAACGCGCTGGCCTGGTGGACCGACAGTTTCGGCTGGGCCTGGTTGGCGATGTGGTGGCTCAAGCCGTTGTTCGAGCGCATCGCGTTGTATGTGATCTCGCGCGGGGTGTTCGGCGATGCATCCACCACCCCGCAGACATTGCGCGCGCAGCGCACGTGGGGCTGGGAGGGCTTCTGGGGCTATCTGGGCTGGCGGCGCCTGAGTCCGCTGCGCTCGGTGCTGCTGCCGGTGAATCTGCTGGAGGGCACCGACGCCGCGCATCGTCGCCAACGTCGGCGCGCCATCGCCGGTGGCGCGATGGGCCATGCCGTACTGCTGACGCTGGTGTGCATGGTCTTCGAGATCGTGCTGGTGGTCGGCGGCATCGCCGCGGTGTTCCTGTTCATCCCGGTGGACCTGTTGTCCGAGTCCTGGCGCGCGGCGTGGGAACTGGCCAAGCAGGACATGCCGGCGTGGATGCAGCTGGGCGTGAACCTGCTGTTCTGGTTGGCCGCCACACTGATCGGGCCGTTCTATGTCGGTGCCGGCTTCGGCCTGTATCTGGACCGGCGTACGCAGATGGAAGCATGGGACCTGGAGATCGCCTTCCGGCGCCTGCATGCACGGTTGCAGCGCGCTGCGCCACTGCTGGTGCTGGCCCTTGTGCTGGTCTGGCCGGGCGCGGCACTGCACGCCCAACAGGCACCGGCGCAGTCGAACACCAAGGGTGCGTTGCCGACGCCGGCCGATGACGCTCCGTCGCCTGCGCAAGACGCCGATACGGCTTCGGACGCGGACGCGGTCGCGGATGCCGACGGTGGCGACGACGATGACGCCGATGACCCGCCGCGTACGTACGACAATGATCCGGACAACACGCCCCCGGTCATCTTTGGCGCTGAAGCGGTGGATACGGCTGGCTTCCGCCAGGCCGTGCAGCGCGCGTATGAAGACCCGCTGCAGAGTCCGACCCGTGAGGTCACCGAGTGGACGCGCATCGAGCGCGATGCAACCGAGGCGGAGAAGGCGAAACGTGAGGCCGCGGCCAAGGCCAATGGCCAACGCGGCAGCAAGGGGCCGCTGTTGCCGGCCCGGATCGCCGAATGGACGCTGTGGGCGGTGGTCGGGGTCCTGGTGTTGCTGCTGCTGGCCACCGCACCGCGCTGGCTGCCGTGGCTGCGCGGCTCCGGCCAGCGCCGCCGGGCAAAGGCGGCGGCCGTGGTGGAAGAGCCGATCCGGGTACCGGACGTGGCGCCGCCCGATCCCGCCGCGCGTGCGCGTGCCCTGTGGCAGGAGGGCCGCCCACGCCAGGCGCTGGCGCTGCTGTACCGCGCGAGTGTGGAGTCGATGAGCGAACGGGCGCAGATCAACCTGCCCCCGGGTGCGACCGAGGCCCAATGCCTGCGGGCCTCGCGACGGATGCCGGCCGAGGCCGACCGCAGCCTGTTCGCGCGCATCGTGCGGGTCTGGCAATACGCGGCCTATGCCGGCCGACTGCCCAGCGATGATGACTTCGATGCGCTGGCGACGATTCTGCAGGCCCAGTTCGGGTGGCGCGCGTGAGCGCCCGCCTGCGCTGGCTGCTGGTCGGCCTGGGCCTGCTGGTGATCGGCGTACCGCTGGCGATCCTGTTCCTGCGCACCCACGAGCGGGTGACGCACACAGAGCACCTGCCGCCACAGGGCGAAGCCAGCTACAACCCGCTGTACGTCCTCGGCCAGGCGCTGCGTGCGGACGGGCTGACCGTGCAGTCGCGGCCACGCCTGGACCTGACCCGGATGCCGCTGGCGCCGGGCGATACCCTGGTGCTGCTGCAGGACAGCGCGGAAGTGCCCGCACCTGCCGTAGCAACGCTGATGGCCTGGGTGGAGCGTGGTGGGCACCTGATCGTGCGCACGCCACCGGTGGGCAAGGACACCGCCCGCAATGGCCCGCTGCTGGACGCGCTCGGCGTGGACAGCGCGGACCGCGGAAGCTATTGCCAGCAGTTCCACGTGCGCGATGACCCGCAGCATGTGGAGTTCTGCACTGGCCGCCGCTTCGCGGTGGAGCCACCCGCGGGCATGGGGCTCGAGCGCGAGTGGGGCAACGCGGCCAATCGAGTCTTCGCCCGCCTGCGCCACGGCCAGGGGCGCATCGATGTGCTGGCCGACATGGCCTTCATGCAGGGCAAGGGCCGGCACAACCCGACCGTTCCGCCAAACGCTGCCAACGCCCTCGTTGATGGCCTGCACGACAAAGCCCACCGCGATCTCACCCGCTACGTGCTGGCGCCCAACTACGGCAAGGGCACGATGTGGCTGGTCTACGCTTCGCGCCCGCCGTCGTTGTGGAACCGCGTGTTCTACCTCGGCTGGCCGGTGTGGGCGCCGTTGCTGCTGGCCCTGCTCGGCTGGCTCTGGCAGCGCACCCAGCGCCTGGGCAGTGAACTGCCCTCGCCTGCCGCGGAACGCCGCTCGCTGCTCGAACACATCCGCGCCAGCGGCGACCACCTGTTGCGCTTTGGCAAGGCACCGCTGTTGTATGACGCGGTCCGCCGCGCGTTCCTGGCGCGTCTGCGGCGGCGTTCGCCGAGTGCGGCCGCACTGACCGGCGAGGCCCGGGTACAGGCCGTCGCCACCTTGCTGCAGTGGTCGCACGAGCGCGTGCAGACTGCCTTGACCCCACCCGCTTCCCACGACGTCGCCGGCCTGCGCGACCGCATCCGCCTGCTGATCCAGATGAGAAACCTGCTATGACCGAGCCGACGCTTCCGCCGCCGTTGTCCCCGCCTGCCGTGACGCCATCCCCATCGCCGTTGTCCGAGCGCGTCGATGCCGTGCGCGAGGCCGTGGGCCGCGCCTTCATCGGCCAGCCCGAGGTGCTCGACCAGATCCTGATCGCGCTGCTGGCCGGCGGCCACGTGCTGATCGAAGGCGTGCCCGGGCTGGGCAAGACCCTGCTGGTGCGCGCCCTCGCCCAGGCGTTGGAGCTGGACTATGGCCGCGTGCAGTTCACCCCGGACCTGATGCCCAGCGATGTCAGCGGCCATGCGGTGTACGACCCGAAGACCGAGAGCTTCAAGATCCGTCGCGGCCCGGTGTTCACCAACCTGCTGCTCGCCGATGAAATCAATCGGGCCCCGGCCAAGACCCAGTCGGCCCTGCTGGAAGTGATGCAGGAAGGCCAGGTCACCATCGAAGGCAAGGCGTTCGCGCTGTCCCCGCCCTTCCTGACCCTGGCCACGCAGAACCCGGTCGAGCAGGAAGGCACCTACCCGCTGCCCGAAGCACAGCTGGACCGCTTCCTGCTCAAGGTGCTGATCGATTACCCGACGCTGGACGACGAGAAGCGCATGGTCGATGCGATCACCACCGGCCGCAGCGCGGCCGACTTCGATCTCTCGCAGGTGCCACGCGTGCTCAGCGGGGCCGAGGTGGTCGCGCTGCAGCAGGCGACCGCGGCGATCACGGTCGATCCGGAAGTGATCGACTACGCGGTGCGGATCGTGGCTGCCACCCGGCAGTGGCCGGGTATCGCCCTCGGCGCCGGGCCGCGCGGCAGCATCGCGCTGGTGCGTGCGGCGCGTGCGCAGGCGGTGCTGTCCGGCCGTGATTTCGTCACCCCCGATGACGTACGCGACATCGCCAAGCCGGCGTTGCGCCACCGCATCGCCTTGGCACCGGAACTGCAGATCGAAGGGCAAAGCGCCGACGATGCCTTGACCGCGCTGCTGGCCAAGGTGGACGCACCGCGCAAATGAGGGCGCGCGTCCTCCATCGCGAGCGATCGGCATGAGGCCGGGCGCGCTGCTGCTGGCATTGCTGGCCGGCTGGGGCCTGCTCGGCGTGCCGGTGGTGCTCGGCGCCTGGCCGCAGGCGGTCTGGTGGGCGATCGGTGGCGGCGTGGCGCTGATTGCGCTGGTGGACCTGCTGCGCCTGCGCCGCCAGCCCTCGCCGAGTGTGCACCGCGAGCTGCCGGAGTCGCTGGCACTGAACGTTGAACGCGAGGCGACGCTGCGGCTGGAATCGAGCCGCCACCAGCGCGTGGACGTCTTCGATCTGGTGCCCGGCGGCTGGAGCCTGCAGGGCCTGCCGCGGTCGCTGGCGCTCAAACCGATGGTCGCCAGCAGCGTGGCGTACCGGCTGACCCCGACCGCGCGTGGCCGTTTCGTCTTCGAGGGCGTGCACCTGCGCATGCACAGCGCGTGGCGGCTGTGGCATCAACGGCGGCAACTGCCGCCGGCGCTGGCGGTGCGCGTGTACCCGAACTTCGCCCCGCTGACGCGCTTCGCATTGTTCAGTGCCGAACAGGCCTCGCGCCTGGTCGGCGCGCACCTCAAGCGCCGCCGCGGCGAAGGCACCGACTTCCACCAGATGCGCGAGTACCGCGTCGGCGACAGCCTGCGCCAGATCGACTGGAAGGCGACCGCGCGGGCGCGCAAGCTGATCTCCCGCGAATACCAGGACGAGAAGAACCAGCAGCTGGTGCTGATGATCGACACCGGCCGGCGCATGATGGCCAGCGAAGGTGGCCTGTCGCACTTCGATCATGTGCTCAACGCGGCGCTGGTGGTGTCCTACCTCGCGCTGCGCCAGGGCGACGGTGTGGGCCTGTTTGCGGCCGGGGGCGACAGCCGCTGGGTCGCGCCCAGACGCGGCATGGGCACCATCGATACCCTGCTGCGCGCCAGCTACGATCTGCAGGCGCAGCCGGTGGCCACCGATTACCTCGCCGCTGCCACCGAGTTGTCGCTGCGTCAGCGCCGGCGCTCGCTGGTGATGCTGGTCACCAACGTGCGTGACGAGGACATCGAAGACCTGCTCGCCGCAGTGCGCCTGCTGCAACGCCAGCACCTGGTGTGCGTGGCCAGCCTGCGCGAACGCGCGCTGGATGATGCGCTGTCCCAGCCGGTGGAAACCCTGCAGGACGCCACCCAGGCCGGCGCGATCGCGCGTTACCTGCAGCAGCGCAGCGACGCACATGACGCGCTGCGCAGCCACCGGGTGATGGTGCTGGATGTCACCGCCGAAGCACTGCCCGGCGCGCTGGTGGAACGCTACCTGGCGGTCAAGCGGGATGGGTTGCTGTAACGCTCAGAGATAGATGCGCGTCGGCGCTTCGTCGATGATCGCGTGCGGTACGAAGCGGGCGCTGTCGCGGGTGATCCGGCTGTTGTCTTCGCGGATGCCCATGCCACAGGCGTGGTCACCCACCACCCAGCTGCCGATCAGCGGATAGCCGCCATCGAACGCGGTGAGCGGATGCGCGGCCTGGCGGATCGCCGGGCCGGTGTACGGGCCTTCGCTTTCCTGCCAGCTGCCATCGGCCAGGTGCATGGCCACATTGGCGCCCTCGCGTGAAAACAGCGGCTTGCGCACCCAGCCACGCGGCAGCTCGCTGCCATCGTCGAACTCGGCGGCGAGCAGGTTCGGGTGGCCACGGTGACGCTGCCACAGCAGCGGCAGCACGCCCTTGTTGCTGAGGATCGCCTTCCACGCCGGTTCCAGCAGCTGCACGCCCGAGGCGGGCAGCGCCTGGCCGAACGACTCGGTCATCAGGTCTTCCAGCGGGTACAGCTTGAACAGGCTGCCGATCACGGTGTCGTCGAGCGCAGTGAAGCGCCCGTCCTCGGACAGGCCGATATCCTCGATCGCGATCGCTTCGCCGCGCAGGCCGGCCTGGGCCGCGCAGTCGCGCAGGTAGGCGACCGTGCCCTGGTCTTCGTCCGACGCACCCACCGCGCTGAAATACAGCGGCGGCGGCAGCTGCGCGGCCAGTTCGCCGAAGCGTTCGACCAGCGCCTCATGGATCGCGTTGAACTGATCGGCATCCGGCGGCAGCCGGTTCTGGTTGCGCTGGTCCTCCAGCCACTGCCACTGGAAGAACGAGGCTTCAAACAGCGAGGTGGGCGTGTCGTAATTCAGCTCGTAGAGTTTGGCCGGGCCGGTGCCGTCGTAGGCAAAATCCAGCCGCCCATACAGGTGCGGCTCGCGGCGACGCCAGCTGTCAGCGATCCAGTCGCGGAACGGCGGCGGGATCGCCAGCTGGTCCATCAGCTGCTGGCTGCCCACCACCTCGTCCACCAGGTCCATCGCCATCGCATGCAGCTCGGCGCTGGGATCTTCGATGTCCTGTTCGATCTGGCGCAGGGTGAAGGCGTAGTACGCGGTTTCATCCCAGTACGGCAGGCCATCGCTGGTGTGGAAACGGAAACCCGACTCTTCGGCCCGGGCGCGCCATTGGCTGCGCTCGGCGATACGCACGCGCTGCATCGATCAGCCGCCGACGCTGCTGCGGTTGCTGCTGGTGTTGCCGAAGCCACCGCGGCTGGCGGTGACCGCCCGGTTCGGGGTGGCATTGACCGGGGCCAGGCCGGCCTTGCCGGCGCCGATGCCGCTGGCGGTGTTCATGCCACCGGTCGACGGACCCGGGCGTGCCCAGCCCTTGGCCTTGTCCTGGTAGGCCGGGCTCGCGGCCGGCTGCTGGGCCAGGCCTGCGCCGCCACGGTTGCTCAGCATCTGCGACATGAAGAAGCCCATCATCATCGGGCCGATGAACGAATGGCCGGTGGAGGTCTTCTGTTCCACGCACTGCTCGGCGTTGTATTCGGCCTCGCAGGCTTCACGCGTGGCGTACTTGGGGGCGGCATCGGCCGACTGCTTCTGCGCCTCGGCGAAGGCAGTGCGGCAGCTGGACGGATCGCCGGTGGCTTCGGTACAGGCCTGCACCGAGGTGTAGAGCCCTTCCTGCACCTGCACGGCCTCGTTCTTCTGGCAGGCGGTGAACAGCAGCGGCGCGGCGCTCATCAGCAGCAGCGCAGTGGTCCTGGAACGTTTCATGGCGTCATGCCCCCTAGTACGGTTATCTCCCCAATCATGCCTGATCGGGGCGAACAACCAAAACCGGCAAAGTCGCCCAGCTGAACGCGGTTTCAGGTTTTGCCCGGAAAACACCGGTGGCAACGGTTGCAAACGCAACCGGAATTTTTCGGCAGAATCGAGGTGAAACGCGCCCCCACGGCCCGCCAGATCCTGCCAGCCACCATGCCTGAATACCGCTCCCGCACCTCCACCGCCGGCCGCAACATGGCCGGCGCCCGCGCCCTGTGGCGCGCCACCGGCATGACCGATGGCGACTTCCACAAGCCGATCATCGCCATCGCCAACTCGTTCACCCAGTTCGTGCCCGGCCACGTGCACCTCAAGGACCTGGGGCAACTGGTGGCGCGCGAGATCGAGCAGGTCGGCGGCGTGGCCAAGGAGTTCAATACGATCGCGGTGGATGACGGCATCGCGATGGGCCACGACGGCATGCTGTATTCGCTGCCCAGCCGCGAGATCATCGCCGACTCGGTGGAGTACATGGTCAACGCGCATTGCGCCGATGCGCTGGTGTGCATTTCCAACTGCGACAAGATCACCCCCGGCATGCTGATGGCCGCGCTGCGGTTGAACATCCCGGTGGTGTTCGTCTCCGGTGGGCCGATGGAAGCGGGCAAGACGCGCTTGTCCGAGCACAAGCTGGATCTGGTGGATGCGATGGTGATCGCCGCCGATGAAAGCGCCAGCGACGAGAAGGTGGCCGAGTACGAGCGCAGCGCGTGCCCGACCTGCGGCTCGTGCTCGGGCATGTTCACCGCCAACTCGATGAACTGCCTGACCGAAGCGCTGGGGCTGTCGCTGCCCGGCAACGGCTCCACGCTGGCCACCCACGCCGACCGCGAGCAGCTGTTCCGCCGCGCCGGCCGCGTGGTCGTGGAACTGTGCCACCGCTGGTACGGCGGCGAAGACGTGGGTGCATTGCCACGCGGCATCGCCACCCGCGAAGCGTTCGAGAACGCGATGACGCTGGATATCGCCATGGGCGGCTCCACCAACACCATCCTGCATCTGCTCGCCGCGGCGCAGGAAGCGGAGGTGGACTTCGACCTGCATGCCATCGACGAACTCTCGCGCCGTGTGCCGCAGCTGTGCAAGGTCGCCCCGAACACGCCGAAGTACCACATGGAGGATGTGCATCGCGCTGGCGGTGTGTTCGGCATCCTCGGCGAACTCGCGCGCGGTGGCCTGCTGCATACCGACGTGCCGACCGTGCACAGCCGCACCCTGGCCGAGGCGATCGCACGCTGGGATGTCGCGGTGAGCACCGATGAAAAGGTGCACGATTTCTTCCGTGCCGGCCCCGCCGGCATCCCGACCCAGGTCGCCTTCAGCCAGGCCACGCGCTGGCCGACGCTGGACGTGGACCGTGCCGAAGGCTGCATCCGCGCCGTCGCGCATGCCTATTCGGCCGAAGGCGGGCTGGCGGTGCTGCGCGGCAATCTGGCCGTCGATGGCTGCGTGGTGAAGACCGCCGGCGTCGACGAATCCATCCACGTGTTCGAAGGCAACGCGCGCGTGTTCGAGAGCCAGGACGCCGCCGTGGCCGGCATCCTCGCCGATGACGTGGTGGCCGGCGACGTGGTGGTGATCCGCTACGAAGGCCCGCGCGGTGGCCCGGGCATGCAGGAGATGCTGTACCCGACCAGTTATCTGAAATCCAAGGGGCTGGGCAAGCACTGCGCGCTGCTCACCGACGGCCGTTTCTCCGGCGGCACCTCGGGCCTGTCGATCGGGCATGCCTCGCCGGAAGCGGCCTCGGGCGGCACCATTGGCCTCGTCCGAAACGGCGATCGCATCCGCATCGACATCCCCGCACGGCGCATCGATCTGCTGCTGGATGACGCCACGCTGGCCGCACGCCGCGCCGAGCAGGATGCACTGGGCTGGAAGCCGCGCGAGGCGCGCCCGCGCAAGGTCACCGGCGCGCTGAAGGCCTATGCGTTGCTGGCCACCAGTGCCGACAAGGGTGCGGTGCGGGACTTGGCGAAGCTGGAAGAGTAGGCCCACGCCATGCGTGGATGCGTGCAGTTTCAGGCTGCGGCGCGTTCTCATCGGAGAGCAGCCACGCATGGCGTGGCTCTACCCCGTTCTGATCGGAGAGCAGCCACGCATGGCGTGGCTCTACCGTTGTGAACGCCACGGCCACGTGGCTGTCTGATGCATCCCTACCCGATCACCCGCTTGAACGGCGGCAGTGAATCGATGATGCGCTTGCCATAGCGGCGGGTCAGCAGCCGCGAGTCGAGGATGATCACGCGGCCGGTATCGGTGGAGGTGCGGATCAACCGGCCGGAGAACTGGGTCAGCGTGCGCAGCGCATGCGGGATCGCGATCAGGTTGAAGGCATTCAGGCCGCGGCTTTCGAACCACTCGCTCAGGGTGGAGGTCTGCGGATCGGTCGGCACCGCGAACGGCACCTGGGTGATCACCACCGTGGTGCAGGCTTCGCCGGGCAGATCGAGGCCCTCGCCGAAGGAATTGAGCCCGAACAGCACCGAGCCCTCCCCGGCCGAGGTGCGCCGCAGGTGCTCGTCGATCATCTTCTGCTTGGCCGTTTCGCCCTGCACCAGCACCTGCTTGCGCTGCGCGGCCGGCATCAGCTCGGCCACCTTTTCCATTTTCCAGCGCGAGGTGAACAGCACGATGCTGCCCTTGCCCCAGTCCAGCTCCTTGACCAGGTACTTCGCGATTTCCTTGGGGTGACCTTCCTTGTCATCCGGGGTGACCGGGAATGCCGGCACGATCAGCTGCGCTTGGTTCGGCAGATCGAACGGCGAGGCCAGCGAGACCATCTCGGCCTCGGCCGGAATGCCGTTGTCGATCGCCAGCGCCTGGAAATCGCCACCGCCGGTGAGCGTGGCCGAGGTCATCACCACCGAGTCCACTTCGTCCCAGAGCAGCTTGCGCAGCACGTTCGCGGCCGAGACCGGTGAGCCATGCAGAATCAGATCGCCATCGCGCGAGAGGGTGATCCAGCGCGCGGTCGGCGGCTGGCCCTCCTTGTCCTCGCGACGCCAGCCGGTCCACAGGTTGTGCTGCTGCTCGATCATCTCCAGCGCCATGCCGAGGTTGCGCTGCAGACGCTCGCGCGCGGCATCCTCGGGCTTGCCTTTGGCCACCTGCGTCAGCGCGGCGTGCGCCCAGTTGAACAGCGCGCGGGTGTCGTCGGCGATGGCCTCGATCTCCGGCATCCAGATGTCCGGCAAGCGGCCATTCGGAGCGCGCCACATCGGCTCCTGTGCGGAAGGATCCGGCCGCCAGCTGCGGTCGATCACATCGCGGAAGGCCTTGAGCTGCTTGCTGACCTTGGCGGCGGCTTCGATGGCCTCGTTGGGCAGCAGGTTGCCCAGCTTGTCCTTGTCCACCGCGCGGTAGGACGCGGCGATCAGCACCTGCAGGCGGCCGGTGCGCTTGGCCATTTCGTCCAGCGCGAGGCTGGCCGCGCCCTGGTCGATGGCGACGTTGCCGATGTGATGCCCTTCATCAAGCACCAGCAGCATGTCCGAGGGCGGCGCGATCAGCGGCTGGCCGTTGTCGCTCTCGCCGATCGACAGCGCCGACAACAGCAGCGCGTGATTGGTCACCACGATCTGCGCCTCGCGCACGGTGTTGCGCGAGCGCAGCACCGCGCACTGCGCCGAGTAGGCGCACTTGCGCCCGGCGCAGCCGGAGGCCGGCGTGGTGATGCGCGAGCGCAGGGTGTTGCTGATCGTTTCCGGCGCGTTGTCCAGGTCACCGTTCCAGCGGCCTTCCAGGAAGGCCTTGCTCAGCGACTGCGCCAGGTCCATCTCGATCGGCGCCAACGGCCGGTCGAACAACGGCTGTTCGTCGTCGAACATGCCTTCCTGCGCGCCATCGCCATGCGCTTCGGCCGCGTTGCGGGTGCACAGGTAACGGGTGCGGCCCTTGGCCAGCGCCACGGTGGCTTCGATGCCGGTGGCCTTGAGGAAATTGGGGATGTCGCGCTCGACCAGCTGCGACTGCAGCGCCACGGTGCCGGTGCTGATCACCAGTTTCTTCTTGGTCGCCAGTGCGATCGGCACGCCGGCGGTCAGGTAGCCCAGCGACTTGCCGACGCCGGTGGGTGCTTCGACCACGCCGACGCCGCCGCTGTGCGAGAGCGCACGCGACACCACGCCGATCATCTGGCTCTGCGAACGCCGGGTGCTGAAGCCGGGCGTATTGGCCTGCAGCTTGGCGTAGGCATCGCGGATGCCGGCCTTGAGCTCGTCGTTCAGGGCGCGGGGAGCTTCAACTTTTTCGGTCACGCCGGGGGACTGCCTGACTGGATCACGGCCCCCATTTTCTCACGACCCGGGGGCCGTGACCGGCGCCATTTTCCGCGCCGGTTCATATCCGTGACGCGGCCCACGCCAATACTGTGGGCCGCGACAGGTGGCTGCACCCGCTCAGCGTGGCGGCAGCGGCGCAGTGGGGGGAACGGCGCGGCCGCGCAGCGCGCGGGTCATCGCCCAGACCAGCAGCACCAGCGCGAGCGCCTCGAACAGATTGAGCGCGAAGTGGCCGGCACCGAGCAGCTTGGACATCAGCTGCAGATTCTCGTAGTTGCCCTGCTGCACCATCCACATCGGCACCAGGTTCAGCACCAGGCCGGCCAGGGTGGTCAGCGCCATCACGCCCAGCGCAGCCAAGGCCACGCTGCGGATCGCGCCGCGCGGGGTATCCACCACCCAGACCACCGCGATCGCCAGCGCGATCAGTACCGGCAGGCGCACGCCCACCATGGTCAGCATCGAGATCAGCAGATCCATGTCCACCGGCTCAGTCCTCGCCGGCCAGCGGGGCCAGTTGGGTCCGCAGCTCGGTGTAGACCGCATCGGTCTGCGGGCGCACGGCGTGCCACTGCAGGAAGCTCTCCGCCGCCTGTTCGACCAGCATGCCCAGGCCATCAACGATGTTGCGGCAGCTGGCCGAGCGCGCCCACGCAGTGAAGGCAATCGCGGCCTCGCCGTAGTTGAGGTCGACCGCGGTGGTCATGCTGTTGACCAGCGACAGCGGCAGCTTGAACTCCGCGGCGCGGTCGCGGCCGGCCGAGGTGGCATTGATGATCAGCTCGAAATCGCCCAGCTCGCGGATGTCTTCCCAGTAGCGGGTGATGGCGCGACCCGGCTCACCCATCGCATCGATCAGCGCGTCGGCGCGCTCGGGGGTGCGGTTGACCACCACCAGCTCCAGGATGCCGGCATCCAGCAGGGCCGGGGCCACGCTGCGGGCCGAGCCGCCCGCGCCGATCAACAGGGTGCGGCGGCCACGCAGGTCCAGGCCGTGACGGTCGGTGAGATCCCGGACCAGGCCGATACCATCGGTGGTATCGCCATGCCAGCGATCGCCCTTGCGCAGCAGCGTGTTGACCGCACCGGCGCGGCGCGCGCGCGAGGTCAGCGTGGTGCACAGCGCGAAGGCGGCTTCCTTGTGCGGCGCGGTGATGTTGGCGCCCACGCCACCCTCGGCGGCAAAGGCCTCCAGGGCCGCCAGGAACTCGCCCGGCGATGCCTCGATCGCACGGTAGTCCAGCGCCAGGCCTTCCTGCCGGCCGAACGTGGCATGGATGTGCGGCGACTGCGAATGCGCGATGGGCTGGCCGAATACGGCGTAACGGTCGGTCATGGGTTTCCTGCTCCGGGCCTAGAATGGAACGCAAACCCCAACGGACGCGATGATGCGCATTCCATTGTCTCTGCTCGCGCTGAGCGCCAGTTTACTCTGCACACCCGCCGCGATGGCGCTTTCCGAATTCGGCATCGAGGGCATGGGCGTGGTCTCCACCAAGGCCAACGAGGCGCAGGCCACGATCGCAGCGGATGGCCAGCGCATCGTCTGGGCCAGCGACCGACCCGGCGGAAAGGGGGGCTGGGACCTGTGGCAGGCGGTGCTGCGCGAGGGGCGCTGGCAGGACCCTGCCCCGCTCGCGCTCAACAGCGCCAATGACGAGCGCGACCCGTACTTCAGCCACGATGGCCGCTGGCTGTACTTCGCCTCCAACCGCAGCGGCGGAAAAGGCGGCTTCGATCTGTACCGTGCCCCGGTGACCGCCGACGGCACCATCGAGGCCGTGCAGGCCCTGCCGGCGCTCAACACGCGCGACGACGAACGGGCGCCCGCGCTGCGTCCGGATGGGCGCACGCTGCTGTTCTCACGCAATGGCAGGCAGACCCAGGGCGGCTTCGATCTGTATCTGGCGCCCGTGCAGGGCGAGGGATTCGGTACCGCGCAGGCCCTGCCGGCCCCGCTCAACACGGCCGCCGCCGAACTTGGGGCGGCGTGGCTGGACAATGACGGCGCACTGGCGTTCACCCGCGCGAGCGACGGGCATTCGCAGGTCCTGCTGGCGAGCTGCGATCACCGCCAGGCGGCGGTGCCGCTGATGCTGTCCTTCAATACCGCCGACGGCCAGACCGGTGCGCCGGTGGTGGACGCGTCGAAGCCGTCGGAGATGGTCCTGGCTGGCATGGCACGCGCACCGCGTGCCGGCGGGCTGGATCTGTACCGGATCAAGGCGCCGTCAGCGCCGCAGGGTCCGGGCTGCGGTTGATGTTGCGGGGCCGAAGGGCAGCGACGCTTGGCGTCGCTCTACCCGTGGAGGCGGCGCCGCCCAGGGTCAATGGCCCTGCAGCAGCTCCGCGCGCAGCTGCTCGTACTGCGCTTCGCTGATCTCGCCGTGATCCTTGCGCTGGTTCAACGCGGCCAGCTGTGCCTGCAAGGCGGGCGACAGCTGCGCCTCACGGGCGATGCGGGCCGCGGCGGAGGGTTGCTCCGGTGCCTGCCGCGCGGCGCGGCGCACGCCACGGATCACCAGCCCGATGACCACGGCAAAGGCCAGCACGCCAGCCGTCCAGGTCACCCACTGTAGCCATCCCATCGTCTGCATCATCGTCGTCCTGTATCGGGGTGGGCGCGTATTGTCAGCGTTCGCGCAGCCAACGCGCCACCTGCGGGGCGAAATAGGTCAGCACGCCATCGGCGCCGGCACGCTTGAAGCCGATCAGCGACTCCATCACGCACGCCCGCTCGTCCAGCCAGCCATTGGCGAAGGCCGCCTTCATCATCGCGTACTCGCCACTGACCTGATAGGCGAAGGTCGGCACGCCGAACTGCTGCTTCACCCGGCGCACCAGGTCCAGGTAGGGCATGCCCGGCTTGACCATCACCATGTCCGCCCCTTCTTCCAGATCCAGCGCGATCTCACGCATGGCCTCGTCGCCGTTGGCCGGGTCCATCTGGTAGGTCTTCTTGTCCGCCTTGCCGAGGCCGGTGGAGCTGCCGACCGCATCGCGGAACGGGCCGTAGAACGCCGAGGCGTACTTGGCCGAGTAGGCCATGATCCGCACATTGACGTGGCCGGCGGCATCGAGCGCACGGCGGATCGCACCGATGCGGCCGTCCATCATGTCCGAGGGCGAAATGATGTCCACGCCCGCTTCGGCATGCGACAGCGACTGCTTGACCAGCGCCTCCACGGTAATGTCGTTGAGCACATAGCCCTTGTCATCGATGATGCCGTCCTGGCCGTGCGTGGTGTACGGATCCAGCGCGACATCGGTCATCACGCCCAGCTCGGGGAAGCGCGACTTCAATGCGCGGATGGCGCGCTGTGCCAGGCCGTTCTCGTCCCATGCCGCCGCGGCATCGAGCGACTTGCCGGCCGGATCGATCACCGGGAACAGGTCGATCACCGGAATGCCCAGCTCCAGCGCTTCTTCCGCCACTTTCAGCAGCTCGTCGATCGACAGCCGTTCCACGCCCGGCATCGAGGCCACCGGCGCGCGGCCGGCCAGCTCGTGCACGAACACCGGATAGATCAGGTCGTCGGTGGTCAGCGTGTTCTCGCGCATCAGACGGCGCGAGAACTCGTCGTGACGCATGCGGCGGGGGCGGTAGTCGGGGTGTGCCATGAGGAACTCCGGAACGGAATGCAGGAAGGAGGGCAGGACCTACTGCAGCAGGTAGTGCCGCGGTTGCAGCGGCTCGGGCAGCGGCTGGACGCCCAGGCTGTCGAGCAGGTCGATCTCGATGATGCGCACCATGGCATCCAGCGGCAGGTCGTTGGATTCCAGCCCGAAGGGTTCTTCCATCTCCTCGCCGAGCTGGTCCAGGCCGAAGAACGCATAGGCGAGCACGGCCGAGACCACGGGAGTGGCCCAGCCCAGCGAGCTGGCCAGGCCGAAGGGCAGCAGCACGCAGAACAGCCATGCGCAGCGGTGCAGCAGCAGCGTGTAGGCGAACGGCAGCGGCGTGGTCAGGATGCGCTCGCAACCGGCCTGGATGCTGGACAGTGCATGCAGGCGCGTTTCGAACTGGGTGTACAGGAACGGATCAAGCTGGCCGGCGCGCAGCGCCTGGGCGAGATCGGCGGCGATCATCGCCAGCAGCTGGTCGGGCGCGTTGAGGCGCTGGCCGAACCGCGCGCGATCGGCCTCGGGCACCCACGGCAGCGCCGCCAGCGCCATGTCGCGGCCACGCAGGCGGGCGGCCAACGCATGCGCGAAGCCGATGCACAGCCGGCACACGCGGTCGCGCAGCGCAGGATCGTCGACCAGCAGCGCCTGGCACAGGCGGGCCAGGCTGCGGGATTCATAGATCAGCTGGCCCCACAGCTTGCGGCCTTCCCACCAGCGCTCGAAGCAGGCGTTGTTGCGGAAGCTCAGGAAGATCGACAGCACCAGGCCCAGCAGCGTGAACGGTGCCACCGAGACGCGCTCGATGCCCGGCGGGTGCCACAGCTCGGCCAGGGCAGCCACCGCGATCGACAGCAGCAGGATCGCCACCACCTTCGGGGCCACCGCCGGAACGATGGAGCCGCGCAGGATGTAGAGCAGTTGCCAGCCGTGGGGACGAGGACGAATGATCATCGGTGCAGGGAGAGCGCCCGGACGGGCGTGGACCGCCGGCAGAGCCGGATGCGGCAGCCGGTCATTCTACGCCGATGGTACCGGGCGGCCGTGAGCTGCGACGGTCGGTCGCACCCGGGCCGCGCACGGGCCGCTCAGATGATGCCGCCACCCAGCCCCAGCCGGACGATGCCCACCACCACCACGATGCCGTTGAGCACCAGCCCGGTCCAGGCCCGGCCGCGCTTGCTGGCGTGGGTGAACAGGATGCCGATCGCGGCGATGACCGCGCCCACCGCCGCGAACGGGATCAGGAACCAGTTGCCCCACCCCAGCAGCGGGATCAGGGCCACAATCATCCAGAGCAGCGCGACGATGCCCCACAACAGACTGATCAATCCCATGCCCGGCTCCTTGAGGTGAATGCGTGGCCCACCATAGCGGTTCCCGGCGCAGGCGCAAGCGGCAGCGAGACGCCGTTGGCGGGGGCCTCACCGGGCCGGTGCTAGGGTGCGCTGGCAGGGGTTGGGACCGATTCAGTCGCCAGCGCCGATCATCCCAGCCATCACACACAGGGGTAACGCCATGAACATCCGATGCGCTGCATTGCTGGGCCTGGCGCTGCTCAGCGCCGGCTGCGCCAGTACCTCCAAGGTCATGCTCGGCCAGGCGCGTGCGCCGGTCGATCCGGCCACGGTGCAGATCTACTCCACTCCGCCGGCCGGGTCGCAGGAAATCGCCCAGCTCGAATCGGCCAGCGCGGTGGGTTTCGGCACGCAGGGCCAGACCGATGCCGCGGTCATGCGGCTCAAGCGTGAGGCCGCCGCCCTCGGGGCCAACGGCGTGATCCTGATGGGCGTGGGTTCCAGCGGCTCGCCAGTCGGCATGTCCGTCGGTGCGGGCAGCTACGGCTCGCACGTGGGCGGTGGTGTGGGCATCGGCATCCCGACCACGCAGAAGCGCGCGGCCGGTGTGGCGATCTGGGTACCGAATCCGCCGCCGGCGCCGCGTCTGCCGACGCAGACGATCACGCCGCAGCGGTAACGAAGGCCGCGGTAGGCCACGACCGTTGGTCGTGGCTGCTGGGATAGCGCACCGACCAACGGTCGGTGCCTACCGCAAACGCGTCAGCGCTTGGCCGCGCTTTTGTACTTCGGCACGAACACGTCATTGACGGCCTTGGCCAGCTGGTCCGGCGGCAGCAGACCCTGGTCGAGCAGGAAGTTGTTGAACGCCAGCCGGTCGAAGCGATCGCCCAGCGCCAGCTCGGTCTGCATGCGCAGCTCAAGAATCCGGGTGTAGCCGTAGAAGTAGCTGCCGGCCTGGCCGGGCATGCGCACCATGTAGCGGTCCAGCTCCTGCGTGGCCATCGCCTTGGACAGGCCAACCTCATCGATCAGCACGCGCTCGGCGTTGGCCCGGTCGATCTGACCCAGGTTGAGCATCGGGTCCAGCATCGCGCGCGCGGCCCGCAGCAGGCGGAACTGCAGCGCGATCAGCTGACCGTCCAGCGGCTCGTACGGCACCATCTCCGCTTCGGCATACAGCGCCCAGCCTTCCACGTTGACCGAATTGAAGGCGAACATCGTGCGGGCCAGCGAGATGCCGCGCTCGACCATCGCGGTGAACTGCAGTTCGTGGCCCGGGCGGCCTTCATGCGCGCTCAGCGTCCAGGCGGCCGAGCCGAAGTTGAAATCGTCGTACTGCGCGGCCTTGTCGCCGGCGGCCGGGTTGCCCAGCGGCAACACGAAGGTGCCCTGCTGCCCGGTATTGCCGACCAGCGGCGCCGGCAGGAAATGCGGTGCCGGCGAGGCGGCGCTTTCGGCGGCCGAGCCCAGGCGCATCTGCATCGGACGCTGCGGCACATCGACGATCCTTTCCTTGCGGATGATCGGGTCGATCGCATCGATCACGCCGCGGTAGTGGTGCTCGAGCTGATCGTCGGGAATCTTGTCGCCCTTGAGCGCACGCACCACCGCCACCGGATCGGTGCTGTCGGTGACCTTCAGGCCCTTGGCCTGCACCACCAGCGGCGCCAGCTGGCGCATCGCCGAGCGGGTTTCCATGAATTCCAGCTGGGCCCGCTGCATCAGCAGCGCCGGGGCGATGTCGATGCCCACGCGCTTGAGCTGGTAGGCATACAGCGGCTCGGGCAGACGCGCATCGGTGCGGGCCTTGGGCAGCACTTCACGGCGGGTCCAATCACGGTACTCGCGCAGCTGGCTGGCGATGGTCTGCAGCGCCTGCGCGGCGCCGGCCACCTTGTACTTGCCGAACAGCTGTTCGATGCCGGTGATGTAGGTGTCCACGTTGGCCAGCGACTGCTCGACTTCGATCTTCGTCGGCTGCAGCAGGGTCTTGTCGCCCAGGCGTTCTTCATAGCGCTGGCGCGACAGCGTGGTCACCGGCTGCGTGCCCGGGGCAAGCCCGGCGTAGGCCTTCAGGCGATCCAGCGCCTTGGCCCGGCGCTCGGCCGGCACCTGATCGGACAGCAGCAGGTTGAGGCCGCTGAACACGGTCTGCGGGGTGTCGCTCCACGGCAGCAGGTACTTCTCGTTGAGTTCGCTGCCTTCGATGTTCTGGTTGGCGGCGGCGATCATGATCGCCAGGTCCTGGCGGACGTTGGGATCGCGCTCGGTGGCAAGCTTGGCCTGCAGTTCACTGCGCGCCTTGGCCATCGCCGCGCGGTAGCGGGCACCGTTGTCGGGGCCGAAGTCGGCCACCTTGTCGTCATAGCCCGGCACGCCGAAGAAGCCGGTCTCTTCCGGCTGGAACGGGCCCTGCGCATCCAGCAGGATCTGCGCCAGCTGGTTGCTGCGGGTGACCCATGCGGGCGAAGCGGCGGGCTTGGCGGCAGCCGGGGCGGCCAACGCCGGCGGGGCCGACAGCGCGGCGGGAACGGACAGGGCCAACGCAACAGCAAGGACAAGCGGCTTCATGCAGGAACTCCAGGGCAGGATGCCTGCGACCCTACGCACTTGGCGGGTCGGGGGCAATTGGCCGGAGGTCATGGCTTGATTGTTAACCTCCCGGCCCGGGTCAGTCTGCTCACGGGTCTGGATAGAATGCAGCTATTGTGGCTCGTGTCTCATTCAACACGCGGACGTTGTCATGCAGACGCGCCGTTCCAGCCGGCAATCCGTTGTGGCTCACCCGCGGAGATGACCAGCGGTTGACCCGTCCGCATGCACGATCACTGCAATCGTAAGCCATCACTGTCCTCCACCGGTCAGGTGTATTCAATGGTGATTGATAGCCATGCCCGTATTGGAATTTTGGAGGGCTGATGGACGCGTGTGCAGGATCATGGTCGGCGCCCAAGAGGTGGCCGATTTCATGGGCGAGGCTGTTGATCTCATTAGGAAGGCAGCGACGTTCAACCACCGCAAATGCCGTTTCCTTCGTTGCCAGAAGCCGTTGTGCTTGACCGCAGACGGATTCCGGATCTTTCGTGTCGATGATCATCAGCATCAAATCCGCCTTTTCGAGATGCCTCATCCTATGCACCAGCCAGAGCGGGCCGTTAGAGCCCAGAACAAGGTCATCCAGCGTCTGTACCACGCTGGATTCAGCGTAGCCGGGCAGCGCATTTCCAGCCCGCTGTAGTTCAACCCGAATACCGCTAGCGAGGAAGCCAGCAGTTGCGTGTTCGACCGCTCCCTCCATCATTCTGAAAACCTGCTCCCTACCGTTGACAAGCGCACCATTTCCGTACCCAAAAGCCACGCGTATCGTCGATACCGCGGTTGATGGGGAAGCAGCCTTATCCAGGATGAGCGGGTCCGCCGGATAGGGATCACGCACCGTGGGTGCTTCATTGGGAACCCGGCGCAGATCGATGCGTACCAGTAGATCCCCAAACAGCTGATACAGCAAATGGCCACGTGAAAAACTGGACATGAGGTCGCCGTTGCCCAGCTCGGTGATTTCGACAGTGCTCGACATTCCCCCAGGCCCCCGCACGCCGATGATCGTCCCTGCCCACAGTTGCCGCGACGTGGGCGAGCGCTGGACATCATGCGTGCTGACATCCGCCACATATAGAGGAACATCTTCCGGCTCTCTGGCGATCAGGGGCGTGCGCTCGATAATGAACACGTCGTCGAACAGATCGACCTGGATCCGATCGGACGCCAGTGCCGTGCGATCTACCTTGACCCGGCGCACCCAGTCATACATTCCGCCGGCATAGTGCTTGCGCGCCTCCAGCCCGGGATCCCACCCACCAGTGGGAACCTCGATGAACGGTAGCGCCGCAAAGGTTGTCGGCGCTAAAAACAAACCACACAACACAGCCATCAAGCCACTCAAGATTCGTTCCACCGCTCCACCTCGCCCGCAGCATTGCCCAAACGGGCAGGTGCATCGAGACTAGAGACCGCGGGTACGCAGAACCCAGCGTGGCATCACGGTATCAACGAAAACAGCAGTCATTGCGAATCCAGAAGGCAGCAACGTCAGCTTCGCCTCTCAAAGACTGAGCGACGGCGGACACTCGCCCTTGGCGCGGCACTCAGCCAACGCACAGCGCTCGGCCGCCTCGGCATCATCCAGCGCGGTCAGATCGATGGCCTCGTTGGCATCGGTGACCACATACAGCATCGGGTAGTCCCAGTGCTCGCCACTACGCTTGGCGTTGAGGAACAGGCGGCCCTTCCCTTGTGGACCGCTCACCCCGATCACGAACTGGCTCTGCCCATTGGAATGCATCGATCCCGCCGGCAGGTAGCCATCACGCAACGGTTCACCGAGGGCCTCGACCAGCTCGATGTTGCAGCGCGCGCGGCGCATGGCCTCCTGGTAGGGCGTGCTGGATTTGCTCCAGTACGCCCACTGCGACAGCGCGAACCACACCGCCCCCGCTGCCGCCGCAATGCCGACCACCACCGCCACTGGCATGGCCCAGCGCCAGTGGCGTCGCCACCAGCCGGTGGGCACGGTGGTACCAGGAAGTGCGGGCGGCAATGTCATCGGCAAACTCCTTGTCAGGCCGGTGGCAGGAACGGGGGATCAGGGCGCCAGGCAGCGCCCCAGGAAGTCCTCGGCCAGGCGGTAGCGGTGCAGCGCGTTGCTGCCCGACAGGCCGTGCTTGGCACCGGGATAGGTCATCAGTTCAAACGGCTGGCCGCGCTTCTGCAACGCGCTCATCAACACGGTAGAGTTGGTGAACAGCACGTTGTCATCGGCCATGCCGTGGATCAGCAGCAGCCGCGAGCGCAGGCCGTCGATATGCGCCAGCACGCGCGCTTCTTCATAGCCCTTCGGGTTGTTGCCCGGCAGGTTCATGTAGCGCTCGGTGTAGTGGGTGTCGTACAGGCCCCAATCGGTCACCGGTGCACCGGCCACGCCGCAGGCGTAGCTGTCGGAGGCCTTGGCCAGCAGCATCAGGGTCATGTAGCCGCCGTTGGACCAGCCCTGCACGCCGATGCGCGCCGGGTCCACCCACGCCTGCTGCTTCAGCCAGGCGACGCCGCGCAGCTGGTCGGCCACTTCGACCGTGCCCTGCACGCCGTACAGCGCGCCGCCGAAATCACGACCGCGACGCGGGGTGCCGCGGTTGTCCAGCGAGAACACCACGTAGCCCTGCTGGGCCAGGTACTGGTTGAACAGATGATCGCCACGGCCGGGCCAGCTGTTGGTGACCGTCTGCGAGGCCGGGCCGCCATAGACGTACACGACCACCGGGTAGCGCTTGGCCGGATCGAAACCGGTCGGCTTGATCAGGCTGTAATGCAGCTCGGTCTTGCCGTCGGCGGCGGTCAGGGTGCCGAACTCGACCGGGCGCTGCGCATCGAGATAGCGCGCGTACGGATGCGCCGGGCCTTCCAGATTGTTCTCGACCAGGGTCGCGATCTTCTCGCCGTTGGCACGGTGCAGCGCGATCTGCGGCGGCGTGGTGGTGTTGGACCAGCTGTCCACGTAGACGCTGGCGTTGCGCGCGAAGCTGGCGGTGTGCATGCCCGGGGCCTGGGAGAGGCGCTGCGGCACCCCACCCTGCAGCGACACGGCGTACAGCTGGCTTTCGCGCGGGCTGTCCACGCCGGCGCGGAAATACACCTTGCCCGCGTCTTCGTCGACGGCCAGCAGTTCGTCCACCGGCCAGGTGCCGGCGGTCAGCGCGGTGACGGTCCTGCCGTCATCGGAGATGCGGTACAGGTGCTCGAAACCACTGCGCTCGGACGACCACACGAAGCCGCCCTGCTTGAGGAAGCGCAGGCTGTTGTGCAGCGGCACCCAGGTCGGCGAGGTTTCGGTCACCAGGGTGCGCTGCTGGCCGCTGGCCAGCTCGGTCTGGATCAGTTCGAGCGTCTTCTGGTCGCGCGACTGGCGCTGGAACGTCAGGCGCTGGGGATCACGCCAATCGACGCGGGCCAGGTAGATGTCGGGAGTGCGGCCCAGGTCGATCCAGGTCGGCGTGGCGTTCTGACGCGGCGCGATCACGGCCAGCTTCACGGTGACGTTGTGGTCGCCGGCCGCCGGGTAACGCTGTTCGATCATCTCGGTGCGGTCGGCATACATCTCGTAGCGCTTCTGCACCGGCACCGGCGATTCATCGATGCGGGCGAAGGCGATCGCCGAGTCGTCCGGTGCCCACCAGTAGCCGGTGTGGCGGTCCATTTCCTCATCGGCGACGAACTCGGCCACGCCGTTGCCGATCGTGTCGCTGCCATCGCGGGTGAGCTGGATCTGCTCGCCACTGGCCAGATCGATCACCCACAGGTTGCGGGCACGCACGAAGCTGACGAAGCCGCCCTTCGGCGACAGCTTGGCATCGGTAGCGAAGCCTTCTCCATGGGTGAGCTGGCGCACCGCGGCCTCGCCCTGCTTGCTCAGGTCGTACAGGTACAGCTCGCCGCCGAGCGGGAACAGCAACGTGCGTGCATCCGGCGACCACTGGTAATCAACGATGCCGGTCATCGCGGCGATGCGCTGGCGCTCGCGGCGGGCCTTCTCGGCGTCGCTCAGGGTTTCCGTGCCGGGCAGCACCACCTTGGAATCCACCAGCAGATGGGTCTGGCCGCTGGCGATGTCGTACGCCCACAGGTCCAGCTGGTTGCGGTCCGCATCCTTGCCGCGCAGGAAGCTGACCTGCGAGCCATCCGGGGCCACCTTGGGTTTCATCAGGGTCGGGCCGGACAACGGCAGCGGGCCGGTGATGGCATTCAGGGTCAGTTTTTCAGCGTGGGCGATCGAGGTCGAGGCGAGCATCAGGGCGAGCGAAGCAAACAGGTGGCGCATGGAGGGTTCCGGGAGCGTCTGGGCAGTCCCCGGCCAGGAAAACGGCACGGGGAACGCTTCATCCTAACCAAAACCGTTCCGGTCGTGCCGGGGATGGCGGGCGTCCGGGCGCGCCCACCGCTGCGGGGAGCCGGCCAGCGGCCGGCACGACCGGGCAAGCGACCACCGCGTCAGCGCTGGCCGAACAGGTGCTTGCGCTCTTCGTCGCTGAGCGGCTTGCCGGCCTGTGGGTTCACCTTCTCGCGCAGGGCGTAGGCCCGCTGGGTGGCCGGGCGCGCAGCGATCGCGTCATGCCAGCGCTTGAGGTTCGGGAAGGCGCTGAAATCGACCGGAAGCGTGTCGTAGGCCCCGATCCACGGGTAGCTGGCCATGTCGGCGATGCTGTAGTCATCGCCGCCGAGGTAGGCACTCTGCGCCAGGCGCTTGTCCATCACGCCGTGCAGGCGGCGCACTTCGTTGTTGTAGCGCTCGATCGCATAGGGAATCTTTTCGGGCGCGTAGACGTTGAAATGGCCCATCTGACCGCTCATCGGGCCAAGGCCGGCCATCTGCCAGAACAGCCATTCCAGCACCGCCACCCGGCCGCGGCTGTCGGCCGGCAGGAAGCGGCCGGTCTTTTCGGCCAGGTACAGCAGGATGGCGCCGGACTCGAACACGCTCTGCGCCGCGCCGCCGTCGGTGGGCTGGTGGTCGACCAGCGCCGGCATCTTGTTGTTGGGTGAGATCGCCAGGAAGTCGGGCGTGAACTGGTCCCCGGCGCCGATGTTCACCGGCTGGATCCGGTACGCCAGGCCGGTCTCCTCCAGCATCAGCGTGACTTTGTGGCCATTCGGGGTAGGCCAGTAGTACAGGTCGATCATGGCGACGGCTCGCGGATTGGGAATACCGAGTCTAGTCCGTCATTCGGCTTGGCAGGGTCAAGCCGGACCGTTACGCTGCGCCGTCCCCGCAACGCAGCATTCCAGCATGAGCTCGACCCAGACCCCCATCAGTCCCCTGTCTTCCCTGATCTTCGCCTCGCGCTGGCTGCAGCTGCCGCTGTACCTGGGCCTGATCCTGGCGCAATGCGTCTATGTGTTCCTGTTCGGCAAGGAGTTGTGGCACCTGCTGCACGAGGCCAATGAGATGGGCGAGCAGCAGATCATGCTGCTGGTGCTGGGCCTGATCGACGTGGTGATGATCTCCAACCTGCTGGTGATGGTCATCGTGGGCGGCTACGAGACCTTCGTATCGCGCCTGCGCCTGGAAAACCACCCCGACCAGCCGGAGTGGCTGAGCCACGTCAATGCGAGCGTGTTGAAGGTGAAGCTGGCGCTGTCGATCATCGGCATCTCCTCGATCCACCTGCTGAAGACCTTCATTGCAGCTGGCAATCTGGATGGGCTGCCATCGTGCAACAGCGACGCGTACCTGCAGGCCGTTTCGGCCGCTGTCGCAGCCGCCGGGCCCACGGCCGCCGTAGCCTTCAAGTGCTCGCCCATGACCTCCACCGGCGTGATGTGGCAGACCATCATCCATGCCGCCTTCATCCTGTCGGCGATCGGTATCGCCTACACCGACAAGCTGATGAACGGGACGCCGAGCAAGACGTTGTCTCACTGAGGCTTGCCCGGCAGCAGCGGCATCGGTGAGGATGCCCCCTGCCCTGGCCGCCCGGCCCCCGGGCCGGGCGGGGTGATGCTAGATTGCACACCTGCGGGTCCGCCGTGGACGTCGGGAAACGTCCATGGCCTTCGGTCGGCCTGACCGCATCAGGCCCTACGTATCGTCGTCTTCAAAGGGGAGTTGGATGTCGCACGTCAAGACTCATGGCCCGGCGCGGCTGTTCGCGCCGATGATCCTGCTGGTGGCCCTGTCCGCCTGCTCGGGCAAGGACGAAACCGTACCGGCCGCGCCTGCGGCACCGGCAGCCCCCACTGCTGCGCCGGCCGCACCGGCGGTGTCAGCCAAGGTCCAATCGTTGGGCACCGAAGAACTGCGCGAGCTGGCCGGCAAGGCGCTGCGCGAGAACCGCATGTACGCCCCGGCCGGCGACAACGCCATCGAGTATTACCTGGCGCTGCGTGACAAGACCCCGGATGATGCCTCGGTCAAGAGCGCGTTGACCGATCTGCTGCCGTACACCCTGATTGCCGCCGAGCAGAACCTGGGCCGCGAAGACTTCGCTGAGACCCAGCGCCTGGTCGCGCTGATCGAGAAAGTCGACCCGACCGCCCCGGCGTTGCCCCGCCTGAAGCAGGGCATCAGCGGCAGCATGCAGACTGCGCTCAAGCGCACCCAGGAAGAGACCGACAAGGTCAAGAAGGACGCCGAGACCCGCGCCAAGCAGCTGGTGGAACAACAGCGCCTGGCGCAGCAGCAGACCACCGAAGCCGAGGCCGCGCGCCAGATTGCTGCCCAGCAGGAAGCCGCGCGCCGTGATACGCAGGATGCCGAGCGCCAGGCCAACGCCCGTCGCGAGGCCGAACAGCGCCAGCAGCAGGCGGCCGCCCAGCAGGCTGCGGCGACCCGCCAGGCCGCCGCCGCACCAAGCCTGCGCCCGGTCAGCACGCCCGCCCCGCGCTACCCGGCCGACGCGCTGCGTTCGGGCACCTCCGGCGAAGTCCTGGTCGAACTCACCGTCGGCACCGACGGCTCGGTGACCGCCGCCCGCGTGCTGCGCGCCACCCCGGCCCGCGTGTTCGACCGCGAAGCACTCAATGCCGTCAAACGCTGGAAGTTCGAACCGGTCGGTGCACCGGTCACCACGCGCCGCACGCTTGCCTTCGCGCCGGAAGGCGGCTGATCGCGACGTAAGCTGGTATGACGAAAGGCCCGGAGTGATCCGGGCCTTTTTTCTGATTTCAGTGGCGCATGCAGCACTGCCGCTATAGGGCAGTCGAAGGTTCTTGCAACGCCATGGTGGCGGGCAACCCAGCGCTGACGAGATCACGCCCTGCCATCCCCACGCCGAGCAGGGCAATCAGCATCAGCAAGACGCCTGAGACGCGCAGCATCCCCCGGTGCACGTTTGGTTTCACCAACCGCCGGACCAACAGGCAGACCGTCATCAGGGTGGCGAAGTCCAGCACGATCCACAGTCCGGTCAGCAGCCCCAGGCTCACCGTTGGCTGAGGCGTGATCTCGAGGAACTGCGGAAAGAACGATGCGAAGAAGATGATGTCTTTAGGGTTCGAGATCGACATCACGAAGCCCTTTGTGAAACTCCCGTGCGTCGCCACCGGCGTGGCCGCCGCCCTTCCGGCATCGTGCAGCATCTTGTAGCCGAGATAGCCGATGTAAAGGGCGCCGCCGCCTTTGAGCAAGGTAAACACCGTCTCATTGATAGACAGCAGCCCTTGGACGACCAGCATCGACAGCACGATCAGTACGAGGGAGCCAGCGTTGGTGCCGGCAATCGCCCGAAGCGCCAGCTTCGGTCCACCGACGATGCCGGTGCCTGCCACGAACACCGCAACAGGGCCTGGCATGGCGATCATCACGACCACGCTGAAAACGTACAACACGACAAGATTTGCATCGATATGCATGGGCGGGCTCGCTCTCCGTCTCCGAAAGCTCGTCACCCATCAATCTAGCCGGACAGCATCGCGGTAAGCGCAGATCGCCTGCGAGTGCAGCCTCTACCAGTGATCCCATGTGTCGTATCCAACACGGACCGCGCCTCACCGGTCAAGCGCTGAGGCGCGCTGTCGTCATGCGAATCCACCCCTGAAGAAGGGCCCCTTTCGAAGCCCTTCGTGGATCAACCCGAAATCGCCAACCGCTCCTGATGGTAGCGGCGCACCGCGGCATACCAGAACAGCGCCGCCAGCCCGAAGCCCGCACCGAGGTAGACCGCCCACATCTGTGGGCTGATCGCTTCGTGGCGGATGATCTTGAGCAGCATCTGGTTCTGTGCCAGGAACGGCACCGCGAACTGCCACAGCTCACTCTTGATCGGGTACACCATCAGCGCATACCCCGGCAGCATCGGCAGCAGCATCAGCCAGGTCATGTGGCTCTGGGCTTCTTTCATGCTTTTGGCGGCGGCCGAGAGGAAGGTCAGCAGCGACGTACCGATGAACAGCATCGGCAGCATGATCAGCAGCATCTGCAGCATCGGCAGGAAACCCATGTTGAGCTGCCGGCCTACCCCGCCCGAGGAAAGCTGCGCGCTGATCTTGAAGGCCGCCAGGGTCAGCAACAGCGATGCCACACCGACAGCGCAGGCTGCGGCGATCTTGCCGCTGACGATCGCACTGCGCGGTGCGGGGGTGGCGAGCAGCGGCTCCAGCGATTGCCGCTCACGCTCGCCGGCCGTGGTGTCCATCACCAGGTAGGCGCCGCCCAGGAACGAGGTGATGGTCAGCAGGATCGGCAACAGCACTGACAGCATCATGCCGCGCTTGGCTTCGGCGGTGGCCAGATCCTGTGCGGCGACGTCCAGCGGTCGCGCCACCTGTGCATCGATACCGCGCGCCAGCAGGCGCAGCGCACCGACCTGCTGGCTGTAGCCGCCCAGTGCCGCCTCCAGGCGACTGCTGGGAATATCGGCGGCGCGGCGGGTGCTGTCCTTGATGATCTCGACCAGCGCCGGGCGGCCGTCGGCCCAGTCCTTGCCGAAGTCCGGGCTGATGCGCAGCGCCACATCAATGCGCTGGCTGCGGATCGCCTCGGTGAGGTCTTTCGGTGCCTCGGTCGCATTCAGACCCTGCGATGCCAGGAAACGCACCAGATTGGGGGCATGCTCGCCGCCGATCATCGGGATTTCCAGCGGCTGCTCGATCTGCGTCTTGACCCGGCTTTCGGCCAGTTTGCTCATGCCCAGGATCAGTACCGGGTACAACAGCGGCCCCAGCAGCAGCGTCAGCGCGAGCGTGCGGCGGTCACGGGAGAGATCGCGCAGTTCCTTGCGCATCACGGTCAACAGCGTGGCGAACGAACTCATGCGTGCAATCCTTCTTCGGTACCGATTGCCTTGACGAAGGCATCTTCCAGGTTGCTTTCCCCGGTCTGTGCGCGCAGCTCATCGGCACTGCCGGCGGCCATCACCGTGCCCTGCGCGATGATCACCACGTGGTCACACAGCGCGGCCACCTCCTGCATGATGTGGCTCGAGAAAATCACGCAGCGACCTTCGTCACGCAGCCCGCGCAGGAACCCGCGCAGCGCGCGCGTGGTCATCACGTCCAGCCCGTTGGTGGGCTCATCCAGGATCACGTTGCGCGGGTCGTGCACCAGGGCGCGGGCGATCGCGGTCTTGGTGCGCTGGCCTTGCGAGAAGCCTTCGGTCTGGCGGTCGAGGATGTCCTCCATCTCCAGCGCCGTGCACAACACCTTGGTGCGCTCGCGGATCCGCGCTGCACTCATGCCGTGCAGCTGGCCGAAGTAGGCGATGTTCTCGCGCGCGGTCAGGCGCTTGTACACCCCGCGCGCGTCCGGCAGGACCGCCAGCTGGCGACGCACCGCGACCGGGTCCACCGCCGCGTCGATGCCATCCACCAGCACGCGGCCCTGGTCGGGCTTCATCAGCGTGTACAGCATGCGCATGGTGGTGGTCTTGCCGGCACCGTTCGGCCCGAGCAGGCCGGTGATGCGGCCGTCTTCGGCCTGGAAGCCGACGTTCTGGACGGCCTGGATCAGGCCGGTCTTGGTCTTGAACGCTTTATGCAGGTTCTCGGCGACGATCATGCGCGCACCTCCCCGGTGCGGTGGGAGAAACGGTTCATGGGGCCCATCCGTTGAACGAGGTGAAGGCGGGCACCGGGCTGAGGGTATCCAGGCAGGTGGCGTCGAGGGATTTGGCATCCGCCGTGTCGATGAACTGGCCGAGGATGCGCGGCATGCAGCCGGCGTTGATCGTGCCGTGGCCCTGCCCCTTGGCGAGCAGGTGACGCCCGTTGGGCAGCTGCTTGAGCACCTGCTCGGCGTAGCGCGGCGGCGTGACCGGATCGAACTGGCCCGACAGCAGCAGCACCGGCAGCGTCGAGGCGAACGGCGCGGTGAAATCCTTCGGTCGCGAACCGGCGTTCCAGGCCGGGCAGGCGGCGAAGAACATGCGCGCCACTTCCGGGCCGAGCACACGGTCGCCCTGCGCGCCTTCCTGGTAGCGATCGGCATCTTCGGCGCACAGCACCGACCACTGCATGCCACGGTTCATCTGCACCCCGAGCGTGCGGCTGGCCATCTTGCTCAGCGACATCAGCGGCGCATAGCGACCCTGCGCGGCCTCATCAAGCATCACCGGCAGCAGCGAGGACAGCTCGGGCATGTACGAGAACATGAAGGCCAGTCCGGTCACCGAATCGGCGGTCAGCACATCACGCTCGGCCTGGCCGGTGCCGGGATTGCGGTACTCGACCTCGACCGGCGCCCTGGCCAGCGTGGCCATGACGTTGCGCAGCTGGGTGCGGGTGTCCACCGGGAAGCGCTTGGCGCAGATCGGATCCTGGCGGCACTGCGCCGACTGCAGGGTGATCGCATCTTCGAAGGTGTTGGCGAAGTCGCCACCGACCACCAGGTCGTTCGGCACCACGCCATCGATCACGACGGTGCGGGTGTGCTGCGGATAGTGCGCGGCGTACTGCTGTGCCACGCGCGTGCCGTAGGAGCCACCGATCACGTTGATCTTGTCCACGCCCAGTGCCTTGCGCACCGTATCGAGGTCGCCGATGGCTTCGGTGGTGGTGTAGAAGCGGGTATCGGCGCGACCGGTCAGCGACTGCGCGCAGCGGCGGGCATAGTCTTCGATCAGGCGCGCGCTCGGCGCCGCGTTCTCATCCAGCGGCAGCTCCTTGCCCTGCGCATCCAGGCAGGTGAGCGGATTGGATTTGCCGGTGCCGCGTTGATCGATCAGGAAAATGTCGCGCTGCTTGCGCACATCGCGAAGTGCCATGTTCACCGGTGCGGCGACCTCGGTCGCGGCCTGGCCGGGGCCACCGGCGAGGAAGAAGACCGGGTCGGCCTTGCCAGCGCCGTCATTGCCGGCCTCCAGCCAGGCGATGTTCAACCCGATCCGGCGGCCGTCGGGTTCGGCCGGATTTTCCGGCACCTGCAGCGTGGCGCACTGTGCCTCCACGTTCGCGCTGGCCTGCGCGCTGGTCAGGGTGCAGGGCTGGAACGCGAGCGTGCCGAAAAGGCGTTGAGCGGCGGCGGCGCCGGATGCATCTTCCGGTACCGGCGCACAGCCGGCACACAGGGCGGCGACCAGCGCACCGGCCAGCCTCAGGTGGTGTGTAGACATCTTCCGTACTTCCCCTTGTTGAAGGTCATGCCACCACGACGCGCGGGCGTGGCCGATGTGACCCAACTTACACGGCTGGCCCCGTGCCGGGGAAGGCGGCGGCGTCGCCGCGCACCTCACTGCACCGTCAAGGCCGCCGCGCTGATGGTGCGGTCGCGGCCCTCGGCCTTGGCCCGGTACAACGCGGCATCGGCTGCACCGAGCAGGCGCGCCATGTCGCCTGTGCCCTGCTCGATCGCCAGGCCGATGCTCGCCGTCACCGGCACCGGCATGCCGTCCAGCCGCGCGGACGACTCACGCAGCGCCTGGCGCAGGCGATCGGCGCACTGCCGCGCCTGGGCCTGATCGGCCCCCGGCAGCAACAGGACGAACTCCTCCCCGCCATAGCGGCCCAGCAGGTGCTCGCGATCGGCGACGCAGCTGCTCAGCACGTCGGCGACATGCCGCAGTACCGCATCGCCGGCCAGATGTCCCCAGCGGTCATTGATCTGCTTGAAGTGATCCACGTCCAGCAGCAGCAACGCCAGTGGCCGGCCGGGGCGGCGGTTGAGCTCCAGCAGGCTGGCACCGTCGGCCAGCACCGCCCCGCGGTTGAGCAGGCCGGTCAGCACGTCGGTGCGTGCCAGTCGCTGCAGGTCCACCAGCATGCGTTCCACCAGCAGCAGCACCAGCGCGAAGCACCGCGCCAGCTCCAGGATCAGCCCGACCAGATACGTCGCAAAGACCGGTGCACCCGCGCGCAGGAGGTCGTCACCCGCATCCGGGGCCACCGGCAGGAACAGGCGGGCCAGGTACAGCAGCGTCTGCGCGGCGAACACCGCCGCCGCCAGCCGGCAGCTGGTGCGCTGCGCCGGCGGTGCGTGGCGCAGCAGCAGCCAGGTCATCCAGCCGTTGAGCAGTACCGCGAACACGCTGAACACGTGCAGCCGGATGACCAGGCTGGGATGGACCACCAGGAAGAATGCGATCGCGCCAAGATAGGTGGCCGTCAATGCCACCGGCTGCCACGCCGGCAGTCGGCGGCCAAGATGGCGCGCCACGCCGTACAGCATCAGCACGCCGGACAGCGCGACCGCGACGTTGCCCGACAGGATTCCGGCAACCTGCGGCAGGTACGGCCGCAGCGCGACCAGGGTCAGGCTGACCGACAGCATCCACAGGCTGGCCGTCCACAGCCGCAGCGCCGGCTGCCGACGCAGCACAAGCAGCAGCAACGAAAAACCCATGGCGATGCCCAGGCACAGCAGGAAGCCGAGCACGGCAATGGTGGGGAAATGCAGGGGCATCGAGTCAGCCAGGCGGAAGCGGCGCGCGGCGCATCTTACCGCTCGCCACGACGCTCCGCTGCCCGGTCCGGGACCGGGCAGCGGCACCTGGCTGCCGCGCACCGGCCAGCGGCGCGCCGGGAAGCGGGGTTACTTGCTGCTGACGTACTTCTCGCGCCGCACCTGCGGGGTCGGCAGGCCGGCCTCTTTCAGCGCCTCGAAGGTGGCATCGACCATGTCCGGGTTGCCGCACAGGTAGGCGATGTCGGTGGCCGCGCTCGGGGCGAACTCGGCCAGGTGCTGCTGCACGTAGCCGTGGCGCACGTCAGGATGCGGGTTCTCCGGCAGCTCGCGGGACAGGCACGGCACATAGCGGAAGCCCGGGTGGGCGGCCGCGAAGGCATAGAAGTCGTCGCTGTAGAGCAGCTCGGCGGGGGTGCGCGCGCCCTGCAGCAGGACCACCTCCACGCCACGCTCGGCCATGGCGGTGGCCAGCAGCGGCAGCATCGACCGGTACGGGGTGACCCCGGTGCCGGTGGCGATCAGCAGGTAGCGGGCGTTGTGGTCGCCCGGCTGCAGGCAGAACCGGCCGAACGGGCCGCTGGCGCTGACGTGGCCGCCGATGTCCAGGCCCTCGAACAGGGCCGTGGCGGCGCCGCCGGGGACGAAGCTGACCGCGATATCGACCGCTTCGCCCGCGCCAAGGGCGTGGTTGTGAATGGTGGCCAGCGAGTAACTGCGCTTGGTGGCGGTGCCGTCGGCGTACTCGAAATGGACCTGGATGAACTGGCCGGGCTGGAAATCCAGCGGCTGGCCGTCATCACGCAGGAACTGGTAGTGGCCGACGGTCGGGGCGAGCATGCGCCGGTCGACCAGTTTGAGGGGGAATTGAACAGGCACGGCTTTTCGGGACAGTGTGTAGCCGGGGCAAGCCCTCGGGGTCTTCTATAATAGCCCCTCCCCGCCCCTATCCAGCGCCAGCCCATGGGCGCGAAGGCAAGAGCTTGGCTTCCCAGAACACTCCCGCGCCCACCGCCGCGCCCGCCCTGCGGGTGCGTGACCTCCGCAAAACCTATGACAACGGCACCCAGGCGCTGAAGGGCGTCTCGCTGGACGTGGCCCCGGGCGACTTCTTCGCCCTGCTGGGCCCCAACGGCGCCGGCAAGTCGACCCTGATCGGCATCATCAGCTCGCTGGTGAACCTCAGCGAGGGCCAGGTCGAGGTGTTCGGCAGCGACCTGGTGCGCAACCGCAGCGCCACCATGCGCCTGATCGGCCTGGTCCCCCAGGAGATCAACTTCAACCTGTTCGAAAAGCCCTTCGACATCCTGGTCAACTACGCCGGTTTCTATGGCGTGGCCCGTGCCGAGGCCGAGAAGATGGCCGAAGAGGAGCTCAAGCGCGCCCACCTGTGGGAGAAGGCGCAGGTGATGAGCCGCACGCTGTCCGGCGGCATGAAGCGCCGGCTGATGATCGCCCGCGCGATGATGACCCGCCCGCGCCTGCTGATCCTGGATGAGCCGACCGCCGGGGTGGACATCGAGATCCGCCGCGACATGTGGCGGGTGCTCAAGGAGATCAATGCCGCCGGCACCACGATCATCCTCACCACGCATTACCTGGAAGAAGCCGAGCACCTGTGCCGGAACCTGGCCATCATCAATCACGGCCAGATCGTCACCCAGGGCCCGATGCGCGAGCTGCTGGCCAAGCTGGACGTGGAAGGCTTCCTGTTCGATATCGACGGCAGCCTGCCGGCCCAGCTGCCGGAGATCGACGGCGCGATCCTGATCGCCACCGACAGCCACACGCTGGATGTGGACATGCCGCGTGCGATGGACCTCAACCGCGTGTTCGACGCCTTGAACGCCGCTGGCATCCGCGTGCGTTCGATGCGCACCAAGAGCAACCGCCTGGAGGAGCTGTTCGTGCGCCTCACCGGCAACCAGGAGAACGTGGCATGAGCAGCACCCCGACCCCGGTCATCACCGACGGCCAGCGCAACCGCATCGCCCTGATGACCATCGTGCGCCGCGAAGTGGCGCGCATCCTGCGCATCTGGGGCCAGACCCTGGTGCCGCCGGCGATCACCATGACGCTGTACTTCCTGATCTTCGGCGGGCTGATCGGCTCGCGCGTGGGCGAGATGGGCGGCTACAGCTACATGCAGTTCATCGTGCCGGGCCTGGTGATGATGAGCGTGATCCAGAACAGCTACGGCAACATCAGCTCCTCGTTCTTCGGCGCCAAGTTCGGCCGCCACGTGGAAGAGCTGCTGGTCAGCCCGATGCCGAACTGGGTGATCCTGTGGGGCTATGTGTCCGGTGCGGTGCTGCGCGGGCTGATGGTCGGCGTGATCGTGCTGATCATCGCCATGTTCTTCACCCCCGTGCGCATCCCGCATCCGCTGGTGACGCTGACCACGGTGCTGCTGGGCGCGACGATCTTCTCGCTGGCCGGCTTCATCAATGCGGTGTACGCGAAGAAGTTCGACGATGTGGCGATCGTGCCGACCTTCATCCTGACCCCGCTGACCTACCTGGGCGGCGTGTTCTATTCGGTGAAGCTGCTGCCGACCTGGGCCGAAGCGGCCACGCACGCCAACCCGATCTTCTACATGGTCAACGCGTTCCGCTACGGGCTGCTGGGCACCAGCGACGTGCCGCTGTGGGTGGCCTACGCGCTGATGATCGGCTTCGTGGTCGCATTGACCGCGCTGGCGCTGTGGTTGTTGAAGCGGGGCGTGGGGATGCGCAGCTGATGCGCCTCCTGATCCTCGGCGCCGGCGGAACCGGTGGTTACTTCGGTGGTCGGCTGGCCCAGGCCGGTGTGGATGTGACGTTTCTTGTGCGTCCCGCGCGTGCGGCGCAGCTGGCGCGCGAGGGCCTGGTGCTGCGCAGCCCGCTGGGCGATGCGACGTTCCCGGTCAAGCACGTCACCGCCGAGGCGCTGCCCGCACTGGCGAGCGCCGAGCCGTTCGATCTGGTGATCCTGAGCTGCAAGGCTTACGACCTGGCCAGTTCGATCGAGGCGATCGCCCCGGCGGTCGGCCCGCGCACCACGGTGCTGCCGATCCTCAACGGGCTGCGCCATTACGCCGATCTCGACGCGCGCTTCGGCCGCGACGCGGTGCTGGGCGGGCTGTGCTTCATCAGCGCGACCAAGGCCGCCGATGGTGCGGTGCTGCACCTGGCGCCGGCGGCCAAGCTGACCTTCGGCGAGCGCGACGGCACCGGCAGCAGCGCGCGCGTGCTGGCGTTGGCGGCAGCCTGTGTGCAGGCCGGGGTGGACCACGTCGCCACCGATGCCATCGGGCAGGAGCAGTGGATCAAGTACACCTTCCTGACCACGTTGGCGGCGGCGACGTGCCTGATGCGCGCCGATGTCGGCACGATCGTGGCCACCGATGACGGTGCGGCGATCGTGCGCGGCCTGTACGACGAATGCGTGGCCGTTGCCGAGGCGGCTGGCGAGCCGATTCCGGCCAAGGCACGCGAGATCGCGCTGACGGCGACCACCCAGGCCGGCTCGGCCTTGAAGGCCTCGATGCTGCGCGATCTGGAGGCCGGCCAGCAGGTGGAGGCCGAGCATATCGTCGGCGACATGCTGGTGCGTGCACGCGCAGCCGGACAGGCGGCGCCGCTGCTGGCGGTGGCCTATGCGCACCTGCAGGCCTACCAGCGCCTGCGCAGCGCCTGAGCACCATGCCTGCCACGCTGCCCGCCCGCGTGCTGGTGCTGGGCCTGGGCTACAGCGGCCGGCATCTGGCCGCGCTGCTGCACGCGCACGGCGTGGCCTGCAGCGGCACCGTGCGTGATCCTGCGAATGCGCCAGACGATGGATGGGTCCGCCACCGCCTCGTCGCCGGCGAACCGATCAACGCGGACCTGCGCGAGGCGATCCGCACGGCCGAGGCCCTTGTCTGCACCGTGCCACCGGATGCCGAGGGCGACCCGGCCTTGCGCCTGCTCACCGAGGCGCTGAGTGACAGCCCTGCCCTGCGCTGGGTCGGCTATCTCTCCTCGACGGCGGTGTACGCCGACCGCGCTGGCGGCCGGGTCACTGAGACGTCCATCGCCGATGCGACTGATGAGACCGCCCTGAAACGGCTGCATGCCGAACAGCAGTGGCAGGCCCTCGCGCAGGCCCGCGGCCTCGCCTCGGCCGTGTTCCGGCTGCCTGGCCTGTATGGGCGCGGGCGCAATGCGCTGGTCCAGCTGGCGCAGGGTAAGGCGAAGCACGTGGTACGGCCGGGGCTGGTGTTCAACCGGCTGCATGTGGAGGATCTGGCCAGCGGCGTGCTGGCGGCGATGCAGCGGGCCGACGGCCATGCGCTGTACCTGCTGAGCGATGACGAACCGGCGCCGCCGCAGGACGTGCTGGGCTACGCCGCAACGCTGAGTGGGCTGCCGCTGCCCGCCGCGCAGGCGTGGGACGCACCGGCGGTGGCCGCCTCACTGCGCCGCTTCTACACCAGCCACAAGCGCATCGACGGCCGCACCACGCGCGCCGCATTGCGGTGGCAGCCGCGCTTCACGACCTATCGCGAAGGGCTGGACGACGCCTGGGTTCACGGCGACGGACGCTCCGCGCTGCGGTAGCCCACGACCGTCGGTCGTGGGTGCGGTGTACCAATGCGGGGTCCGACACGCGTACCGACCAACGGTCGGTACCTGCCCGCTCAGGCCGCGTCAGGCAACCGGAAGAAGGTGCGCGTCGCCGCCGTCGCGTTGGCGGCCGTGGTCTCCACGTCTTCGCCCCGATCACGTGCCAGTTCCTCGACGATGTGCGACAGGAACATCGGCTCGTTGCGACGGTCCTTCGGCAATGGCTTGAGCGTGCGCGGCAGCAGGTACGGTGCATCGGTCTCGATCATCAGCCGGTTGGCCGGGATGTGCTTGACCAGCTCGCGCAGGTGCGCGCCACGGCGTTCATCGCACAACCAGCCGGTGATGCCGATGTACCAGTCCTGGTCCAGGTAGTCGAACAGCTCCTGGCGCTCGCCGGTGAAGCAGTGCACCACCGCCGGGCCAAGCCGGCCCTCGAAATTCTTCATCTGCGCCATGAAATCGGCATGCGCGTCGCGCTGGTGCAGGAACAGCGGCTTGCCGTTCTCGGCGGCGAGCTGCAGCTGACGCTCGAAGGCACGGTGCTGCGCCGGGCGCGGGGAGAAATCACGGAAGTAATCCAGCCCGCACTCGCCTACCGCCACCACCTCGGCATGGGCGTGCAGCGCGCGCATTTCTGCGTCGCATTCGTCGGTGTATTCCACCGCATGGTGCGGGTGCACGCCCGCGGTCGCGTACAGGAACCCCGGATGCTGGCGGGCCAGATCCAGCGCCATCGGCGAGTGCTCGCGGCTGGCGCCGGTGATCACCATCTGCACCACCCCGGCCTCGCGCGCACGCGCCAGCACGGCGTCGCGGTCGCGATCGAAGGAATCATGGGTGAGGTTGGCGCCGATATCGATCAGTTGCATGGGGCTGCTGCAGGACGGAAAACCGGGCCATTGTACCTGCGCCCCGGGAGACTCAATCGGACGCCGCCGGCGCGAGCAGCACCTCGACCAGTTCACGCGAGAGACCGGCCAGGCGTATCCGCCCGCCCTGCTGCTGCACGGTGATGAACGGCGCGCCGCCGCGCACGAAGGTATCCGTGGCCGCTACCGGTCCGTTGGCGGCAGTGCCCGGCATGCGCAGGTACCAGACCTGCGCGCACGTCGCCTCCAACGCCGGCACCGGCTCACGATAGAGGCCGCCGCGCCCACTGACCTCGGCCGTCCGCAGCAGACGCAGCAGACGCGCGAGCACGGCACTCGGCGCCACCTGGCCGGACATGCCCACCTCCTCGGCAAACGCGTCCGGCGCGGTGGTCATGGCGATCAGCGCGGCACTGGCGCGCGAGGCCGGCACCACCGTGCCGTCGATGGACCGGCCCGCCCGCGCCTGCGACTGCCAGAGCGCCTCGGTGGGCTCGCCCAGATACGGCTGCATGTCGCGCTCGAACTGCGTCCGCCATGCGCCGAACTGTTGCTGCGCCGCGGCCAGGTCCCATGCCGGCAGGGGGCAGCGCGCGGGGCGATCATGGCGCTCCCACCGCGTGGGCAGGCCGAGCGCTGCGCAGTCACGGCACGTCACCGCTCCGCCGGCGGCGGCCTCGAACCGCAGGCGGCGCGCGGCATCGTCAGCACAGTCACCGGTGTCGTCGAGCAGCAGATGGAAACCGACCGTCCGCCGGCACAGCCCCAGAATGTCCTTGCGCCGGTCCAGGGTGCTGCGCGCCAGTGCCTTCAAGGTGATGAAGGCAACATCGTCGGCCAACTGCAGACTCGGGTACACCGCTTCGCGCAACGTGCCATCGGCCACGGCGCGCAGGATCGCGCCGTCATCGCTCAACCCCGCCGGCAGGTAGCGCGCCTGGATCTGCGCCCGCGCCAGCACCGCCCAGTGATTGCCATCGTACGGCGCGTGCAGCGCCGTATCCGCCTCCGTGGCGGCAGGCGCGGCAGCGAGGGCCGTGAACGACGCCATCGCGCCTGCGGTCAACCACAACAGCACACCTACCGCGCAGCGCATCCGGGTCTCCAGGGTTCCAGGGCGGCACAGGGGAACACGCCGAACGCCCGCTGGCAATGCGCGCGCGGCGGACGCCGTATCCTTGTGTCATGCGTACCCCGATGTTTCCCATCTCCCCACTGCTGCCGCAGATCCTGACCACGCTGGAGCGCGGCACCCGACTGGTGCTGGAAGCGCCACCTGGCGCCGGCAAGACCACCCAGGTACCGCTGGCCCTGCTGGAAGCGCCGTGGCTGGAAGGCCGCAAGATCCTCATGCTGGAGCCGCGCCGCGTGGCGGCCCGCAGCGCCGCGCAGTTCATGGCGCGGCAGCGGGGCGAGGACGTCGGTGAGACCGTCGGTTACCGCATCCGCTTCGAGAACAAGATCTCGGCGCGAACCCGCATCGAGGTGGTGACCGAAGGCATCCTGACCCGGATGCTGCAGGACGACCCGTTGCTGGAAGGCGTGGGGGCGCTGCTGTTCGATGAATTCCACGAGCGCCATCTGGCCGCCGATCTCGGCCTTGCCCTGGCGCTGGATGTGCAGTCGCAGCTGCGCGAGGACCTGCGCATCGTGGTGATGTCGGCCACGCTGGATGGCGAGCGGCTGGCGCAGTTCCTCGATGCGCCCCGATTGAGCAGCGAAGGCCGCAGCTTCCCGGTGACGATCGCGCATTTCCCCGCCCGTCGCGACGAGGCACTGGAACCGCAGGCACGGCGCGCGGTGGAGCAGGCCTTGGCCGAACATCCTGGCGACGTGCTGGTGTTCCTGCCCGGGCAGCGCGAGATCGCGCGCGTGCAGACCGCGCTGCAGGCCGTGCTGGATTCGGCCGTGCAGGTACTGCCGCTGCATGGCGAACTGCCGGTGGACCAGCAATCGCAGGTGCTGCAGCCCGATCCCGGCGGTCGCCGCCGTGTGGTGCTGGCCACCAACGTGGCCGAGTCATCGGTGACCCTGCCCGGCGTGCGGGTGGTGATCGACGCGGGTCTGGCACGCGAGCCGCGCTACGACCCCAACAGCGGCTTTGCGCGCCTGGATGTGGTGAACATCGCGCAGGCCTCGGCCGATCAGCGTGCCGGCCGCGCCGGCCGCGTTGCGGAGGGTTGGGCATGGCGGCTGTGGCCACAGTCGCAACGCCTGGAGGCGCAGCGGCGGCCCGAGATCGCGCAGGTGGAACTGGCTTCGCTGGCATTGGAACTGGCCGCCTGGGGCAGTGACGACCTGCGCTTCGTCGATACCCCGCCGGCCGGTGCATTGGCCGCCGCCCGTGAACTGCTGCAGCGCCTGGCCGCGCTCAGCGACAGCGGCACGCTGACCCCGCTGGGCCGGCGCATGCTGACCCTCGGTACGCACCCGCGGCTGGCCGCGATGCTGATGGCGGCCGCCGGGGGTGTCGAACAGGCGTTGGCCTGCGATCTGGCCGCGCTGGTGGAAGCGCGCGACCCGCTGCGGCAAGGGGGGGATGCACTCGCTGCGCGGTGGCGTGCGCTGGCGGCGTTCCGCCAGGGGCGCGTGCCGCACGATGCCAACCGCGGGGGCCTGGCTGCGATCGATGCGGCCAGCAAGCAATGGCGGCGACGCCTGCGCTGTGAGGCCGCGCCCCCTGCGTCGGTCGAGGCGCATCAACTCGGTGACCTGCTCGCCCATGCATTTCCGGACCGGATTGCTGCCCGCCATCCGACCGATCCGCTGCGTTATCTGCTGGCCAATGGCCGCAGCGCGCGCCTGTTCGATCCCAGCGATCTGCGTGGCGAGCCGTGGCTGGTCGCGGTGGAGCTGCGCTACGAAGCACGCGACGCGTTGCTGCTGCGCGCCGCGCCGGTGGACGAGAACCGCCTGCGCCGTGATTTCGCCGATCGCTTCAAACAGGAAGACGTGGTTCGCTGGGATGCTGAGAAGCGTGCGCTGGTCGCGCGACGCGAGACTCGATTCGATCGCATCGTGCTGGACAGCCGCTCGGCCGGTCGCGTGGATCCTGCGCACGCCGCGCAGGCGCTGACCGATGCGGTTGCCGAACTGGGGCTGGACGCATTGCCGTGGACCGAAGGGCTGCGCCAGTGGCAGGCCCGTGCACTGGCGGTGCGCGCATGGATGCCGGCGCTGGAACTGCCGGATGTCTCCGACGCAGCGCTGTTGGCGACGCTGCCGACCTGGCTGACCCCCGCATTCAACGGCAGGACCCGCCTGGACGCGCTCGACGAATCCAGCTTGGGTGAAGCGCTGAAGTCACCGCTGCCGTGGGCGCAACGCCAGCTGATCGATCGCCATGCCCCGGTCCGCATCACCGTGCCTTCGGGGATGGAGCGCCCGATCCACTACACGCTCGATGCCGATGGCGTCACGCCGCAGGCGCCGGTGCTGGCGGTCAAGCTGCAGGAACTGTTCGGCCTGAGCGACACCCCGCGCATCGCCGATGGCCGCATCCCGCTGACGCTGCATCTGCTCTCCCCGGGCGGCCGCCCGCTGCAGGTCACCCAGGACCTGCGCAATTTCTGGGCGAACACCTACGCCGAGGTGAAGAAGGAAATGAAGGGGCGGTATCCCCGGCATCCGTGGCCGGACGATCCGTGGACGGCGAACGCAACACACCGCGCCAAGCCGCGCGGCACGTGAGCAGGCCGCCCATTCCTCACCCGATGCGCGCATTCATGGCTGTCACCTGACCATCGCCCGGCACGTGGCGCGCGCAGCGCGGGGAACCGGCTACAGTCGTGATCCGGCCGTAGCAAATGGATAACACGCCCTACACGGCCACCGCGCGACACTGGATCAGAACCTTTAGGCAAGGACCCCCCATGAGCAGATTGACTGTGATTACCGACCGCGCCCTCGAGCGTGCCCTGGACATTGCCAGCAGCGCTGGTGACGGCCTCAAGCATGCCGGCAGCAACCTGCGTCACTTCGGGCCGCAGGCGACCGACTGGATCAAGACCGGTGCCGCACTCGGCGCGGTCAAGACCGGCAGCAAGGTCGCCGCCAAGGTGGTGCGCCGCAATCCGGCCGTGACCATCGCCGCCGCCGCTGTCGGCGTGGGCCTGCTGGGCTATGCGCTGTACCGCAAGCAGCAGAAGAAGAAGCTCGCCAACGGTGGGGTGGTGAACGGCCAGGCGCAGCGCATCAGCGCCCGCAATCGCCGCAACGACACCGTGGTGGACGAAACCAGCGATATCGGCAGCGACGCCTGATCCGCTGACGCGTTACCGCACGTGCATCGAAACCGCCGGTCTCTGCCGGCGGTTTTTTATTATCCGATCTGCCGCCATTGGCCGGGTTGCAGATCGCCGATCGCATGCGCGCCCATCGAGATACGCACCAGGCGCAACGTGGGCAGGCCGACCGCCGCGGTCATGCGTCGCACCTGCCGGTTGCGGCCCTCGCGCAGCGTGATCGCCAGCCACGCATCGGGCACTGTCTTGCGGAAGCGCACCGGCGGCATGCGCGGCCACAGTTCAGGTGGCGGCTCCAAGCGCTCGACACCGGCCGGCAATGTGGGGCCATCGTTGAGCAGCACGCCACGGCGCAGCGCCTGGAGCTGCGCATCGGTCACTGTGCCTTCCACCTGCACCCAATAGGTCTTGTCCGCCTTGTGACGCGGATCGGTCAACTGGTGTGCCAGGCCGCCGTCATCAGTGAGCAACAGCAGGCCTTCGCTGTCGTAATCCAGCCGGCCAGCCGCGTATACCGCCGGTGGCAGCCCGAAACCGGCCAGGGTCGCGCGCGGCGGCTGGCTGCGGTCGGTGAACTGGCACAGCACGTTGAACGGTTTGTTGAAGGCGATCAGCATCGGGGCAACGGCGGCAGTGGGATGGCCCATTGTCCCATCCCCATGCCGTCGCCGCGATCCAGACGGCGTCAGCCGATGGTCTTCATCTCGACCAGGACGCGCAGGCCATGGCCCGCGCGCGGTGTCTTACTTGCCCGGCTTCACGAAGCGCAGCGTCATGCGGTCGCTTTCGCCGATCGCCTGGTACTTGGCCTCATCGGCCGCGTCATGCTGGTTGGTCGGCGGCAGCGTCCACACGCCGTTCGGATAATCCTTGGTGTCGCGCGGGTTGGTGTTGATCTCGCTGCTGCCGGCCAGTTCGAAACCGGCGGCCTTGGCCATCGCGATCACCTGCTGCTGGCCCACGTAACCGGTCTTGTCGTCTGCCGGTACATCGGCCTTGGCACGGTGTTCCACCACGCCGAGCACGCCGCCCGGCTTGAGCACCGAGAAGAAGCCCTTGAACATGCCTTCGGCCTGGCCGCTGCTGCGCCAGTTATGCACGTTGCGGAAGGTCAGCACCACGTCCGCCGAGTTGGCCGGGCCGAACACCGGGGCCTTCGGGTCGTAAGCCACCACACGGCTCTTGCCGAACACGGCAGCGTTGCCGGCGAATTTCTTGTCCAGCCCATCGCGGCTGCGCTGCTGGTAGTCGCGGCCACGTCCCTCCGCCACGGCCATCGGGTCGACCACGGCGGCCACGTACTGGCCCTTGTCGTGCAGCAGCGGCGCCAGGATTTCCGAATACCAGCCGCTGCCCGGAGTGACTTCGATGACGGTCTGGCCCGGCGCGACACCGAAGAACGACAGCGTCTGCGCCGGATGGCGGTAGGCATCGCGTTTGACGTTGGCCGGATCGCGGCGGCTGTCCTGCACGGCCTTCTGCACGGCCGGGGTGATCGCGACCTGCGCGTTCGGGCCGGCGGGCTTGATCGCCATCGCGGGCGCGGCAAGCATCAGGGTGGAGACAGTGAACAGGCAGGCACAGGTCAACGAACGGGCTTTCATCGGCGGGGCTTCCAGTAACGGGATGCGGCGAGACTAGCAGCCAAGCGTGCACAGGTGTTCACAAAGCGTTAGTGCGACGCAGCAATCCAGAACACTGTTTTGTGCCTGCTGCCGCAACGCTGTCACCCCCCCGGCCGTATCCTGTGGAAACGATTCCCAGGGAGAACATCACCCATGACTGCTACGCGCGAACTCGGTCGTTCCGGCCTCCATGTCGCCCCCATCGCCTTCGGCGGCAATGTCTTCGGCTGGAGTGCGGACGAGAAGACCTCCTTCGCCCTGCTCGATGCCTTCGTCGAGGCCGGCTTCAACCTGGTCGATACCGCCGATGTCTATTCGGCATGGGTGCCCGGTAACCAGGGGGGCGAGTCGGAAACCATTCTGGGCCGCTGGTTCAAGCACAGCGGCAAGCGTGACAAGGTGGTGCTGGCGACCAAGGTGGCCAAGTGGTCCGAACACCCGGGCCTGTCGGCCGACAACATCACCGCCGCCGTGGAGGATTCGCTGCGCCGCCTGCAGACCGACGTGATCGATCTGTACCAGGCGCACGAAGATGATGAATCCACCCCGCTGGAATCCACGCTGGCCGCCTTCGGTCGCCTGATCGAACAGGGCAAGGTGCGCGCGATCGGTGCCTCCAACTACAGCGCCGAGCGCCTGCGCAATGCCTTGAGGGTCTCGGCCGACTACAAACTGCCGCGCTATGAAACGCTGCAGCCGGAGTACAACCTGTACGACCGCGCCGGTTACGAAGCCGGGCTGGAAGCGGTAGTGCGCGAAGCGCAGCTCGGCGTGATCAGCTACTACTCGCTGGCCAGCGGCTTCCTCAGCGGCAAGTACCGCAGTGCCGCCGATGCGGGCAAGAGCAGCGCGCGCGGCCAGAGCGTGGTGGACAAGTACGTCAATCCGCGTGGCCTGCGCATCCTGGGCGCACTGGACGACATCGCCAGCACGCATGGCGTGAGCCCGTCGCAGATCGCGATCGCGTGGTTGATCGCCCGTCCAGGCATCACCGCGCCGATCGTCAGCGCCACCAGTGTCGAGCAGTTGCACGATGTGCTGGCCGCCGCGAAGGTCGCGCTGTCGGCGCAGGATGTGCAGCAGCTGGATGCGGCGAGCGCCGAACAGGCCTGAGCCCACCGCCATGTATGACGGACAGCCGCCGCAGGGCGGCTGTTTCCGTGTGGGGTGGGCGCTCGGTTTCCGGCCCGGCCGAGCGCCCTCGCCTTATCGGCTGGCCCGGCTGTCTTCGGCGACCAGCGCGTGGTGCAGGCTGACGCCGGCGCGCACGCCTTCGGCACTGGCCAGGCTGATGTTGCCGACCAGCGTTGCATCGCCTGCGGCATAGATGCCGGGCACGCTGGTCTGCTTGCCCGGGTCGACCTGGACCAGCACGCCGATCGGGCTGTTCTCCAGCACGCAGCCCAGCTGTTCCACCAGGGGTGTCGCCATGTGCTGGCGCGCGGTGACGAACAGCGCGCGCAGTTCAACCCGGCGGCCATCGGCGAGCACGGCAGCGCTCAGCGCCGGTGCCTCGCCTTCGAGACCGATCACGGCCTCGTGCTCGATGCTGACCCCGCGGTGCTGCAGGGCAGCGCGTTCTTCCGGTGCCAGTGTCATGCCGTGCGCGAACAGGGTGACGTTGCCCCAGTCCGCGAGCAACGCGGCCATCGTCGCGGATTTCTCATGCCCGCCCAGCAGGCCGATCGCGCCGCCGCCGATTTCATAGCCATGGCAGTACGGGCAGTGCACCACGCTGTGGCCCCAGCGCTCGGCCAGGCCGGGCAGTTCGGGCAGTTCATCGGCGATGCCGGTGGCCAGCAGCAGCTTGCGCGTGGCCCAGGTGTCACCGTTCGCGGTGCCGACCACGAAACCATCCACGGTCGGCTCGGCCGTGCTGACCGTATCGTTGACCCAGCGCACCGTCGGGTAGTCCAACAGCTGCGCCTTGGCGTTGCGCAGCAGCTCGGCACCGGCGATGCCATCCTGGCCCAGCACGCCCTGGGAATGGGCGGCGAAGCGGTTGCGGGGCAGGCCGCTGTCGATCACCAGGATCTCGCGGCGCGCACGCGCCAGGATCAGGGCAGCGGACAGGCCGGCGAAGCTGCCGCCGACGACAATCGCATCAAACCTCATGGGGAACTCCTGCAGCATGGTGGGCCAGGTGGCGGGCGAATGCCTCGCCCAGCGTGGCCAGGGTGGTGTCACGCAGGCGGGCCTCGAGCAGCGCCTGGGCCTGGCGGTAACTGTCGTCCAGCGCCTCGTTGACCACGCGCTGCACCGGGCAGCCGCGCCCGGTCTCGCGCGCGCCGGTGTGCAGCAGGGCGGGCGCACCGATGGCGACATACACGTCGTGCAGGGTGATCTGCGCCGGCTCCCGGGCGAGTTGGGCGCCACCCCCGTGGCCACGCACGGTGGTCACCAGGCCGCCTTTGTTCAGGGCCGACAGCAGACGGCGGATCACCACGGGATGGGTCGGCAGGCAGGTGGCGAGCTGCTCGGAGGTGCGCGGACCGTCCTGGCCGACCAGATGGGCCATCACGTGCAAGGCGTCTGAGAACTGGTTGCTGGATTTCATGTAACTACATTAGTTACATATTGGTTGCGTGTCCAGTCCTGTTTCGTTCCATATGCCACCACAATTAATCTACACGCCATCGTCACAACGTTTAATGGAACGGTAACCGTGATTGGCGTCGCACTTCAGCCTGCTTTAGGCAGACCGATACCGCATTGCCCTTCCCCACTTTTCATTTCCCATGACGTCCTCCGCACCGGCGCGTCCACGCGCCCTGAGTCTTCAATTCAAACTGCTGGGCGCGCTGTCGCTCGGCCTGGTCATCATCGTGCTGGCGGCCCTGGCCGGGCTGGGGTCGGCCTGGCGGAACCTGTCGGCCGAGGTGCCCGTCGAGGTCGCCCGCAAAGCGCAGGCCGAGCTGCTGCAGCGCGAGTTCCGGCTGCAGGTGCAGGAGTGGAAGAACGTCTTGATCCGGGGCGCCGATGATGCGCTGCGCGAGCGCCACCTGGCGGCGTTCGATGCGGAAGGACGCCGCATTGAAGCCCTGGCCGGCACGCTGGCGACCAGCCGCGATGAACAGACACGCACGCTGGCCAACCGGTTCCTGGCCGAGCACCGCGCATTGGAGGCCCGCTACCGCGGCGCGTTGGAGGCATTCGCGGCCAGTGGCTATGACACCCAGGCCGGCGACGCGCTGGTGCGCGGCGCCGACCGCGCCGTGGGCGCCACGCTGGATGCCTTGGCCGCGCGCGCCAGCGAACGAGCCGAGTACGAGACCGGTGCAACGGCCGAGCGCGCCCGCGCCGCGCTGGTCGCCTCGGCCATGGTCACGGCGCTGGCGGCGCTGGTGCTGCTGGCCGTGCTCACCCTGTGGCTGCGGCGCGCGGTGATCGCCCCGGTGGTCGCGGTCGAAGCCGCAGCCCGCGCGGTGGCACGCGGCGATCTGGAGCATGTGGTGGTGGTGCGCAGCGGCGATGAGATCGGTCGCCTTGGCACCGCGATGCGCGAGGTTACCCAGACCCTGAAGGGCGTGCTGGCCGCGCAGGCGACGATGGCGCAGCGCCACGACGCCGGTGAGATCAGCTACCGCATGGACGCCACGGCATTCCCGGGCGGCTATGGGCAGATGGTCAGCGACACCAACACCCTGGTCGCCAACCACATCCAGGTGAAGCTGCGGGCGATCGAGATCATGGGCCACTACGCGGTCGGTGATCTATCGGTGGACATGGAACGCCTGCCCGGCGAGAAGGCGGTGATCACCCAGGCGCTGGATACCGCCAAGGCCAACCTCGGTGCCATCAATGCCGAGATCAAACGATTGGCGGCGGCAGCGGCCGTGGGCGATTTCAGCCAGCGCGGCGATGAGGCACGCTACCAGCACGACTTCGGCGAGATGGTCGGCGGTCTCAACCGCCTGATGCAGACCACCGAGCAGGATCTGGGCGAGGTCTCGCGCGTGCTGCAGGCGATCGCCGGGGGTGATCTCAGCGCGCGCATGCGCGGCGACTTCCACGGGGTGTTCGCGCGCATGCGCGATGACATGGCGCGTACCACCGGTCAGCTGACCACCATCGTCGGCGACATCAAGCACGCCGCGCAATCGATCCAGACCGCCGCCGGCGAGATCGCCGCGGGCAACAGCGACCTGTCGCGCCGTACCGAACAGCAGGCCGCCAACCTGGAAGAAACCGCCGCCTCGATGGAGGAACTCACCTCCACCGTGCGCCAGAACGCCGAGCACGCGCGCCAGGCCAACCAGCTTTCGCTCAACGCCGCCTCGGTCGCCTCGCAAGGCGGTGAGGTGGTCGGCCAGGTGGTCACGACGATGGGGGCGATCCAGGCCTCGTCGCGGCAGATCGCCGAGATCATCAGCGTCATCGACGGCATCGCGTTCCAGACCAACATCCTGGCGCTCAACGCTGCCGTGGAAGCGGCGCGCGCCGGCGAGCAGGGCCGCGGCTTTGCGGTGGTCGCCAGCGAAGTGCGCACGCTGGCGCAGCGCTCGGCCAGCGCGGCCAAGGAGATCAAGGGGCTGATCGATCAATCCGTCGCCGATGTCGACAGCGGTGCCGCACTGGTGCAGCAGGCCGGGCAGACCATGGGCGAGATCGTCGGCAGTGTGCAGCGCGTCACCGACATCATGGCCGACATCGCAGCGGCCTCGCAGGAACAGTCCGCCGGGATCGAGCAGGTCAACCAGACGGTGGTGCAGATGGACGAGACCACGCAGCAGAACGCAGCGCTGGTGGAAGAAGCTTCGGCGGCAGCGCGCAGCATGGAAGAGCAGGCGCTGGCCCTGAACGCGGCGGTGGATGTGTTCGTGCTGGATGCCGGGCGCGGTGCGGTGACCGGATTGGCGCGCGCGGCGTGATGCAGCCGTAGTGCCGGCCGCTGGCCGGCAACCGCACGCAGTGGGCATCGCGAGGGAGCCGGCCAGCGGCCGGTACTACCGGACGTAAGGGGTACCCACCATGGCCTCGGCCAGGTGATCGAGGAAGGAGCTGATCCGCGCCGAGACCGCCGTGTTGCGGTAGTACACGGCGTGGATCGGCTGGCGGACCTCCACGGTGATATCCGGCAGCACCTGCACCAGGGCGCCGGCTTCGCGGTCACGGTGGGTCATGAAATCAGACAGGCTGACGATCCCGACCCCTTCCAGCGCCAGCCGGCGCAGTGTTTCGCCGCTGGAGACCGCCACCGCCGGGCGCACGTGCAGCAGCGCGTCGGTCGCGCCGGGCAGCGGCCAGTGGTTGAGCGAGTCAGGCTCGTTGAAGCCGAGCAGGGTGTGCTCGGTCAGTGCCGCCACGTCGCGCGGGGTGCCGTGCTGCTCCAGATACGCCGGGCTGGCCATCACGCGCAGCCGGCTGTGGGCCAGCGGCCGCGCATGCAGGGTGGAATCGGCCAATGGCCCGATACGGATGGCCACATCGGTGCGCCGCTCCAGCAGATCGATGTAGCGCTCGCTGCTGTTGAGCTCCAGCGCCACCTCGGGATAGCGCGCGCGGTAGCTGGCCACCAGCGGGGCGATCACGTGCAGGACGAACGGCATCGCCGCATCCACGCGCAGGCGCCCGGCCGGTCGCTGACGGCGTGCGGCGATCTGCTCTTCGGCCGCTTCCACCGAGGCCACGATCGCGCGGGCCTGGGCCAGGAAAGCGTCGCCCTCCTCGGTCAGCTGCAGGCGACGGGTCGTCCGCGTGAGCAGGGTGGTGCCGAGCTTTTCTTCCAGCCGACCCAGCGCGCGGCTGACCCCGGAGGTGGTCTGGCCCAGCTGTTCGGCGGCGGCGGTGATCGACCCGCTGTCGATCACGGCGATGAAGGCCTGCATTTCATCGAGGGTGGTTTTCATGGCGGCGGCCCGGCGGAGACGCTCCATTATTGACCATGGAGCAACAGTGATTGGCGTGAAGGCCGCTTTTTCCGCAAGAGTGCGGCGCGCAGACTGCGCAGCCTCACTCCCCACCGGTATCCGTCCATGTCCCGTGGTATCCCCTTGGCCTTGTTGGCGTTGACGCTGGGTGCGTACGCCATCGGCACGACTGAATTCGTCATCGTCGGCCTGATCCCGACGATCGCCGCCGACCTCGGCGTCACCCTGCCCTCGGCCGGCCTGCTGGTGTCGCTGTATGCGCTTGGCGTGGCGGTCGGTGCGCCGGTGCTCACCGCGCTGACCGGCCGGGTGCCACGCAAGACCCTGCTGGTCGCGCTGATGCTGCTGTTCACCCTCGGCAATGTGATCGCCTGGATGGCTCCGGGCTACGGCTCGCTGATCGTGGCGCGCGTGCTGACCGGCCTGGCGCACGGTGTGTTCTTCTCGATCGGCTCGATCATCGCCACCTCGGTGGTGCCCAAGGAAAAGGCCGCCAGCGCGATCGCGATCATGTTCACCGGCCTCACCGTGGCGCTGGTCACCGGCGTGCCGCTGGGCACCTTCATCGGCCAGCACCTGGGCTGGCGGGCCACCTTCCTGGCCGTGGCCGCGCTCGGCGTGATCGCGCTGATCGGCAGCCTGCTGTTCGTGCCGCGCAACCTGCAGCGCAGCGCGCCGGCCACGTTCGGCCAGCAGCTCGCCGTGCTCGCACAGCCGCGCCTGCTGCTGGTGTATGCGATCACCGCACTCGGCTACGGCGGCACCTTCCTCTCCTTCACCTACCTGGCCTCGATCCTGCAGGACGTGACCGGTTTCTCGGCCAATGCGGTCAGTGGCGTGCTGCTGGTCTACGGCGTGTCGGTGGCGATCGGCAACCTGTGGGGCGGCCGCCTGGCCGACCGCCGCGGCCCGATCCCGGCCCTGAAGCTGATCTTCGCGTTGCTGGCCGCCGTGCTGTTCTTGCTTACCTTCACCGCCTACAACACCTGGTTGGTGCTGCTGACCGTGCTCGCGCTGGGTGCGGTGGCGTTCGGCAACGTGCCGGGCCTGCAGGTGTACGTGGTCAAGCAGGCACAGCGGTTCGCCCCGCAGGCCGCCGACGTGGCGTCGGGCCTGAACATCGCCGCCTTCAACGTCGGCATCGCGCTCGGTGCTTCGCTGGGGGGCCTGGTGGTCGACCACTTCGGCCTGATGCATACCCCGTGGCTGGGCGCGCTGGTGGTGATGGGCGCCTTTGGCCTGACCGCGTTGAGCGGCCGCCTGGACCGCCGCGATGGGGTGGCCGACCGCGCCGAAGGCATCGCCGTGAGTGCGCATTGAGGGATCCCGGTCGCGGACCCGTGACAGCAGCCGACCAACGGTCGGCTCTACCTGACAGCCGACCAACGGTCGGCTCTACCTGACAGCCGAGCAACGATTCGTTCTACGCAACCACAGCCGACCAACGGTCGGCTCTACCGTCGCTTTACGGTGCACGGCGTAGCCTGCACCTCACCCCATGAAGGAGTTTCCATGAGCATTCCCGCCTTCGGCCTCGGCACCTTCCGCCTGAAGGGCCAGACCGTGATCGACTCGGTGCGCAACGCACTGGACGTCGGCTACCGCGCCATCGATACCGCACAGATCTACGAGAACGAAGCCGAGGTCGGCCAGGCCATCGCCGAGTCCGGCGTGGCGCGCGAAGCTCTGTTCCTGACCACCAAGATCTGGATCGCCAACTTCCACCACGACGCGCTGCTGGAGAGCCTGCGCGAGAGCCTGCGCAAGCTACGCACCGACCACGTCGAGCTGACCTTGATCCACTGGCCGTCGCCGAAGGATGCGGTGCCGATGGTCGAGTATCTCGGTGCACTGGCCGAGGCCAAGTCGCAGGGCCTGACCCGCCAGATCGGCATCTCCAACTTCACCATCGCCCAGACCCGCCAGGCCATCGAGATCCTCGGTGCCGATGCGATCGCGACCAACCAGATCGAAGTCCACCCCTACCTGCAGAACCGCGCGCTGATCGCGTTCCTGAAGGAACAGGGCATCGCTGTCACCGCCTACATGAGCCTGGCCTACGGCGAAGTGCTCAAGGACCCGGTGATCCAGGCCATCGCCGTGCGCCACCAGGCCACCCCGGCCCAGATCGCGTTGGCGTGGGCGTTGCAGCAGGGCTTTGCGGTGATTCCGTCCTCGACCAAGCGCGACAACCTCGCCGGCAACCTATTGGCCGCCGATCTGCGCTTGAGCGATGAGGACATGGCGCAGATCGCCACGCTGGATCGCGGGCATCGCCTGGCGAACCCTGAGGCGATTGCGCCAGCCTGGGATTGACCGGTAGCGCCCGACCGTTGGTCGGGCGTGGTGGGCATGCCGACCAACGGTCGGCACCTACCCCTGCAACCACGCGCGCAGTGCCGCGCTGACCTCGTCGGGCTTCTCCATCGGGACCAGATGGCCACAATCGGGCAGCACCACCAGGGTTGAATCCGGCACCAGCGCATGCATCGCCTCGCTGATCGCCAGCGGGGTGATGCGGTCGTTCGCACCGCATACGATCAACAGCGGATCGCGGTATCCGGCCAGCACGTCATGGCCATCCACCCGGTCCAGTGCGCTCTGGCGCAGGAACACCTCCGCGCCCAGCCGCGCGGTCATGTCGCGTACGCGCTGCACCAGCACATCGTCATCCAGCCGCGAGGCATCGATGTAGCTGCGCATCAACGTGTCACCGAAGCCGTGGAATTTTCCGGGCAGACGCACGCTTGCCTGCTGCGTACTCCGTTGCGCGGCGCGCTCGGGCGAGTCGGCATGGATCGAGGTGTCGATCAGGGCCAGCCGCAGCACCCGCTCCGGCGCGGTGCGCAGAATCTGCTGGGCGACGAAACCGCCGAGGGAGAAACCGGCCAGGGCAAAGCGCGCCGGTGCCTGCGCCAGCACGTCATCGACCACGGCCTGCATCGTCTCGCCGCGGGTCTGGTCGCCCACGATGCAGTCGGCGATATCGGACAGGTCGGCGATCTGCGCACGCCAGAGTTCAGCGTCGTTGAGCAGGCCGGGGAGCAGCAGCAGGGGGAGGCGGTCGGTCATCCCGTATTGTCGCCCCGCCCACGTGCACGCGCCGTACCGCGATCGGCTCAGTGCGTTGCAGGATCGGGCGCCTGCGGCACCTGTACGTCCTGCACCGGCAGGGTCACCACCATCACCGTCGAATCGTCCGGGTCGAGCCGGGTCTTGAAGCCCAGGCTCTGGCACATCGCCAGCATGGTGCTGTTCTCGCGCAGCACCTGGCCTTCGATGATGTTCAGGCCCAGCCATTGCGCGTACTCGATCATGATCGCCATCAACCGCCAACCGATGCCGTGGCCCTTGAGGTCGGAGCGGATCAGGATGCCGTACTCGCCACGGTCGTAGTCCGCATCGGCGTGCAGGCGCACCGCGCCGAGCATGTCGCCGCTGCGCGGGTCGATGGCCACCAGCGCGATGGAACGCGCGTAGTCGAGCTGGGTCAGGCGCGCGATGAACTCGTGGCTGAAGTGCTTCACCGACTGGAAGAAGCGCAGCCGCAGGTCGTCATCGGTGACGCGCGCGAAGAAGGCACGGAACAGCGCGTCGTCCTCGGGGCGGACCGGGCGTACAAAGGCGGGGGCGCCGTCGGACAGGGTGATGGTGCGCTCCCACTCCTTCGGGTACGGAAACACCGCGAAACGGGGGTGGCCGCGGCCCTTGTGCAGTTTGCGCGACGGTTCGATCGCCACGCGCGCATCGAGTGCAATCACCCCGTCGCGGTCGGCCAGCAGCGGATTGATGTCGAGCGTGCGGATCTCGGGGATGTCGGCGGCAAGCTGGGCGAGCTTGACCAGGATCAGCGCAACCGCGCGTTCGTCGGCGGCCGGAACATCGCGGTACGCCTTGAGGATGCGTGAGACCCGCGTGCGGCCGATCAGTTCATGCGACAGGCGCAGGTCCAGCGGTGGCAGAGCGATCGCCTTGTCGTCGATCACTTCGACCGCAGTGCCGCCACGGCCGAATACGATCACCGGGCCGAAGGTCGGGTCATCGGCAATACCCGCGATCAACTCGCGCGCCTTGGGCCGCACGATGGTCGGCTGCACCAGCACGCCATCGATACGCGCATCGGGCCGCTTTTCATGCGCGCGCGCGATGATCGAGGTCGCCGCCGCATGCACGGATTGCAGGGTACCGAGGTTCAGACGCACGCCGTCGACATCGGACTTGTGCGGGATGTCGGCCGAGAACACTTTGATCGCCACCGTGGCGCCCTGCTCCAGCAATGGCTGGGCCAGGTCCATCGCCTCGTGGGCATCACGGGCCTGCATCACCGGCGCGGACGGAATGCCGTAGGCGCTGAGCAGCTGGTGGGTGGCGATCGGGTCCAGCCACTGCTGGCCGGCGGCCAGTGCGGTCTCCACCAGCGCGCGCGCCCCGGCGGTATCGACCACGAAATCCTCGGGCAGGCTGGGCGGGGTTTCCATCAACGCGGCCTGCGCGTCGCGGTAGCGCACCAGATGCTGGAAGCCGCGCACGGCCTCCGCTTCGGTCGGGTAGGTCGGCACGCGCGCGGCATTGAGCGTGGCGGTGGCACGATCGTCGTTGCCCAGCCACACCGCGAACACCGGCTTGTCGCGGTGGTGGCGCGGGCGCAGGCCGAGCGTGCGGGTCAGGGCCTGCGCGGCATCGGCCGAGGAGGTGAACGCGGTCGGCACGTTGACCACCAGCACGGCGTCGTTCTCGGTATCGGACATCAGCGCTTCGATCGCCGCGGCGTAGCGGTCGCCATCGGCATCGACCACGATGTCGACCGGATTGCTGCGCGACCAGCCTTGCGGCAGCACCGCATCGAGTTGTGCGACGGTGGCCGGCGACAGCTCGGCCAGGCTGCCGCGCAGGGCCAGCAGCTGGTCCACCGCCAGCCGCCCCACCCCACCGCCGTTGCTCAGGATCGCCAGGCGACGGCCCGGGAAGGTGCCGAGCCGGCCCAGTGTTTCGGCCGCGGTGAACAGCTCATCCAGCGCGCTGACGCGCAGCAGGCCCGCACGGTTGAATGCCGCACCGTACACCGCATCGGCGCTGGCCAGCGCCTGCACGTGGGTATCGGCATCGGGATTGATGCGGATGTGGCGGCCGGATTTGACCACCACCACCGGCTTGGCGCGCGCAGCGGCACGCGCGGCGGACATGAACTTGCGCGCATCGCGGATGTGCTCGACGTACAGCAGGATCGCGCGGGTGCGGTAATCGGTGGCGAAGTAATCGAGCAGATCGCCGAAGTCGACATCCAGGGTGTCGCCGAGCGAGACCACGGCGGAGAAACCGACCGAGCGCGCCACGCCCCACTCCACCAGGGCCGCGGCAATCGCACTGGATTCGGAGATCAGGGCCAGATCGCCGGCCTGCGGGAAGTGCGCGGCGATGCTGGCGTTCAAGCGTGCATGCGGCGCGATCACGCCCAGGCAGTGCGGGCCGAGAATACGCAGGCCCTTGGGCCGGGCGGCGGCCTCCACCTGCGCGGCCAGCGAGCCCGGGCCTTCGCCCAGGTTGGCCGTCAGAATGATCGCCGCGCTGACACCGCGCTCGGCGGCCGTGGCCACCACCTGCGGCACGATGCTGGCCGGGGCGGTGATCACCACCAGCTCGGGCACCCAGTCCAGATCCTTGAGCCGCTTCACGGTGCGGATGCCGTCGATCTCGCTGTAACGCGGATTGATCCAGGCCACCTTGCCGGTGAAGCCGGTGCCGCGCAGATTGCGCATCACTGCGCGGCCAGCGGAGCGTTCACGTGGGCTGCCGCCGATCACGGCGACCGACTGCGGGCGGAAGACGGCTTGCAGGTGGTAGGTGCTCATGCGATCAGACAGTAACAGGGACGGGGGTGGTTATTAACCACCCCCCGTCCCTGTCAAAGGAGGGTGCCGCGCAGGATCATCGCGGCGATGCTGAAGTAGATGACCAGGCCGGTAACGTCGACCAGCGTGGCCACGAACGGGGCCGAGGCGCTGGCCGGGTCGAAGCCCAGGCGCTTGAGGATGAAGGGCAGCATCGAGCCGGATAGCGAGCCGAAGGTGACGATGCCGACCAGGGCCGCGCCGATGGTCAGTGCCAGCAGCTGCCAGTGCTCGCCGTAGTCGTGCAGGCCCAGCAGCTGCCAGGACACGATGCGGATGATCGCCAGCACGCCCAGGATCGCGCCCAGGGTGATGCCGGTCGGCACCTCGCGCAGCGCCACCTTCCACCAGTCACGCAGGCGCAGCTCGCGCAGGGCCAGGCTGCGGATCAGCAGCGAAGTGGCCTGCGAGCCGGAGTTGCCGCCCGAGCTCATGATCAGCGGGATGAACAGCGTCAGCACCACCGCGCGTGCCAGCTCGTCCTCGTAGTGCTGCATCGCGCTGGCAGTCAACATTTCGCCGAGGAACAGCACGCTCAGCCAGCCGGCCCGCTTGCGCAGCATCTCGAAGAAGCCGATCTGCATGTACGGCTTTTCCAGCGCCTCCATACCGCCGAACTTGTGCACGTCCTCGGTGGATTCTTCGATCAGGGCATCGAGGATGTCATCCACCGTAACGATGCCAAGCACATGGTGCTGCGCGTCGACCACCGGAATCGCGAGCAGGTCGTGGCGGCGGATCAGCTGCGCCACCTCTTCCTGATCCAGCTGCACCTCCACCGTTACCGGCGGGTTGACCTGGGCAACGTCGAGGATGGGTTCCTCGGGCAGCCCGGTGATCAGCCGGCGCATGGTCACCACCTGCACCAGCGCGCGGGTGTGCGGGTCCAGCACATAGATCGCGTAGACGGTCTCGCGGGTGCGCTCGACCTCGCGGATGTGCTGCAGGGTGCGGCCGACCGTCCAGTCCGAGGGCACGCTGACGAACTCGGTGGTCATCAGCGCGCCGGCGGTGTGCGCCGGGTAGCTCAGCAACTGCTGGATCGCCTTGCGCGCCTCCGGGCTGAGCAGCGGGATCAGGCGCGCGCGCTCGTCCTCGTCCAGCTCGTGGACGATATCGGTGGCGCGGTCATCGGCCATCAGCCCGAGCAGGGCGGCGGCGCGGGCCACCGGCATGGCCGCCACGAGATCGCCGCCGCGGTTGAGCTCGGGCTGCTCGAGCATCTTCACCGCGCGCGGCAACGGCAACGCGGCCAGCGTGTCGGCGGCGCGCGACAGGCTCAGCGTGTTGAGGAATTCCACCGCATCGGCGGTGTTGAAATTATCGAGGGGTGCGCTCAACGAGGCGGCATCGGCCACCGGGCGCAGCAGGTCTTTCTGGTTCATCGTATTCGCCTGTGGGTATCGCATTGCGCGACGCCAACGCTGGCGAACCGACCCGTGTCAGGCGGTGGCCATCGCTGGCGTCGAGCAAGGTCGACTTCTACTGTCGCTGGACATGGGTTGGGGACTCCGGAAGGGTTTACTGCCGACGGCGGACGCCAGCAGCGGCGGGCAGTCTGGACCCGGGTGTGACGCAGGTCAACCCTTGTGCGGGACGCCGTTCCGGTGGGAGTCGCCTTCCGCACCCATCGCGGTCGCATAATGGCGCGTGGCCCCGGCCACAGGCCCCGGTCCGCCCGGGGAGGCTTTCCACCCGCACGGCACACGACCCCATGAGCAGGTTCCCCCATGCATAGCGGCGCGCTCGAGCTGGCCCTGGTGCTGCTGCTGGCCGCGGTGATCGCGGTGCCGGTGTTCAAAAAACTCGGCCTGGGCGCGGTGCTCGGCTATCTGGCGGCTGGCGTGGTGCTCGGCCCGGATGGCCTGGGTTTCGTGCAGGACGCCGACCGCATCCTCAGCGCCGCCGAGATCGGGGTGGTGATGCTGCTGTTCGTGATCGGCCTGGAGCTGTCGCCCGCCCGCCTGAAGGTGATGCGCCGCTCGGTGTTCGGTGCCGGCGCACTGCAGGTCGCGCTGAGTGCCCTCGTGCTGGGCAGCCTGCTGATGCTGGATCACTTCCAGTGGAAGAGCGCGTTGATCGTCGGCATCGCGCTGGCACTGTCCTCCACGGCGGTCGGGCTGCAGCTGCTGTCCGAACACAAAGCGATCAACAGCGATTACGGGCGCCTGGGCTTCGCCATCCTGCTCTTCCAGGATCTGATCGCGATCCCGTTGCTGGCGGCGATTCCGCTGCTCGGCGGTGCGCGCAACGACACTCTGCAGTGGAACGACGTGGCGATCGCGATCGGCGCGCTGGCGGTGGTGATCCTGTGCGGACGGCCGGTGCTGCGCCGGCTGTTCAACATCATCGCGCGCACGCGCAGCCCGGAGGTGTTCACCGCCACCGCGCTGCTGGTCGTGCTCGGCACCGCATGGTTCATGCAGGAGGCCGGGCTGAGCCCGAGCCTGGGCGCGTTCCTGGCCGGTGTGCTGTTGTCCGATTCGGAATTCCGCCACGAGCTGGAATCGCAGATCGAACCGTTCAAGGGCCTGCTGCTCGGCCTGTTCTTCATCGCCGTGGGCATGGGCATCGACCTGGACCGCATCGTCGCCGAGCCGATGATGATCGCCGCCGGCGTGGCGATCCTGCTGGTGGTCAAGTTCGGCCTGCTGTTCGGCATCGGCAAGCTGGCCAAGCTGCGCACGCGCCACGCGGTGCTGCTGGGCAGCGTGCTGTGGCTGGGCGGCGAGTTCGCCTTCGTGGTGTTCAACGAAGCCCAGCGCGCGCACCTGCTTGGCAGTGCCAACCATGATCGGCTGGTGGCGATCGTCGGCCTGTCGATGGCGATCACGCCGCTGTTGATGATCGGCCTGATCCGCCTGCTGGGCCGCGATGACGGTCCCAAGGCGCCGGCCCAGCCCGCCGACAAGGTCGACATCACCGATGTACAGCCGCAGGTGATGATCGCCGGCATGGGCCGCTTCGGCCAGGTGGTGGCGCGCCTGCTGACCGCGCAGAAGATCCCGTTCGTGGCGCTGGAGTCCAATCCGGATACGGTCTCGGACCTGCGCCGCTTCGGCAACAAACTCTATTACGGCGACCCCACCCGGCCGGAGATGCTGCGCGCCGCCGGCGGCGAGCACATCCGCGTATACGTGGTCACACTGGATGATCCGGACGCCAACATGCGGGCCACGCGGCTGATCCGGCGCATGTATCCCGATGCGGTGGTGCTGGTGCGCGCACGCAACCGCCAGCATGCGTGGCGGCTGATGGACATGTCCGCCGAGCCGTTCCGCGAGGTGTTCGGCACCAGCCTGGAACTGAGCGAACGGATGCTGATCGCGCTCGGCATGTCGGTGGAGACCGCACGCAGCCATGTGCAGCGCTTCCGCGAGCATGACGAGAAGCTGCTGCGCGATCAGTACCTGGTCTACGACGACGAAGCGGCGGTGATCCAGACCTCGCGCGATGCGCGCGCGGACCTGATGCATCTGTTCGAGGCGGATGCGGAGAGTGATGGGAAGGGTGTGGACGGCAACCCGCCGCGTTGATGAACCTGCAGGTGCACCTGCCCGTGCCTCATTGAGCGCTGCCGGCCAGCGGCCGGCACTACCAGGCGGGGCTCAGCCGTTATCGCGCAGGAACCGGGCCATCGAGGACACGCCCGGTACCAGCGGTTCGAATTCGCCGGCGACGTCGATGAAACCACGCATCACCGCGATCTCGCGCGGGCTGCGGTTGAGTGCGTCGCGCACGTCCGGGTCGGCGCCGGCACGCAGCAGGCGCTGCACCAGCAGCGGCAGGCCGTGCAGGGCCGCCAGATGCAGCGGGCCGAAGCCACGCGGATCCCGCACGTCCAGCGAGACCTCTTCGTCCAGCAGGCGCTCCACCGCGGCGAGCACGATCTGCTCGTCGCAGGCGGTGCCCGGTTCGGCGCGGGCGCCGAGCAGCAGCAGCAACGGCGTGACCGAGCCGGCGGCGGCCTGGTCCGGTTCGGCGCCGGCCAGCAGCAGGGTGTCGAGCAGGGCCAGCAGACGCGAGCGGTCGCGCGCACTGAAACCGTATAGCGCGGCGCAGTGCAGCGGGCCGAGCTGCTGGGCATCGCCCGCATGGACGTTGGCACCGGCGGTGAGCAGACGCGAAACAATGTCCGGCAGGCCCAGCGCCGAGGCCAGCATCAGCACGGTGACCCCGCCCGGCAGGCGGTATTCCAGTTCGGCACCGGCATCGAGCAGGGCCGAGACGATATCGATCTGGCGCATGCTGACCGCCGCCGACAGCGGCGTCGCACCGCTGGCCGCGGCGTGCTGCGGATTCGCACCACGGGTGAGCAGCAGGTCGACCACGGCCAGGTGCCCGCCACCGGCGGCACGCAGCAGCGCGGTGCAGCCTTGGGCGTCGACCACATCCACGGCGAAACCGAGATCGATCAGGCGACGCACGGCATCGGCGTCACCGGCCATCGCGGCCGCCGGCAGGTCGCCGTCGCGCAACGCGCGGCGCGGCAGCGGCCACACCCGCCAGTCCAGCCAGTCGGCCAGATCGCGGCGGCCGATCGACAGCGCCACGCCCAGCGGGGTCTGGCCGTCGGCGGCGCGGGCTTCGGGTGAGGCGCCCTGCTGCACCAGCAGCTTGATCGAGCCTTCGCGCGCGAGCGCGGTGGCCAGATGCAGGGCGGTCATGCCATGGCTGTCGCGCGCTTCGCGGTCCACGCCTTGAGTGAGCAGCGCCTGCTGCAGCCGCAGCCAGCCCAGCCGCACGGCCAGCGACAGCGGCGGATCGCCGGCCGGCGATGGCGCGAACGGATCCGCGCCGCGTTCCAGCAGTTCAAGGGCAAGCTGTTCCAGCCCGCGTGAGGCGTGGTCGTGCTGGGCGCAGGCGCTCAGCAGACGCGCCAGGCCACCGCGACCGGCCGGGGACACGCCACGGCGCAGCAGCACCTGCAGCGCCGGCACCGCGTCGATGCCCCGCGCCAGCAGCGCGAACATCGGGGTATCACCGCACGCATCCAGCACTTCCGGCGCCGCGCCGTGCGCGAGCAGCCAGTCCAGCGCCTGCGGATCCAGCGCCAGTTCGGCGTCGTGCAGCAGCGCACCCAGTTCCTCCGGCGCGCACAGGCGGGCCAGCGCGGCCATGCCCTCCACGTTGCCGAAGCTCAGCGCTTCACGCAGCAGTTCCAGTGGCGGACGGTCCGGCAGCGAGGGCGAGGCTGTGTCCCCGTCGCCGGACATCACCAGCCCATCGCTGACCGCGGACGGCAGCGGATAGGCGGGATCCAGCAGCGAGACGATCGCCCAGCGCCCGGCACCGGCGGCGATATCCACGGCACGGCGGCCCTGCGGGTCGGCCACGTCCACGGCGATGCCCAGATCACGCAGGCGGCGCACCAGCAGTGGCGAGACGTTGTCGGCCATGCAGGCCAGCAGCACCGCGTTGCGGCCTTCGCCATCAACCGCATTGAGATCGGGGTGGTGCGGCAGCAGGTGTTCGACCACGCCGGCCCGACCACCGCGCGCGGCCTCCAGCCACGGCGTGCGCGCCAGTCCGTCGCGGGCTTCCAGATTGGCGCCGGCGGCGAGCAGCACATCGATGATGTCGACATGGCCGGCCAACGCGGCTTCGTGCAGCGCGCTGCGGCGCTGGCGGTCGCGCGCATCGGCGCGGGCCTTGTGCTTGAGCAGCAGCTGCACACCGGCGGGATCGTCTTCTTCGGTGCCCGCGGCCGCCAGCAGCACGGGCGTTCCCTCGGCCGGCTCGGTCTTGGCCCCGCGTTCCAGCAGGAACTTGGCCAGGCGCCAGTTGCCCACCTGGCAGGCCACCGCCAGCGGTGACCAGCCATCGTCGTTCAGCGCGTCCACTTCGGCAGCGGCGTCGCGCAGCAACGCGGCGACGCCGGGATCGGAGCTGCGCGCGGCGTGGTGCAGGGGGGTGTTGCCTTCGCTGTCCACTGCACGCGGGTCGGCGCCGTTGGCGAGCAGGGTCATCACCGCCTCGGGGCGGCCGTGCCAGCTGTCGCGGGTGGCGGCCAGCAGCGGGGTCATGCCGCGGTGCGGCGCATTGACCCCGACGCCGCGGGCAATCAGTTCACGCAGCAGCCGCAGGTCAGGCAGCACCGCGGCGAGCACCGCCAGGCTGCGCTGGTCGCGCCAGGCCGGGTCGGGCAGGCCGTGCGGATCGGCGCCGGCCTGCAGCAGCTGCAGGGCGCGGTCGACCCGGCCGCTGCGCGCGGCGTCATACAGCGCCGGCTGTTGTTCGTGCAGGCCGATCGATTCGAGCGGCTTGGGCTCGGGGTATGGCTCGGCAAAGGGATCGGCGCGGTCACCGCGCGTCTCGGCCGGCACCGGCGCACCCAGGCTCGTCGCCGGCGCGATCGCCTGCAGCAGCACGTGCGCCAAGGGCGAGAGCAGCACGACCGCAGCGGCGATCGGCCAATGCAGCGCGTCCGACACCAGGCCCGGCCACGCCGGCAGCACCACCAGCGCGCACACCAGCACCACCAGTGCGGCCACGGCCAAGCCGCGCCAGGCGGTCAGGTCGCGCCCGGCCAGGGTCTGCCAATGCCGGGCCAGACTGCCCTCGCTGCGTTCCACGTCATTCCACAACGGCCAGGTTCGCCAGACCCCGAGCAGCGCGGCACTGACCGCCACGCTCAGGCCAAGCACGGCGGCCAGGCTGCCGCTGTCGTGCAGTGCGCTCAGCGGCCAGGCCACCAGCAGGGTCAGCAGCAGCGGGCCAAGGGACCACAGCGCCAACAGCGCGGGCGCGTCGTGGCGGGCCACCTGGGGCAATGGCTGCAGCGGGCGCGTCCGGCGCCACCACGATACCGCCAGCGCGAACGCCGGCTGGGCCAGCGCGGCGCACACCGCACCGGGCACGCCACCGACGGCCGCGGCCAGGGCCAGCAGCACACCGAGCGCGGCAGCGGAGGCAACAGCGCGAGGGCGTTGGGAGTCAGTCATTGCGTCGCGGGAACCGGACCGGCGCCAACGGGGGCGGCGGCAGCTGCAGGTGGAATCCACGCTCGGTCAGGTTCTGGCGCACTTGTGCGGCATCGACCTGGGCAAGGCGACGGTCGGGAGTCAGGGCCACTTCGAGAACGAACTGGAACGGCGCCAGCGAGGCCTTTACCGCGTCAGGGATGACCGAGAAGTCATCACGAACGGCGAGATAGACGAAGCTGTCCTGCTTGCGTTGGCTTTTATAGACGTAGGCTTGCATGCCGCAGGGCTTTGCCCAGGGTAGTGAATGACAATGATTGTGGAGGAAAGCCGGCACAGGTGAAAGCCGCGTGCACTGTCCACCGTCGGTTTTCCGTCGCGCGACAGCGTCAGGTTCATCAATGTCGCGATGTCGTTCAGCTGGGCGCCGCTGCAGTCTGCCCGCGCCGCCGTGATGAATGCGTATCTGCGGCGGCCTGGGCAGGGGCAGCCGACCACCGCCCGGGGGAGGCGGTGGCCGTGTCTGCTTACTTCACCTTGGCGTAGGTGCCCTTCAGTGCCACGCCGGCCAGGATCGCGCCCGCATAGCATTCGTAGTTGGTGGTGCTCTTGAACTCGTTCTTCTTGTAATAGCTGACGATGTCGACCACCGCATTGGCACCGCGCGACTTGGCACCGTCCTGCAGCGCGCGCAGCGCCGACAGGGCCACCCAGCGGCAAGCGTCGGCATCGCTCTTGTTGGCGGCGTTGGTCTTCTTGTTGGTCACATCCTCGCCCAGGCGCTGCAGCACGCTGACTTTCTCGCCGGCCAGATAGAACTTCACGCTGCCGTCGATGCCGACGTTGCGGGCTTCGGCGGAATTGACCAGCTCATGCAGCGACTGCTCCACGCGGGTATCGCGGGCCTGGGCGGTGCCGGCGACGGCGACGGCGAGCAGGGCGGTGGCGGCCATCAGGGCAAAACGACGCATTCAACTTTCTCCTTGTTGGTGGGACGCGAGGGGTCTACGGAAACGGCCGGCCCGCACGGCAGGCCGGAAACAGCGGTCAGTCCTGCCAGCGGCGGAAGATCAACGAGGTGTTGATGCCACCGAAGGCGAAGTTGTTGCTCATGACGTAGTCGGTCTGCAACGCGCGGCCTTCGCCATCGATGTAATCCAGCACGCCGCAGCGCGGATCGACCTCGTGCAGATTCAGGGTCGGGGCGAACCAGCCGTCACGCATCATCTCGATGCTCAGCCAGGCCTCGAACGCGCCGCAGGCACCGAGCATGTGGCCGACGTAGCTCTTGAGCGAACTGATCGGCATGCCCGGGCCGAACACCTGGTGGGTGGCCTGCGTTTCGGCGATGTCGCCGTGCTCGGTGGCGGTACCGTGCGCGTTGACGTAGCCGATCCGTTCGGCGGCCAGGTCGGCGTCTTCCAATGCCAGCCGCATCGCCTGGGCCATGGTGCCGGCGCTGGGCTGGGTGACGTGCTGGCCGTCGCTGTTGGTGCCGTAGCCGACCACTTCGGCCAGGATCGTGGCACCACGCGCCTGTGCATGCTCCAGCTCTTCCAGGATCAGCGTGCAGGCGCCCTCGCCCAGCACCAGGCCATCGCGGTGCGCATCGAACGGGCTGGGCGTGGTCTGCGGCGCGTCATTGCGCACGCTGGTGGCGAACAGGGTGTCGAACACCGCCGCGGCGGTGGCATCAAGCTGCTCGGCACCACCGGTGACCATCACCGTCTGCTTGCCGCTGCGGATCGCTTCATAGCCCGAACCCACGCCCTGGCTGCCCGAGGTACAGGCGCTGGAGGTGGTGTAGACGCGGCCGGACAAGCCGAAGAACACGCCGATGTTCACCGGCGAGGTGTGGCTCATCATCTTCAGGTAGGTGGTGGCGCTGATGCCTTCGGTGGTGTGCTCATGGAGCATGCGGCCGAACTCGGCGGTGGCCTCGTGGCTGCCCGAGGACGAGCCGTAGGCCACGCCGGCCATGCCACTGCGCAGCACAGGGTGGCCGAGCAGGCCGGCTGCCTCCAGCGCCAGCTCGGTGGCACGCACCGACATCACCGCCACCTTGCCCATGCTGCGGGTGGTCTTGCGGTTGTAGTTGGCCGGGAGCTCGAAATCCTCGGCTGGCGCGGCCAGGCGGGTATTGAGGCCATCAAACACTTCCCACTCGGGGATGTAGCGCACCGCGTTGGTCCGCGCCTGCAGGCGCGCGCGGATGCTCGCCCAATCCTGCCCGAGCGGGCTGATGGCAGCGGCGCCGGTCACCACCACGCGACGATCGGAGCCGGCCATCAGACCATGCCTCCGTTGACCGAGATCACCTGGCGGGTGATGTAGCCGGCCGACTCGGAGAGCAGGAAGGACACGGCCGCAGCGACCTCTTCCGGCTGGCCCAGGCGGTTGGCGGGAATCAGCTTGAGCGCGTGCTCGACGACTTCTTCATTGACCATCTCGGTCTCGATCAGCCCGGGGGCCACGCAGTTGACGGTGATCGCGCGGCTGGCCAGCTCCAGCGCCAGCGCCTTGGTGGCGCCGATGATGCCGGCTTTGGCCGCACTGTAGTTGGTCTGGCCGCGGTTGCCGACCAGGCCGGACACCGAGGACAAGGTCACGATGCGGCCCGGTTTGCGCCGGCGCACCAGCGGCATCACCAGTGGGTGCAGCACGTTGTAGAAGCTGTCCAGGTTGGTGTGGATGACCGCATCCCAATCCTCGGCCGGCATCGCCGGGAAGGCACCGTCGCGGGCGATGCCGGCATTGCAGACCACCCCGTAATAGGTGCCGTGCTCGGCGATGTCCGCTTCCAGCGCGGTGCGCGCGGCATCGCGGTCGGCCACATCGAACATCAGCACCCGGGCCTGCCGGCCCAGCGCCTGGATCTCGGTCACCACGGCCTGTGCGTCTTCGATGCGGCTGCGGCAATGCACCACCACGTCGAAGCCGTCGCGCGCGCAACGCAGCGCCACGGCACGGCCGATGCCACGGCTGGCGCCGGTCACCAGCACGGTCAAATTCCCTGTCATGCCTCTCCACTCTCCAGATAAGCCGCTGCATCCGTGGGTTGGAACACGGAAACGTTGGCAACTGCCACTTCGATATCGTCCGCCAGGATCCGGCAGGCGAACATGCCCAGGCCATTCTCGCCCAACAGCTCGCAGTTCGCCTCCACCCGCAGGCAGCTGCCGGCGGCAAAGTATGGCCGGTGGGCGGTGTAACGACGGCTGCCGAGCAGGAAGCCGATCGAGGGTTCCGCACCGGTCTGCCAGGCGCGGCACCCGGCCCAGGCGGCGATCGCCTGGGCCATGTATTCGACCCCGACCCAGGCGGGCACGCCGTCGGGGGTGCAGAACAGACCCTGCGTCGGGACGTCCACCTCGACCGCGATGGATTCGTCCTGCCAGGCCACCACGCGGTGGATCAGGCGCATGCTGTCGCGGTGCGGAAGCACGGCGTCGATGTCGGGGGGCAGCGGCATGCTCATCCCTTGGCCAGTGCCAGCACGGCATTGCTGCCGCCAAAGGCAAATGAGTGACTGAGCACGTGCTGCAGCGGCTGCGCGGCACGCGTCCCGGGCGCCACCAGCGCCAGTGCCGGCAAGGCGTCATCGGCCTGTCCATCCCACCAGTGGGTGGGCAACTGCTGGTCGGGGTTGTCGGCCAGCGTCATCCAGCACAGCGCCGCTTCGATCGCGCCGGAGGCACCCAGCGTGTGCCCGGTCAGCGGCTTGGTTGAGCTGGCCGGCACCTGCGTGCCAAGCACGGCGGCGACCGCCTGGCTTTCCATCGCATCGTTGTGGCCGGTGGCGGTGCCGTGCAGGTTCACGTAGTCGATCTGCGCGGGCGTCAGGCCGGCCCGGTCCAGCGCCTGCTGCATCGCATCGATCGCCCCGCGTGCCTGCGGATCCGGCGCGGACATGTGGTGCGCATCGGAGGATTCCCCCCAGCCGGAGAGCCGCACCGGGCCCGGCTCGCGGGTCATCAGGAACAGCGCCGCGCCCTCACCGATGTTGATGCCGTTGCGGTTGACGGAGAACGGATTGCAGCGCGCCGCCGAGACCGACTCCAATGCGCTGAACCCGGCCACGGTGAACCGGCACATCGAATCGGCGCCACCGGCCACCACCGCATCGACCACGCCGGCCTGCAGCAGGCGCGCGGCCGACATCAGCGCCTTGGCGCTGGACGAGCATGCGGTGGAGATCGTCCACGCCGGGCCGGTGCTGCCGATCCGCTCGCGCACGAAGCGCGCGGCGGTGCCCATTTCCTGCTGGGCGTAATGGAAATCGGCCGGCCACACACCATCGCGGTGATGCGTACGCAGTGCATTTTCCGATTCGCCGATGCCCGAGGTGCTGGTGCCGATGATCACCGCCACGCGATCGGCACCGAAACGGGCCACGGCGGCAGCGATGCCCTCGCGGATCTGCTCCAGTGCGGCCTCCAGCAGGCCGTTGTTGCGGCCACGCAGGGCCACCGGCAAGGCGGCCAGGTCCGGCAGCGGCGCATGCACTTCGCCCAGCGCCAGCGTGCGCCCGGGGAGGATCTCAGCGTTGTCGCGCAAACCACCGGGCTGCGCCGCGAACAGGCCGTCGCGCACCTGGGCGCGGTCGGCACCCAGCGCGCAGATCACCCCCAGCTCGTTCAGATAGACCGCGCTACTGCTCACTCTTGGCCCTGCCCCATGTCCATCGATTCGATCACCAGTTCATAGCCCTCGGCCAGGTTGCGCAGGCGCACGCGGCCGTCGGGGAGGCTGTCGCGCACCAGCCAGGGTTTGCCGCCCTGCTCCAGGCTGCGCACGCCATCGGTCTCCTGCAGGGTCCAGCCGGCGGGCAGCGCGGCACGGATCGCCGCCGCCGGCCACAACGCGAACTGCAGGTCGTCCAGCACGCGCTCGCCGCGCACCTGCGGCGGCAGCCAGGGGGCACGGGTCTGTTCAAGATGCTGCCCGTCCCAGACCATGCGCACGCCGGTCTGGCCCATCGCCTGCACCGCCAGCCGCACCTGCTCGGCATCCACTTCCAGCAGCGCATCCAGCTCTCGCTGGTGGCTGCCGAAGCGGAACTGCAGGCGCTGCTGCAGCTGCACCGGTTGCGGCAATGCCGACGGCGCCAGCTGCAGCGTGGGCAGCTGCACCAGCGGTGTGGGCATGCGGGTGCTGGCACACGCGGCCAGCAGCAGGCTCAGCAACAGGGTCAGGATCAGGCGCTGCACAGTTCCTCCAGCACGCGCAGGCGCCGGCCGCTGGCATCGGCAACATACGGGTTCTGCGTGTCCCAGGCGTAGCCGGCCAGGATCGAGGAGATCATGCGGCGTACCTCCGGCTGCGGATCGGGATGGTAGATGATCTTCTGGAAGCCACCGGCGTACCAGGCTTCGACAAAGCGACGGAAGGTCTTCACCCCGGCGCGCAGCGGCACCGAGAACGCCTGCTCCCAATCCACCGTCTCACCGGCATGCTCGCGCGCCAGGCACTCGCTGGCCAGCTGCGCCGACTTGAAGGCAATGGTCACGCCCGAGGAGAACACCGGGTCCAGGAACTCGCCGGCATTGCCCAGCAGCGCATAGCCCTCGCCCCACAACGAGGAGACATTGGCCGAGTACCCGGTGATGGTGCGCACCGGCAGCACCGCCCATTCGGCGTTGCTGAGCAGGCGGGTCAGGTTCGGGTCTTCGCCGACGATGGCCTGCAGCTTCTCCAGATCGGTACCGGGGTAGCGCTCGAAGAAACTCGGCTCGGCGACCACGCCCAGCGAGCAGCACCCATTGGAGAACGGAATCGTCCAGTACCACACGTCCACGTGCTCGGGATGGGTGGTGATCAGGATCTTGTTGCGGTCAAACCCCGCGCCGGCCGGAATGTGGTCACGCACGTGGCAGAAGATCGCGCCGCGCACCGGGAAGTTCGACGGCGACTCCAGCTTCAGCAGGCGCGGCAGCAGCCGGGCGAAACCGCTGGCGTCGAGGATGAAACCGGCCTCGATGGTGTACTCGCTGCCATCCGGGCGGCGCACCTGCACCTGTGCCGGGCGGCCGGGCTGCACCGAGAGCACTTCATCGCCGAAGCGCAGCGTGGCACCCATGCGCTCGGCACCGCGCGCCAGCACATCATCGAAGTCGGCGCGCTGCACCTGGTAGGTGGTGCCCCAGCCCGGCGAGAACTTGTCGCGGAAGTCGAACTCGGTGGTCGCTTCGCCGCGCACGAACGCGGCGCCGTTCTTGTACTGGAACCCGGCCTGCACCACATCCTGCAGCAGCCCGGCGGCCTCGATGTACTCCATGCTCTGCGGCAGCAGGCTCTCGCCGATCGAGAAGCGCGGAAACTGCTGGCGCTCCAGGATCAGCACCTGGCGGCCCTGCCTGCGCAGCATCGCGGCGGCCACGGAGCCGGCCGGGCCGGCGCCGATGACCAGGATTTCAGTACGTTCCACCTGCGGGTTCATCGATACATCCTTGATCAGTGCATGAAAGGAAAAACGCGGTCGCTCAGTGCGGGGCGTCGTGCGGTGGTGGGCGGAACAGCGGCGAAATCAGCCAGACCAGGCCGATGCCGAACAACAGGGTCAGACCGAACGCGCGCAGCGCCGGCGTGGCCGACAGCCCCAACAGGCCGAACGACAGCCAGGTACTGGCCGCGCCGACGCACACGGCCAGCCAGGCACTGGCATCGCCGCGGTGCTCGATCAGGAAGATGCCGTAGTCGATGCCCATGCCCAGCAGCAACATGAGCGCGAGTACGTTGAACAGCTGCAGCGGTTGCCCGAACTGGCCCAGCAGGGCCAGCGTCAGCGCACCGGCAACCAGGGTCGGGGCGAGCACGCGCCAGGCCTGCCCGCGGTAGCGCCAGTACAGCACCGCGAACACCAGCGCGATGCCGATCAGCAGCAAGCCGCTCATCAGCTTGCGATAGTGCTTGAGCAGCTGCGAGAAATCGGCGGTACGGTCGACCCAGCGCACCCCATCAATGCCCTTGGCCTGTGCTTCCAGCACAGCCAGTGCATCGGCGCGGGAGAGGTCATCGACCATCACCACCGAGGCCACGCCCTGCCCGACCGTCCCCAGCCACAGGTGGCGGAACGGCATCGCCGCCGGCGATGCGAGGAAGGCCTCGGCCTGCAGATCCTGCGCGGCATAGGCCGGGCGCAGCAATGGCTCGCCCACGGCCTCACCGACCCGGGCCAGCACCTGCGGCTCGACCTTGGCCGTCAGCGCGGCATCAGCATGCTGGCGCTTCTGCGAAGGCAGCCAATCGCTGATCGCGCGGTAGCCGCCGATCTGCTTGTCTGCTTCCAGCACGCGCAGGCGGTCGATCAGCGCTTCTTCGCGCTCGAGCACCTGCTCGGCGGTATCACCCTGGACCAGATAGAACTGCGCCGGGCTGGGCATGCCCAGCATCTGGCTGATGCGGATCTGCTGGGCGATCAGCTCCGGTGGCGACGACTGCAGGCTGCGCAGGTCATCGTTGGTCTGCAGGCGCGCGATGCCGATCGCCGAGAGCAGCGTCACCACGCCCAGGAACATCGCCGCCTTGCGCCCATGCAGGCGCGGCCAGCGCTCCAGCGTGGCGCCGAGCCAGCGGGCGAAGCCGGTACGACGGATTTCGCCGCCATCCAGCCACGGGAACCAGAAGATCACGGTCAGGAAGGCGGCGGCCAGGCCCACCACCGAAAACAGCGCCATCTGGCGCAGCCCCGGGAACGGGGCCAGCCCCAGCGCGAGATACGCCAGCGCGCTGGTCAGCAACGCCAGCCACAGGCCCGGCAGCAGATGCCGCAGCAGCTTCCAGCGACGGTCAGCCGGCTCGGCCTGGCGCGAGGCGAACCAGTGGATGCCGTAGTCCTCGGCAACACCGACCAGTGACGCTCCAAACACCAGCGTCAGCACATGCACCTTGCCGAACACCAGCACCGTCACCGCCAGCGCGACACCGCAGCCGATCAGCAGCGAGGCGGCCACCAGCAGGATCGGGCGCAGCGAGCGGAATGCCAGCCACACCAGCAGCAGCACCGCGGCCAGCGAGCCCCAGCCGATCGTGTTGATTTCCCAATTGGCCTGCACCGCAGCGGCCTCGGCATGCAGCGGCACACCGGCACGCAGCACCTCCAACCCCGGCGCCTGCCTGGCGGCGGCCTCGGCGGCGGTGTCCAGCAGCAGATCGATATGGCGCTCGCCATCGAGCTGGAACGCCGAACCGACCGTGTCGTACTGCACGATCGACCAATGCTTGCCATCGGCCTCCAGCAGGCCGTCGTCGCCCATCTGCAGGCCCGAGCCCAGCGCGCGTTCCTGCCACCACTGCGGCCACAGCGACAGCGGATCCTGGCGCCATTCGGTCAGCCGCGGTGCGCCCATCGGACCGTACAGCGCCGCCAGTGCCGACTCGGCCAGGCCTTCGGTGGGCTCGTTCTGCAGCCGCTCGCGCTGTGCGCTGGTCAGCAGGCGGTCGCGGTAGGGAGCGTAGAACGCACGCGCCTGATCGAACCAGCCTTCGATCGAGCCGCTCTCGTGGAGCAGCGCCTTGCCGTCGGCGCTGTCGCGCAGGGTGGTGCGGAAGGCCGCCTCGGCCGCCTTGGTCTGCGCCGCATCGGTACTGCCCAGCAGCACCACGATCTGGCGCGCATTGGCATCGGCGATGCGCCGGGTGACATCGGACAGCAGGCGATCATGCGCGTCCTGCGGCAGCAGCGCGAGGATGTCGGTGTCGATCCGCGATTCGCTCTTCCACAGCTGCCACTGCTGCACGCCCAAGCCGACCAGCACCAGCAGCCAAACGATGGCCAGCCAGCGCCAGAGGCGCTGCAGGCGGCCGTTCGAGGTCAGCACGTCATTCAAACCTGCGACCCTCGTCGGTGCTCAGCGTGGCCGGCGTATCGCTCATGCCGGCAAAATGGATGCGGGTGACATCCTGGTTGGCCTCGTTGATCTGGACCTCGCGCACGTAACGGTCGCCGCTCAGGGTGAGCTGCGCGAACACCTTGCCGAGCATCGCCGAGCGCGGGGTCAGCTGCATTTTCCAGGCGTTGCCAGGCAGCACCTCGACCTTGACCGTGAACTGGGCCGACAGCGCCTGCGCATCGCCGCTCATCAGCGCGAACATGATCGCGTTGACCGAGCGCATCGCCGGCTGCTGGCGGCCATCCAGTTCGACCCGGCTGCTGCCATCGCTTTGCCGGCTGAGGATGCGGTCACGGGTGACCACCACCTCGGACGGGAACGGCTTGAGCGTGGTCCAGATCACCCCGTGGTCCTGGGCCAGCACGAAGCGGCCCTGCGAGCGCAGCGGGTTCTTGAAGCCGGCGACCTGTTTCTCCTGGGTGAACTCGCCACGCAGCACGTCGACCTTGGCCACGCGCTGTTTGACGGCCTCCACATCGGTGGCGGCAAGCGCCGGGGCGACCACGGCCAGCATCACCAGCACGCACAGCGTGCGCAGCAAACGGTTCATTGCGGTTGCACTCCCAGACGCTCCCACAGCACCGGCGGGCACAGGTAGAGCATTTCATTGGTGGCCGCGTCGACCGCGACCTGGATGGTGTGGGCGCGGGTCAGCGTGGTACCGCTTTCCGCATCCACGATGTCGTAGGCGATCTTCAGGCGGTTTTCCCACTCGGTGATCGTGGCGCGCACGCGCAGCGCCTGGCCGTACAGCAACGGCCGGATGTACTTGACCCGCGCATCGACCACCGGCCACAGGTAGCCCGAATCGCGCATCTGCGGGTAGTCGTAATCGTGGCGCTGCAGCAGTGCGCAGCGCGCGATCTCGAAATACTTGAAGTAGTTGCCGTGCCAGACCACTTCCATGGCGTCGCAGTCATGGAAGGCCGGCGACAGCGTCACCTCGAAGCTCAGATCAGGCGTGGACATACAACTCCCAGCGCTGTGCGCGGATATCGTCCAGCAGGGCGCGCAGCTCGCCATCCAGCGCGCGGTCTTCCTCGATCAGCGCGATGCGCTCGGACAGGTCCTGGTACATCGCGGCCAGATCGCCGTGCAACGTCGCTTTCATGCCGACACGCTCGCGCAGGGCCATGCCCTGGCGGGCAGTGATCAGCAGCGCGGCGACGACCTGTTCGGTCAGTTCGATCACGCGCAGGCAATCGCGCGCGGCGATGGTGCCCATGCTGACCTTGTCCTGGTTGTGGCATTCGGTGGAACGCGAGAACACCGAGGCCGGCATGGTCTGCTTGAGCGCTTCGGCGGTCCACGCCGAGACACTGATCTGCAGCGCCTTCAGGCCATGGTTGATCGCGGCACGCTCACCGGTGGCGGCCGACAGGTTGGCCGGCAGACCGTGGTTGAAGCGCGCATCCACCACCAGCGCCATCTGCCGATCAAGCAGATCGGCCAGGTTGGCGATGGTGTTCTTCAGCGCATCCATGGCGAAGGCGATGTGGCCGCCATAGAAATGGCCGCCGTGCAGGATGCGCTCGCCCTCGACATCGATCAGCGGGTTGTCGTTGGCGCTGTTGAGTTCGGTTTCGATCAGCTGGCGGAAGAACGGCAGCGCGTCCTGCACCACCCCGATCACGTGCGGGGCGCAGCGCAGCGAGTAACGGTCCTGCAGCCGCTGTTCGTTGCGCGGCGGGCGATCGCTGTGCAGGTCCTGGCGCAGGCGCGCGGCGATCTGCGTCTGCCCCGGGTGCGGTTTGGCGGCGAACAGCATTTCATCGAAGTGGTGCGCGTTGCCGTCGCTGGCCAGCACGTTGAACGCGGTCAGGCGCGTGGCCAGCCTGGTCAGGTAATCGGCACGGTCATAGGCCAGGCAGGCCAGCGCGGTCATCACGGCGGTGCCGTTCATGATCGCCAGGCCTTCCTTGGGGCGCAGCCGGAGCGGGGTCATGCCGATCTCGGCCAGCACCTCGGCCGCCGCGCGGCGCGCGCCCTGGTACATCACCTCGCGCTCGCCACACAGCACCGCAGCCACGTAGGACAGCGGGGTCAGATCGCCACTGGCACCGACCGAACCCTCGGCCGGGATCAGCGGCAGCACGTCGTGGCGCAGCAGCGTGGCCAGGCCCTGCAGCAGCGGATGGCTGACGCCGGACATGCCACGCACCAGCGAGGCCAGGCGTGCAGCGATCACCGCACGGGTCTCCTGCGGATCCAGGAAACGACCCAGGCCACAGCCGTGGTAGGTGAACAGGTGGTGCGGCAGCTCGGCCACCAGCGCCGGCGGAATGTTCACCGTGCACGAATCGCCGTAGCCGGTGGTCACCCCGTAGATGACGCCATCCTCGCGCAGCAGGCGATCAAGGAAATCCGCGCCGCGCTGGATGCGCGCGGTGAATGCCGCATCGTCGGTGACGACGGCCTGGGCCTGGCGCTGCGACAGCGCGACCACGTCTTCGATGGTCAGCGGCGCATCGCCGAAGCGGACGGAGGGTGCCTGATCGGCCTTACTTGCCATGAGATGCCTGATCCCAGAAGGGGAAGAAATTGAACCAGTCCAAGGGTGCCTGGGTGACCTGAACTTCCAGCCACCGGGCGAAATGTTCAGCCTGCGCGGTCAGCGCGGCGTCACGCGAACCGCGCGGCAATACGATGCGATCGGTGAACTGTTCAAAGCGCACCTGGTAGCCTCGGCCATGATGCAGGCAGGCCATGGTGTAGACCGGACAGGCCAGCGCCGCAGCGAGCACATAGGCGCCGATCGGGAACTGCGCGGTGTGGCCGAGGAACGAGGCCGGTACCGTGCGCCCGCCGCGCAGCGGCACGCGATCGCCGACGATGGCCACAAAGCCCCCCGCCTCGACCCGGCGCTGCAGCTCGACGGCGGTGGCCGGGCCCATGTCGGTCACCTGCAGCAGTTCCACCGAGGCCAGCGGATCGAGCCGCTGCATCAGCCGGTTGAAACGCTGCGCGTGCGCGGTGTGCACCAGCACGGTGATGTGGAAGCCGGGCACCTGCTCGGCCAGCACCTGGCACAACTCCAGGCAGCCGATATGCGCGGTGAGGATCAGGCCACCTTCGCGGCGCGCGATCCTGTCCAGCACCAGGTCACGCTGCAGATAGATGCGCTCGGGCGGATAGCGGCCGCCCAGGCCCAGCAGCTTGTCGAGCATGGTGTCGGCAAACAGCGCGAAGTGCTTCAGGCTCTGCCAGCGGCCCGGCGGCGTGGCAAACACGCCGGTGTGCGCCTGCAGACGCTGCAGATACTGCAACGAAGACTCGCGCGCGAGCCGGTTGGTCAGCCAGTGGCACAGCACCACCGGATACACGCACAGGCGGAACGGCCAACGGCCGAACCAGCGGTGTACCCAGCACAGGAACAGCACGCCGGCGGCCGAGGTCGACTCGCCGATGTCGGCCCAGTGCGGGGCGCTCCCAGGTGCAGGCGTGGTCATGGGCGAGGACCTGCGAGGCGTTGCCACAGCAGCCGCGGCGCGCGCCACAGCATCCCGAAGAACAGGCGCGCGTGCATGCGGCTAATGCGTACGTTGTCGCGCCACACATCAAAGTGCGAGACGCCATCGCTGGGATAGGTGACGGCCGTCGGCACGTTGATCACCTTGACCCCGCGCCAGAACAACCGCACCAGGATCTCGCTGTCGAAATCCATGCGACGGCCGATGGTTTCCTCACCGATCAGGCGCGTCACCGGCGCCAGCGGATACAGGCGGAAGCCGCACATCGAGTCGCGGATCTGCAGCGACAGTGTGTTGATCCAGACCCAGATATGCGTGGCATAACGGCCGTACAGGCGCGCCTTGGGCACGCTGGCATCGTAGGCGGGCGTGCCGCAGATCACCGCGTCCGGCTGCGCCTGCGACAACGCGACGAAGCGCGGGAGGTCACCGGTGTTGTGCTGGCCATCGGCATCGATCTGCAGCACGTGGCTGTAATCCAGACGCGCGGCCTCGGCGAAGCCGGCCAGCATCGCGCCGCCCTTGCCCTGGTTGACCGGCAGCCGCAGCAGCGTCACCTGCGGTGCGTGCGCGTGCGCCAGGGCATCGAGCACCCGTGCGCAGTCCAGATGCGAACCATCGTCCACCAGCAGGCACGGCAGGCCACTGGCGAGCACGCCCTGCACCACCGCGCCGATCGCATGCGCGTGGTCGTATACCGGGATCACCACCAACGGGGCGAAGGCCGGCCTGCTCACGCCACTACCGGTGTCATCATGCATCGCCGAACACCACCCGGCCGCTGGCATGCACGCCATGGTCGGAGACGTATCGGAAGCTCATCGCCGATTTGGCCGCGTCCCAACCCAGGCTCAGCTGCAGGCAGTCGCCCGGCCGCGCCACGTGCTGGAACTTCACCGCATCCATCCGTACGAACCGCGGCGGCATCGTGAAGGCGCTACGGCCGTAGTGGATTGCCCAGTCCAGCTGGACCACGCCGGGCAGGATCTTCGCCTGCGGGAAATGCCCGTCGAACGCGACCAGGTCAGGATCCAGAACGAACTGCAGCGACGCGGTGGTGTCATCGCGCTGCTGCCACTCGGCCATCGGCATCAACGGGCGGAACAGCGCCGCCAGTGCCGCGGCGGTGACCTTGCCCTGCGCATTGAAGGGAAGTTCGTCGATGAAGCGCCAGCGGCGCGGCCGGGTCACCGCGTCATGGCTGCGGGCCAGATGCGCGCTGAGCTGCTGCGCCTGGCGGCGGCGCTCGGCGTCATCCCACTGCGCGGCGCCCGTCGCCTGCGGCACCACCACGGCGGCCAGCTGTTCGCGCGCGCCCGGCAGCACCAGCACGCGCACCTCCTGCACGGCCGGGTGCGCGCGCAGCTGCTGCTCGAGGGCATCCAGCGAGACGCGCCGCTCTTCGATCTTGACGATGCGATCGGCGCGGCCGAGCAGGCGGAAGCTGTGGCCGTCATCGGCCACGGCACGGTCCTGGGTCAGCCACCAGTCTTCGCTCGCCAGGTGCGGCGAGCGGACCGCCAGGCAGCCCTCGTCGATCCGCCAGGCGACGCCGGGCAACGGATGCCACTGCGGCCGCGCTGCACTCCAGCGCCGCCACGCAACGCCACCGGTTTCGCTGCTGCCGAAGACTTCGGTCGGGGCCACGCCCATCAAGGCGCGCACCTGCAGCGCCGCCTCGGTCGGCAGCGGACCGCCAGAGGAGAACACCGCGCGCAGCTGACCGCCCAGCGAGGACCAGTCCAGCTGCTCGGGCAGGCGTTTGAGATGGGCCGGGGTGGCCACCAGCACCGACGGCTGGCCGCCCAGCGCGCTGACCAGGTCTTCGTGGAAGAACCGGCGCGGCTGGATCGCGCGTCCGGCCACCAGCGGCCACAGCACCCGGAACAGCAGCCCGTAGATGTGCTGGTGCGAGACCGTGCCCTGCACCTGGGCGCCGTCGAACTGCTCGCCGAAGGCGGCCTGCAGCGCATCCACCTCGCGGGTCAGCTGGCGCATGCGTTTGACGATGGCGCTCGGCGCGCCGGTGCTGCCGGAGGTGAACACCACCAGTTCCAGCGCCGCGTCGTCCAACGGCTGCAGCACCTGCTCCGGATCGGCCGCCGCATCGGGCTGCAGCGGCGCATACCGGGCCGGCACGTCGCCGGCGAACCCGGCCACGCGCGGGCTCAGTCCTTCCAGCGTGGCCGGCAGGTTGTCACCGCCCAGGAACACACGCTTGCCGGCATGCCAGGCCCCCAACAGGGCGGCGGCGAAGGTCAGCGTGTCATCGAAATACAGCGCCCAGTCGGTGCCGGGGGCACGCGCGAACGCCTGCTGCCAGCACAGTACCTGTGCGCGGAACTGCGGGTGCTCCACCACGGTGTCGCCGGCGATGCCGACGATGCGGCCCGGGCGCGGGGCCAGCGCCAACCGGTCCAGTGCGATCCACTCAGCCATGGGCATGCGCCGCCTTGACCCGTCGCCGGACCAGCCATTCCCCGCCAAACAGAGCACCCATCATCACGTAGGCCAACAATCCGTTGTAGAACGCCCAGACCTGGTTGGACGCCCACAGCGCCGTGGCCAGGGCCAGACTTCCGTTGAGAACAAAGAAGCCGCACCAGATCCACGTGACGCGACGGGTATAGATCACGGCGAACGGCGGCAGGTCCGGCTCACTCAGCCGCGCCAGGCGCTCCACGGCACTGGGCCCGAAGCGCAGGCTGGTGGCGAAGATGACCAGCATCACCGCGTTCACCAGCGCCGGGTACAGCTTCAGCGGCAGGGCCTCGTTGAAGGCCGTAGCCACCAGGGCGAGCACACCGGTGCCGAGTGCGGCCACCCACCACACCGCCTGGCGGGTGGTCAGCGCGCGCAGCGCGGCCAGGGTGAACAGCAGCAGCGACAACCAGCGCGGCTCGAACCGGCCCAGCGACAGGTAGACCACCAGCGGGTATGCCAGCGACAGCAACGCAAACGCCGCGACGCGTACCCGGACCATGGTCAGTCTTCAGCGATGGCCGTCAGGCGGCCGCTTGACCAGGCAACAGCCCGTGCACCACATCCACGATGTCCTGCACGGTGCGCACCTGCTTGAACGCTTCCGGCTGCAGATTGCGGCCGAGCAGCGGCTTGAGCTGCACGATCAGGTCGACCGCGTCGATGCTGTCGATGTCCAGGTCGTCATACAGCCGCGCGGCGGGCGTGATACGGCTCGGCTCGATCTCAAAGCTGTCCTTGAGGATCTTGACGATGCGCTCGAAAAGTTCGTTCTTGGTCATGGGTAAATCCTGACGCGCCGTTAGGACGGCTGGCGTGCGGCGACAAACTCGCTCAGGGCACGCACGCTGGAGAAATGGCGACGGGTCTCTTCCGAATCGGCTGACAGGCTGACACCGTACTTTTTCTGCAGGGCCAATCCAAGTTCCAGCGCGTCGATCGAATCCAGGCCCAACCCCTCTACAAACAAGGGCGCGGCGGAATCGATGTCTTCGGGAGTGATGTCTTCCAGTGAAAGCGATGAAATGATCAATTCCTTGATCTCGTGCTCAAGTGCCTGCACGGGTCGGGTCTCCAGCGAAGTCGAAGTAATGGGCAAGATGATCGGTCACACGCCTGGCCGCCAAGGCATCCCCCCTGGGCGCATCGCCGGTCTCGTTCAGAAACGGGGCAATCGGGAGATCCTCCCCGACTTCCAGCTGAACGTGAAATCGCCGTGATGGCACACGATACCATTTCTGGCCCTTGGTCAGGGTCAGCGGGGTGCAGGTGATCCGCACCGGGGTGATGTCCAGCCGGCCCCGCACCGCGATGTTGGCCGCCCCGCGCTGCAGGCGCAGCGGCTGTCCCGGCACGGTGCGGGTGCCCTCCGGGAAGATGACCAGGTTGCCGCCGGCCTGGACCGCCGCGATGCAGTCATCGATCAGGCCCGCTCCGTCGTCGTTGGAGACATAGCCGGCCGCGCGGACCGGGCCGCGCATGAACGGGTTGCGCGCCACGGCCTGCTTGACCACGCAATCGGCATTGGGCAGCTGGGCGATCAGCAGCACCACGTCGATCAGGGTCGGGTGGTTGGCCAGGATCAGCAGGCCGTTGCGTTGCAGGCGCTCACCCCCGCGGATCTCATAGGTCATCAGCCCGAGCCGGCGCATCAGGCCGACGTGCGTGGCGAAGCTGCCCTGGACCAGGCGCCGCGCCAGCACGCGCCGGCGCACCGGGTCGCGGATCAGCAGCAGCGACAGGAACAGCAGCCCGCCCAGCACCAGCCCGCCGAGCCCGAAGGCGGCAAAGCTCAGCCCCGTGCCCAGCACCCGCCAGGCATGGTTGATCCGGGCCGGCCAGCGCTCAGCCATGGCGTTGCCAGGTCCAGCGTTGGCCATCGGCCTCCAGCCCCAGCGAAGGCGCACCGGCCAGCAGGAAACGCAAGGCTTCCAGGCCATGCGGCAGACCGTCGGAGGGGCGATCCTCGCCGCCTGCCCCCCAACCCAGCGACAGCCGGGTGCCCGGACCGTCGGCCGGTCCCAGCCGCCAGCACCAGGCGAAGAACGGATCGGGCTCGTCGGCGAAGCCGGCGTAGATCGGTGGCAAGGGCGATTCATAGACCACCAGTCGCACCTCGGGCGCGCCATCGGCGAGCAGGCCGAAGGCCTCCATGCAGGCGGTCTCGACCGTGGCCCGGCCAGCCGCGAGGGCCAGATAGTTGCCGCGATGGCCGCGGGCAATCGAATACAGCGCGGCGATCGCGTTGTGCACCGACAGGCCGAAGCCGGTTGGCGACATCGGCTGGTCTGCGCTCAGGGTATTGAGCAGTTCCATCGAACGGGCCACGTCGCCATGCCGCGAGGCGAACACCAGCGGCACCTGGCCACCGTCGTCGGGCTGCTCGCACCAGCACGCGGTCTGGATCGCCATGCGCCCCAGCCGCTCGATCCGGCGGCGCTGCATGGCCGGCACTTCGGACAGTGCCGGCGTGTCCTCACCGGTCGGCAGCCAAGGGGCCTCTGCCCACGCCTGCCACTGCTCCCGGGTGGTGATGCCTGGCGCCCAGGCCGACCAATCCACTACTGAAAACTCGATCATTCACGCCAACATGATGGATGGGTACCAGGACGGGCACGAGCCAGGGTGGCCACGCGGATCGGCTCCCCATGCCAGCCGGACCGCGCCTGTCATCGACATCGTCCGGCGCCGGACGCGGTGCCGAGAAAGGAGCGCACGCTATCATGACACTCTCGGCACTGGCAGCATTCACATTCTGAAATGAGCAACACGATCGACCACGCAACGTCCCCGGCAATCGCTTTCCCTTCCTCCGGACCTGCGTGGTTCCATGTCGCCTACGCCCCGGCGGCGCACCGTGATGCCGCGCTGGCCGACCCGCAGACGCTGGCGGTGTTCGGCTTCGGCCTGCGCCACGCCGCGCTGGACGACCCGCGCTGGCTGCAGGTCCCGCTGGCCGAACAGGGTCCGGCGCAGATCGAGGTCTGGCGTGGCGGCACGCCGGTCGCGCACGGCACCACCGATGGGGTGCGCTGGTCGCACACCGACAGCCTGCTGTTCGGGGTGCTGGAGATTGACGAGGTCGACAGCGATATCGAGTCCGCCGCAGCCGAGGCCTATGCGCGGATGAGCGCGTTCCTGTCGCGCTGCGGCTATCCGCATCTGCTGCGCACCTGGAACTATCTGGACGCAGTGACCGAGGGCGATGGCGACGATGAACGCTACCGACGTTTCTGCGTGGGCCGCGTGCGGGGCCTGCGGGAACTGGATGAAGCCGCACTGCCGGCGGCAACCTGCATTGGCCGCTTCGACGGTGAGCGCCGGCTGCAGGTGTATTGGCTGGCAGCCCGCGAGCCGGGCCTGCCGCTGGAGAATCCGCGTCAGGTGAGCGCGTTCCGTTATCCACGCCAGTACGGGCCGCAGTCGCCGAGTTTTTCGCGGGCGCTGTTGCCGCCGTTGGCAACGGGGTTGCCGTTGCTGCAGTCCGGGACGGCGGCGATCGTGGGGCATGTGTCGCAGCACACGGGGGCGGTGGATGAGCAGTTGCGGGAGACGTTGACGAATCTGCAGAGTCTGGTGGATACGGCGCGCGGTCAGCGGCCGTCGCTGTCACCGGCGTTGGGGTCGACGTCGGTGCTGAAGGTGTATGTGCGGCGCGCGGAGGATATGGCGGCGGTGGCGGCGCAGATGGCGGCGCTGCCGACGGCCCCGCCGTTCGTGGTGTTGCATGCAGAGGTGTGCCGGGCGGAGTTGCTGGTGGAGATCGAGGGGCTGCACGGCTGAATTCTAGGCGTTGTCCTCCGTTTTACCGCCCTGCAGGCCCTGTAGTGCCGACCGTTGGTCGGCTGCTCTTTTCCAAGTCAACAGCCTTGGTCTGCCGGGCGTGCCTGGCCTGGGTCGGTGTGGGTGGGATGTCGGGACCCGCTGCAAGTACGTCCCTGTAAGCTCATGTGTTGCCATCCATGGCAACACATGGTCCCGCCACCCCACCCACACCGCCCCTTCGACAGTTGGCTGGTGCGCATCGGAAAGATCAACGGCAGGTCGAATCGGCCGCCTGACGTTTCTTCTTGATCAATCAAGCAGCTTTCATGCTGGGGTAGAGCCGACCGTTGGTCGGCTGCTCTTGACCCGTTTTTATGCGGTTGACTCTTCCCACTGACGACGCAGACCTTTCAGGGCGAGGGCGGTCGGACCCTGCCGGGACCGTCGGGCGCCATGGATGGCGCCCGTCGAGCCCCCAGGGATGGGTTTACGGCGCGTCCCGGCAGGGTCTGACCGCCCTCGCGCACACGGAACCGGGAATAGCCACCGTGCTTTCCTCAGTGATACCCCACATCCGCCCGCACCTTGCCGCGGAACACCCGGTACGACCAGGCCGTATAGCCCAGGATCACCGGCAGCAGGATCACCAGCCCGACCAGGCTGAAGCTCAGCGACGAGGCCGGCGCCGCGGCCTGCCACAACGTCATGCTCGGCGGCAGCAGGTACGGCCACATGCCCAGCACCAGGCCGATGAAGCCGAGGATGAACAGGGCCAGCGTCAACAGGAACGGCGGCAGATCGCGCTTGGGATGCATCGCGCTGCGCCACAGCGCGGTGGCGACCGCCAACGTCAGCAACGGCACCGGCGAGAGCCACCAGAAGTTGCCATCGCTGAACCAGCGCGCCATCAGGCGCGAATCCAGGAACGGCAGCCACGCGCTCACCAAGCCCATGAACACGATCACCGCCACCACCAGCGGGCGGGTCAAGGTGCGTGCAAAGGTCTGCTCGCGGCCTTCGGTCTTGAGGATCAACCAGGTGCTGCCGAGCAGCGCGTAACCGAACACCACGGCTGCGCCGGTCAGCATGGAGAACGGGCTGAACCAGCTGAAGGCGCCGCCGACATAGCGGCCATCCACGACCTGCAGGCCCTGCACGAGTGCGCCGAGAATCACGCCCTGCGCGAAGGCGGCCAGCAGCGAGCCCAGGCCGAATGCCACGCTCCACAGCTTGCGCGAGCGGTGCGCCTTGAAGCGGAATTCGAAGGCCACGCCGCGGAACACCAGCGCGACCACCAGCAACAGGACCGGCAGGTACAGCGCCGACAGCAGCGCCGCGTAGGCCTTCGGGAAGGCCGCCATCAGCCCGGCCCCGCCCAGCACCAGCCAGGTTTCGTTGCCGTCCCAGATCGGGGCGGCGGTGTTCATCATGATGTCGAGCTGTTCTTCATCCTCGGCCATCGGCGCGAGGATACCGATGCCAAGCACGAAGCCATCCAGCACCACGTACATCAGCACACCAAAGCCGATCACCGCGAACCATGCCACCGGCAGCCAGGTCGTCATCTCCATCTCAGCGCTCCTCCAGCGGTTCATCGGCACCGGACAGCGGCCGCGCCGGGGTGTGGCTGCCGGCATCCAGGGCCGGGGCCGGGTCATGCGGCTTGGGACCGGTGCGGATGATCTTCACCAGGTACCAGACACCCCAGCCGAACACGAACGCATAGCCGACGATGTACACGCCCAGCGAGAGCGCCGTCATCCACGCGCTCTGCGGACCCACGGCATCGGCGGTGCGAAGCACGCCATAGACCACCCACGGTTGCCGCCCCATCTCGGTCACGAACCAGCCGGAGATCAGCGCGATGAAGCCACTGGGCAGCATCCAGTTCCAGCCGCGGATCAGCCAACGCGACTGCAGCAGTTTGCCGCGCCACCACTGGAACGCCGAGACCCAGGCCAGCAGCAGCATCAGCGTGCCCAGCCCGACCATCACCCGGAACGCAAAGAACACCGGCACCACCGGCGGCCGGTCGCTGGCTGGCACCGAGGTCAGCGGATCGAACGTGCCCTCCAGCGAATGGGTGAGGATCAGGCTGCCCAGGCGCGGGATCGCGATTTCGTAATCGTTGCGCTCTGCCTTTTCATTGGGCACCGCGAACACCACCAGCGGCACGCCCTTGCCCTCGCCTTCGGAATGCCAGTGCGCCTCCATCGCCGCGATCTTCATCGGCTGGTGCTTGAGGGTATTCAGGCCATGCATGTCGCCGACGAAGATCTGTACCGGCACCGTCAGCGCGGCGAAGCCCACCGCCGCCAGCAGCATCTTGCGGCCGGCTTCGCGGTGCACGTCCTTGCGCAGGTACCACGCCCCCACGCCGCCGATCACGAAGCACGTGGTGATGAACGAGCCCAGGGCCATGTGCGCCAAGCGGTACGGGAACGACGGGTTGAAGACGATCTGCCACCAGTTCTGCGGGTGCACGATGCCATCGACCATCGCGTAACCGGCCGGCGTCTGCAGCCAGCTGTTGGAGGACAGGATCCAGAACGTGGAGACCAGCGTGCCCAGCGCCACCATGCAGGTGGAGAAGAAATGCAGGCGCGGCGAGACCTTGCCCCAGCCGAACATCATCACGCCCAGGAAGCTGGCTTCCAGGAAGAACGCCGTGAGCACTTCATAGGTCAGCAGCGGGCCGATCACCGTGCCGGCGACCTCGCTCAGCCGGGGCCAGTTGGTGCCGAACTGGAAGGCCATGACGATGCCGCTGACCACCCCCATGCCGAAGGAGACCGCGAAGATCTTCTGCCAGAAGAAATACAGCTCGCGCCAGACCGGATTGCCGGTGCGCAGCCAGCGCGATTCGACAAAGGCCAGCCAGCTGGCGGTACCGATCGTGAAGGCCGGGAACAGCACGTGGAAACTGATGACGAACCCGAACTGGATCCGGGACAACAACAACGCGTCCAAGAGACGCCTCCGACTGGCTTCTGAAATCCGCACCAGTCTGGGCCTGTATCCGTGAAAGGCACATGCGACCCGGTGACGCGCTGCTTCACTTTGTCGCAGGGGCTACCGCAAGCCGAGCCCCTTAGCGGCCGGTAGGGGAAGCCAGGCTTTTCAGGGCCTGTCGGTGGGTTGGGCGCTGGGGCGCCATACCCTTGGAGGCGAAATAAAGGAGGAGGGGTCGGCCGCAGGCCGACGCCGGGGGACATTCGCCGGAAAGGGTATGGGGCCCCAGCGCCCAACCCACCGACCACCGCTTGCCTTCCGCGCGAGCGCACGCCCATGACCTGTGGCCCCTTCCTGCGGTCCTTGCGGCTGCTACGCTTGCCGGGTTTTCTACTACGGTGCCGCCCGCAATGCCCAGAACGCTGCCTTTGTCCCTGCTGCTGCTCGCCGCCCTCGGCGGGACCGCCCACGCGGCGCCCACGCCGATCACCATCGAGCAGGCCATGGCCGACCCCGACTGGATCGGCCCGCCGGTCGAAAGCGCGTGGTGGTCCTGGAACAGCCAGCAGGTCGAGTACCAGCTCAAGCGCAACGGCAGCCCGGTGCGCGACACCTTCCGCCAGCCGGTGGCCGGCGGCGTGGCCGCACAGGTTGGCGATGACCAGCGCGGCACCCTGGATGTGGACAGCCCGGTCTACGACAGCGCGCGCCAGCGCTCGGCCTTCGTGCGCAATGGCGATGTGTTCGTGCGCGACCTGCGCAGCGGCGCGCTGACCCAGCTGACCCGCAGCACCGAGAAGTCCGGCGCGGTCAATTTCGCCCGCGACGGCGGCGTGATCTGGCGCACCGGCCAGAACTGGTTCCATTGGACCGCCGCCGCCGGCGTGCAGCAGGTCGCCAGCCTGAAGGCCGAGAAGAATCCGGACGACGCGCCCAAGGCCGATACCCTGCGCGAGCAGCAGCTGCGCACCCTGGCCACGCTGCGTAACGATCGCGCCCAGCGCGAGGCACTCAAGGCGCAGGAAGCCAGCTGGCGTCGCGCCGATGGCACCCGCGCACCGGGCCCGGTGTATCTGGGCGCGGATGTGGAGATCGTCGACAGCGTGCTCTCGCCGGATGCGCGCACGCTGATCGTGGTCACCAAGCCGAAGAGCTTCGATGAAGGCCGCGGCGGCAAGATGCCCAAGTACGTGACCGAGTCGGGTTACGAAGAGTTCGAAGAGACCCGCACCCGCGTGGGCCGCAACGACCCGGAGCCGAACGCGCTGTGGCTGGTCGATGCCGTCGCCGGCACGGTCAAGCCGCTGTCGCTGGACGGCCTGCCGGGCATCGGCACCGACCCGCTGGCCGCGCTGCGCAAGGCCGCCGGCAAGGACGCCCTGAAGGGCAACCGCCCGGTGGAAGTACTCGGTGGCCCCGGCGCGCCCGGCATCCGCTGGAGCGCCGATGGCCAGCAGGCCGCGATCATGCTGCGCGCCAACGACAACAAGGACCGCTGGATCGCCAGCGTGACCCCGGCCAGCGCCAAGCTGGAGACGCGTCATCGCCTGACCGACAGCGCCTGGATCAACTGGAGCTTCAACGATTTCGGCTGGTCCAACGACAACCGCACGCTGTGGCTGCTGTCCGAAGAATCCGGCTATTCGCACCTGTACACCCAGCAGGGCACGGCCAAGCCGCAGCCACTGACCGGCGGCAAGTGGGAAAGCTCGATGCCGGTGCCCAGCGCCGACGGCCGCGGCTTCTACTTCCTGTGCAACCAGCAGTCGCCGGGCGACTACGAAGTGTGCGCGGTCGACACCGCCAGCAAGCAGGTGCGTGAGCTGACCTCGCTCAACGGCGTGGAAGACTTCTCGCTGTCCCCGGATGGCCAGCAGCTGCTGGTGCGTTACTCCGGCGCCTACCTGCCGACCCAGCTGGCCGTGGTGCCCGCTGCCGGTGGCCAGGCCAAGGTGCTGACCGACACCCGCACGGCCGAGTTCAAGGCGCGCGAGTGGATCCAGCCCAAGCTGGTACAGGTGCCGTCCAAGCACGGCGCGGGCGTGGTCTGGGCCAAGTACTACGGACCGGAGACCTTCGAGCCGGGCAAGCAGTACCCGATCGCCATGTTCGTGCACGGCGCCGGCTATCTGCAGAACGTGCACCAGCAGTACCCGGCCTACTTCCGTGAGCAGATGTTCCATAACCTGCTGGTGCAGAAGGGCTACGTGGTGCTGGACATGGATTACCGCGGCAGCGCCGGCTACGGCCGCGACTGGCGCACGGCGATCTACCGCAACATGGGCCACCCGGAACTGGAAGACTACAAGGACGGCCTGGACTGGCTGGTCGCCACCAAGCAGGGCGACCGTGACCACGCCGGCATCTACGGCGGCTCCTACGGCGGCTTCATGACCTTCATGGCGCTGTTCCGCTCGCCGGGCACGTTCAAGGCCGGTGCCGCGCTGCGCCCGGTGGTCGATTGGCACCAGTACAACCACGGCTACACCGCCAACATCCTCAACACCCCGGACATCGACCCGGAGGCGTACCGCAAATCGTCGCCGATCGAGTACGCCGACGGGCTGCAGGACCACCTGCTGATCGCGCACGGGATGATGGATGACAACGTGTTCTTCCAGGATTCGGTCAACCTCACCCAGAAGCTGATCGAACTGCACAAGGACAACTGGTCGATCGCGCCGTACCCGCTGGAACGCCACGGCTATGTGCGTGCCGATTCCTGGCTGGACCAGTACAAGCGCATCCTCAAGCTGTTCGAAGAGAACCTGAAGTAATCCAGCGATGACGTCGGTGCCCACTGACGTGCAGCACGCCGCGGCGACGATCGATATCGTCGCCGCGGTCGTTTTCGATCCCGACGGCCGCGTACTGGTGGTGCGCAAGCACGGCTCGGACACCTTCATCCAGCCCGGCGGCAAACCCGAGCCCGGCGAAGCGCCCTTGGCCGCGCTGGCGCGCGAGCTGGAAGAAGAACTCGGGGTCACGGTGGACCCCGCCAGTGCCGTGCCGTTGGGCCGGTTCGAGGCCTGGGCGGTGCACGAAGCCGGACACCGCGTACGGGCCCACGCCTATCTGGTGACGGTGACCGGTTCGCCCCGCGCACAGGCGGAAATCGCCGAACTGGCCTGGGTGCCGCTGCGCCCGCCGCATGGCGTTTGCTTGGCACCGCTGAGCGCAGACCATATCCTGCCCGCGGCCGCGAACGCGGTGGCTGGGACCTAGACGTCGCGGCCTGCCCAACCAGGACACCGGATGTCAGCCTCGCTTCCCCCGCAATTGCCTTCCTGCACGCCCCGCCCCAGCAGGGAGGGTGCGCCTGCGTTTCTCGCCCCCCTGCTCAAGTCCGTGCTGCTGGTCTGCCTGGTCACGGCCGCGATGTGGGGGGTACTGGCCCTGATTGCGATACCTCTGTCGGGCTCGGAGGCGCTGCAGGCGCTACTGGCCGATGAGGACCTGCACTGGCTGCCTGGCTCGCTGCGCTGGCTGCTCACCCACCCGGTGCTGGCCAACGTGCTGCTGTGCGTGTCGAGCCTCTTGGGCGTTGCCGCATGCTGGGGCATGCTGCGTCGCTGGCGCTGGGCATGGGCACTGTTCATCGTGCTGCTGGCGGTCACCGCCGTGCTCAACGTGGTCGCCGCGTGGCTGCTGGACGATGCGTTCCGCCACCTGCTGGCGCAGATACCCGGTGACACCCTGTCGATCGAACTGCTCAAGCTGCGCAGTGAGCTGCGCGTACAGCGCGTGATCTGCAGCGGCCTCGCCGGCGTGACCGCACTGGCGTTCGCGGTGCTGCAGGGCTGGCTGATCGTGCGCCTGTGCGCGGCCGATGTACGTGCGCTGTTCCGCCGCTGACCTGTTTCCCGCAGCGCCACGGTGCGCTGCACGACCTGCAAGGATGATCGTGTGACTGTTTCCCTCCCCCTTCTGCGCCGCCATGGCTGGCGCGCGACCCTGTTCACCCTGCTCACGGCGGTCAGCCTGCCGGCGGCGGCCCAGGCCATGGTCTGTGGCACGTTCGTGGCCAAGGACAGCGGCACCACATTGACCCTGCACAGTGCGAACGAGGGGGTGCGGCAGATTCCCGGCCAAGCGCCCGAGCCTTACCTCCTCAGCCGCCTCGGCGACGAGCTGAAGCTGGCCGACCTGGACAACGGCGGCGTCAGCTCGCTGAACGTGCAGGAGGGCGGTCGCCTGCTCAGTGACCGCTTCAACGACTACCGCTTGCAGAAGGCGGCCACCTGCCGCCGCGCGACGGTCTTTCCGGCGGCATCGTGCCGGGCCGAGATCGGCACCTGCCTGAACGACACGCTCTTCGCCAGCAACGACCGCCTGCGTCAATGGTGTCGGGAGGATGTGCCGGCTGCCTGCAAGCGTCTGCTGGCCAATTTCCAGTCCGAAGCGCGCGAGGCCAGGACGCTGGCGGCGACCCGGGACGATGCGCCGGAGCTGCCCGAGCCGGAGGTCTGCAAACCTGCGTCCACGCAGTACGACCAGGCTGCCTGTCTGGAGGCCGCGCGCGACGCGATGGGGCAAGCGCTGGCCAAGGCGCTGCTTGGCGGGCTCAGCGCAGCCAAGGCGTCACCGCTGCCGGCCATACAGCTCGATGAGATCACCACCCTGTGCCGGGCACAGACCGGCGGCACGTTCTGCGCCAACGCTGCCGAGGCGTTGTGGGACGCCGGCCGCCTGATCCCGGCCCGCGATGCACTGCAGCGGGCGTGCACCCTGGGCAAGGACCCGCGCGCCTGCGAGCGTGCGGCGCCGCTGGCCACGCTGGAGGCCAAGGCACTGACCCCGGTGGCAGCCACCGCCCTGCCCTGCGGCAGCTATGTCGCCAGCCAGGGCCTGATGGACCATCTGCCGTTCGGCGATGGCGGCATGCTCGACAGCGGCTTCGGCGGCAAGCTGCGCGCGCGGCTGGTCGATGGCGACATCCGTGTGCGCCATGACCAGGGCGACGACTTCGTGTTCAAGCGCCTGGCCAACGGCAACCTGATCGGCATGGACAGCTGGAACCGCTTCAGCTATTACGAACGCACCGGCGAGGCGCAGCAGTGCAGCGCGCCGGTGGTCTTCGTCGAAACCCCGCTGCCGCAGGGTTGCCCGACCTTGGGCCGCGAGGGCGGTGCGCAGGCGTGCTGCGCGGCCGGCAAGCTGCAGGGCTGCAATGCCGCCGGTCACCAGCTGGCGCTGCGCAACCGCTGGGCCGAGGCGGCGCCGTTCTATCTCAAGCTCTGCGCCGCCGGGGTACGCGAGGGCTGCGAGAACCTGGCCAGCGTCTACGAACACACCGGTGACGAGGCGCTGCCCGAGCAGATGGCCTCGATCTGCGCCAAGGATGGAAACGGCACGCACGTGGCCTGCGATGTGCACGCGACCCGCAACTGGGGCCTGATGCGGGTCAGTGCCGGGCTGGAACAGATCGCCGAGCGCATGGCGACCGAGCCCGATGCCGAGGCAGACGACGCCGCACCGGCCGAGGCGCCCGCCGCGGCGAAGAACAGCAAGACCAGCACCCGCAAAAGCGGTCACTGAGCGCCAGTGAGCACACGCAGGCCGTGCACCGGCCTGCGGTAAAGTAGCGCCCATGAACGACTTCGACCGCGTCCGCGCGTATCTGACCGACCTGCAGGACCGCATCTGTGCGGCGATTGAAACCGCCGACGGCCAGGCCCGCTTCACCGAAGATCTCTGGCAGCGCGCGGAGGGCGGCGGTGGCCGGACCCGCATCCTGCGCGATGGGGCGGTGTTCGAGCAGGCCGGGATCGGGTTCTCCGATGTGGCCGGCACGCGCCTGCCGCCATCGGCCTCGGCGAACCGGCCAGAGTTGGCCGGCGCGTCATGGCGCGCGACCGGCGTCTCGCTGGTCTTCCATCCCGCCAATCCCTACCTGCCGACGACGCACGCCAACGTGCGCTACTTCCGCGCCGAGCGTGATGGCGTGGCGGTGGCCTCGTGGTTCGGAGGCGGCTTTGACCTCACTCCGTTCTACCCCATCGACGAAGACGTGCGGCACTGGCACCAGGTTGCGCACGATCTGTGCGCGCCCTTCGGCGAAGAGCGCTATGCGGCGCACAAGCGCTGGTGCGATGAGTATTTCTTCCTGCGCCACCGCAATGAAACGCGCGGCGTGGGCGGGTTGTTCTTCGACGACCTGCATGGCGACTTCGAGCGCGATTTTGCGTATCTGCGGGCGGTCGGCGATGGTTTCCTGGATGCCTATCTGCCGCTGGTCGAGCGCCGCAAGGACACGCCGTATGGCGAGCGCGAACGCGAGTTCCAGCTGTACCGCCGTGGCCGCTACGTGGAGTTCAACCTGGTCTATGACCGCGGCACGCTGTTCGGCCTGCAGAGCGGCGGGCGCAGCGAGAGCATCCTGATGAGCCTGCCCCCGCGCGTGCGCTGGGAATACGGTTTCCAACCTGAAACCGGCAGCGACGAAGCCCGCCTGGCCGACTACCTGGTTCCGCGCGACTGGGTGTAACCCAGCGCGCCACCGCATGGGCCGGCATGGATTTCGCATGCGGTGCATGGGTGGCACCCGTCGGGTAGAGCCACCCCATGGGTGGCTCTACGCCTTCTTCGGCACGATGGTGATGTGCCCGTTGATCTCCAGCACCGCCAGGGCGACATCGTCGATGGACAGGCAGCCCTGCTGACGCATCGCTGCGTCCAGATCGGCCGGGGTCACGAGCTCGCGCTTGAGCACGGAATCGAGCACCTTGCCATCACGGGCGATCAGGATCGGCTCGCCTTCGACCAGCGTTTCCACGCGCCGACTGCGCGTGCTGAGCCAGCCCACGCCGTAGTTGATCGAGATCAGGGTCGCCGCCAGCAGCAGGCCGCCGCCCAGGGAGGTGTCTTCGCCAAGCAGCGCGTTCTGCACCGCGTTGCCGAGCAGCACGATCAGCAAGACATCGAACGGGGTGATCTGGCCCAGCGCGCGCTTGCCGGAGAGCCGGACCATGCCCAGTACCACCGCGTACACCACCACCGCGCGCAGGATGAATTCCCACCACGGCATGGCCAATGCAAACAGGTCGCTCATGCGGTTCTCCCCGGGTCCAGCCCACAGCATGGGCCGCGCGCAGGGCAAACGGCAATCGGCAGCGCGGGGTCTCTCGTGCGGCGGGCCGCGCGGGGTTTTCGGCGCCACAAATAAAAAGCCCCGCCAACCAGGGGGAGGTTAGCGGGGCCGGGGAACGGGTGCTTGGGGAGGAGCCCCCGTTCCGAGATCTGCTCCAGGGGATGGGAGAGATCCACAACAGGCATTGCGCCTGTCGAGGTCTATCAAAGCACTCCGAACATTGATAGTTCGTGAAGGGGCCCAATTAATTCGGGCCTCCTCCCAGAAACATTCATCCAACAGTCAGATTATCGTGGCGTACTGAACCAATTCAGCCTTTTGACTGTGATTCAGGCCTCAATGGGCCTCATCCCAGTTGTCGCCCACGCCCGCATCCACCACCAACGGTACACGCAGTTCGGCGGCCGAGGACATCAGTTCCACGACTTTCAAACGCAAGGTATCGAGGAAACTACTTTCGGTTTCAAAGACCAGTTCATCGTGCACCTGCAGAATCATCTTGGCCTGGTCGCCGTGATCCTCCAGCCAGCTGTCCACCTTGACCATGGCGCGCTTGATGATGTCCGCCGCGGTGCCCTGCATCGGGGCATTGATCGCGGCCCGTTCAGCACCGGCGCGCAGGCCCTGGTTGCGGGCGTTGATGTCGTTCAGGTACAGACGGCGGCCGAACAGGGTTTCCACATAGCCCTGGTCGCGGGCCTGCTGGCGCATCCGCTCCATGAAATCGCGCACGCCCGGGTAGCGGCTGAAGTACAGCGCCACGTAATCCTGGGCCTGGCCGCGGTCGATGCCCAGGTTGCGGGCCAGGCCGAACGCGCTCATGCCGTACATCAGGCCGAAGTTGATCGCCTTGGCGGCCCGGCGCTCGTTGGAGGTCACCTCTTCCAGGCGGCGGCTGAAGACTTCCGCCGCCGTCGCCCGGTGCACGTCCACGCCCTGCTCGAACGCCCGCACCAGGCCGGGGTCCTCGGAGAGGTGGGCCATGATCCGCAGCTCGATCTGCGAGTAATCGCAGGCCAGGATCTTGCGGCCCGGCGGGGCCACGAAGGCGCGGCGGATGCGGCGGCCATCCTCGGTGCGGATCGGGATGTTCTGCAGGTTCGGGTCGGACGAGGACAGCCGACCGGTGGCGGCGCCGGACTGGTGGTAGCTGGTGTGTACCCGCCCGGTGTCCTGGTTGATCATCTCCGGCAGCTTGTCGGTGTAGGTGCTGCGCAGCTTGGCCAGCCCGCGGTACTCCAGGATCACCCGCGGCAGTTCATGCTGCTCGGCGATCGCCTCCAGCGCCTCTTCGTTGGTGCTGGGCTGGCCCTTGGGGGTCTTCACCAGTGCCGGCAGCTGCAGTTCGTCGAACAGCACGGCCTGCAGCTGCTTGGGCGAATCCAGGTTGAAGGTGCGCCCGGCCAGCTCGGTGGCCTTCTGCTGGGCAGCCAGCATGCGCGAGCCCAGGTCCTGGCTCTGCCGGCGCAGTTCGGCCATGTCGATGTGCACGCCATTGGCTTCGATGCGGGTCAGCACCGGCACCAGCGGCATCTCGATGTCGCGGTAGACGCTGTCCAGCGAGGGCGTGGCCTGTAGTTGTGGCTGCAGGGCGTGGTGCAGGCGCAGGGTCACGTCGGCATCTTCGGCGGCGTAGCGGCAGGCTTCGTCCAGGCCCACCTGCGAGAACGAGATCTGCTTGGCACCCTTGCCGGCCACCTCCTCGAACTTGATCGTGGTGTAGCCCAGGTAGCGCATCGCCAGCGAGTCCATGTCATGGCGCGTGGCGGTGGAATTGAGCACGAAGCTCTCCAGCATGGTGTCGTCGTGGTACCCCTGCAGGTTCACGCCGTGGCGGCGCAGCACGTGCAGGTCGTACTTGCCGTGCTGGCCAAGCTTCTTCTTGGAGGGGTCTTCCAGGGCAGGACGCAGCGCGGCCAGCACCTGCTCGCGTGGCAGCTGGGCCGGCGCGCCGGGGTAATCATGGCCGACCGGGATATAGGCGGCGCGGCCCGGCTCGACCGCCAGGCTGATGCCGACCAGATTGGCGCGCATGGCGTCCAGCGCGTCGGTCTCGGTATCGAACGAGATCAGCTCGGCATCGGCCAGGCGCTGCACCCAGGCGTCGAGCTGCTCGGTGGTCAGCACCATCTCGTACTCGCCGGGGGCGGAGAGCGCCGGGTCGACCGGCACCACCGCCACCTCCGGCGTGGCACGGGCGTAGCCGGCCGCGGTGCCACGCAGGCTGACCGGGGCCTCGCTGGCAGCGGCCGGGGCCGGCACGGGACCGCCCAGCTCCTTGAGCGCCTGGGTGAAGCCGTAACGCAGGTACAGCTCGCTCAGCGACGGCACGTCCGGCTCGCGCAGCGGCAGGGTCTGCGCCGTTACCTCCAGCGGCACATCGGTGCGGATCGTGACCAGCTCGCGGTTGAGCGGCAGGCGCTCCAGCGCCGCGCGCAGGTTCTCGCCGATCTTGCCCTTCATGGTCGGGGCCGCCGCCATCACCCCATCCAGGTGCTGGTACTCGGCCAGCCACTTGGCGGCGGTCTTGGGACCGCACTTTTCCACGCCGGGCACGTTGTCCACGGCGTCGCCCATCAGTGCCAGCAGGTCGACGATCTGGTCGGCGCGCACGCCGAACTTCTCCATGACCGCCGCGTCCGAATCCATGCGGCTGCCGGTCATGGTGTTGACCAGCTCGATACCCGGGCGGACCAGCTGGGCGAAGTCCTTGTCGCCGGTGGAAATGGTCACCTGCAGGCCATCGCGGTGGCCCTGCAGGGCCAGCGTGCCGATCACATCATCGGCTTCCACGCCGGGGATGCGCAGGATGCTCAGGCCCAGCGCCTCGACGATGCGGCACATCGGCTCGATCTGCGGGCGCAGGTCGTCGGGCATCGGCGGGCGGTTGGCCTTGTAGTCGGCATACAGGTCGTCACGGAAGGTCTTGCCGGGCGCATCGACCACGAAGGCGACGTACTCGGGGCGCTCCTTCAAGGTGGCGCGCAGCATGTTGACCACGCCGAACAGTGCGCCGGTGGGTTCACCGTGTGCGTTGGTCAGCGGCGGAAGCGCGTGGAACGCGCGATACAGGTAACTGGACCCGTCAATCAGGACTAATCGGCTCATGGGGCGATTCTACGCGCCCGGCCCTGACCGTCGTCGGCACCGGCCTCACGATCCATCGGGCATAATCAGGCCCTCTTCGCCCAAGGACTCCCGGCCCATGAAGATTCTGTTGCTCGCAGGCGTGCTCGCGCTGGCCGGCTGTGCCACCGGTGGTGGCGGCAGGCCCCCGGTTGATGTCACTGGTGCCGATGTGGTCAAGACGGTGCAGGACAACGGCGACACCATCGAGGAATACCGGGTGGGCGGCCAGCTGCGGATGGTCAAGGTGACCCCGTCGCGCGGTGCCCCGTTCTACATGTACGACCAGAACGGCGATGGCCGCATGGACAGCGACAAGGACGGCGTCTCGCCGGTGTATTGGAAGCTCTACAGCTGGTGATTCCGGGCGTCGACCGCACTGCCGCCCCGTGACCGCACGGGGCCGGCAAGGCACTGACCCCCGTCCCCGCTTGCCCACGCTCGATGACTACACCCGAACGCCGCCACGATCCAAATCCGGCTGAACTGCGCGCCGGCCTTACTGCAGAGCAACGCCAGGCGGTGGAGACGCTGGAGCATTTCGGCTGGCAGCTGCGCTTCGTGCGCCGCCCGCTGTTCCGCGACCCGATCCCGGTGCTGTTCGACCGCAGCGGCGAGCGTTATGTGGTGCTGCAGCCGGATGGCACGCTGGATGAATCGCAGACGTTGAAACTGCGCGATTGACGGGCACTGAGGGGCACTGCCGGCCAGCGGCCGGCACTACCGCTTCTCCGTTATCGGATGACCAGCACCGGTACCGTGCTGCGTGCCAGCACTTCGGCGGTCTGGCTGCCGAGCAGCACGCGGGTCACACCACGGCGGCCATGCGAGGTCATCACGATCAGGTCGCTGCCGCGCTCGGTGGCGGTATCGATGATGCCGTCGGCGGCATAGCGGTCCAGCACATGCACGGTTTCAGTGCGCAGGCCCTGCGCCTCTGCGGCGGCCTTGGCCGGCTGCAGCACCTTCTGCGCGGTCTCTTCGCGATCGGCTTTGTATTCGGGCGTGTTCATGTAGCCCACGCTCCAGCCCATCGCGTCGTACATACCGACGGCCCATGGCTCGGAGACGGTCACGATATCGACCTCGGCATCGAGGTCCTTGGCCAGCTCCAGGCCCTTGGCCAGGCCTTTCTCGGCCAGCTCCGAACCATCGGTGGCAATCAGGATGCGCTTGTACATGGCAGAGCTCCTTGGGGTGGGCAATGGGAACATCACCATTGCACACCCGGTGTGGACGCAGTGCCTTGAGCTGGATCAATCGCCGAGGCCGCGCGCAGGCACCGCCCGCGCCGGATTGCCCACCACGGTCGCGCCCGCAGGCACGTCGCGGGTGACCACACTGCCCGCGCCCACCACCGCGTCATCGCCGATGGTGACGCCGGGCAGCACGATCGCGCCGCCCCCGATCCAGACATTGCGCCCGATCCGGATCGGCCTGGCCGACTCCAGACCTTCCGCCCGCGCCTGGGGATCACGCGGATGGTCGGCGGCGTAGAGCTGCACTGCCGGACCGATCTGGGTGCCATCGCCGATACTGACCTCGGCCACGTCCAGGATCACGCAGTTGTAGTTGAGGAACACGCCCTGCCCCAGGCGGATGTTGTAGCCGTAGTCGCAATGGAATGGCGGCCGGATCACCGCGCCTTCGCCGACCGCGCCGAGCTGCTCGCGCAACAGCGCGCGGCGCACGGCCGGGCTTTCGGCCAGGGCGGCGTTGTAGCGGACCATCCAGACCTTGGCGGCGGCCATGTCGGCCTGCAGCGCCGGATCACCGGGGCGGTAGGGCAGCCCGGACAGCATCTTTTCTTTTTCGCTCGGACCCATGTGGCCTCCCTCAGACAGAGGGTGATGATGCCGGTTGGCCGCTCGCGTGTCAGCGCGTGCCGCGTCGCGTGCCCAGCAGCGCCACCAGTGCGAAGACGATGCCGCTCAGCCAGAACCACAGCGTTGCCTGGCCGATGCACAACCCACTGGGCTGCAGCTGGCAGCGCAGGCGCAGCAGATCGAAGTCGCCGCCGTCGGCCAGGCAGGTCTGCGCGTGCTGGAACAGGGCCAGCACCGGCTCGGCCCAGCCTGCCGACCATGTCAGCAGAACCAGTGCAGCAAGCAGATACGGAATTCCCTTGTTCACGAGTGCGCTCCCAGCGGACAGGGGCAGACTCTGGGCGCCGGCCGGGGGAGCGACAAGCGGCACGCGACGAACTGTGTGAAATCCGGGATGAGCCGGGGGCGATCGGGGATGAAGCGAGGCGCCCTGGCCCACCACAACACGGATCGCGCAGGCATGCGCTGCCTGGGATGCCTGTGCTGCAGCGCAGGACGGAGACGGGCAGCGCCCATGACAGACTTCGCGCATGCGCCCTCTGCTCATCGCCCTGCTGTGCTCGCTGGCCCTGCTGCCGCTACCCGGCCTTGCCGCCGCGCCGGGTCCGGACCGCGTGCTGATCTTCATCCGCACCGCCACGTTCCACCACGACTCGATTCCTGTGGCCGTGGCAACGCTGCGCGAGCTGAGTGCCGAGGCCGGCATGACGGCGGACCCGAGCGACGATCCCCGGGACTTCCGCCCCGACAACCTCGCCCGCTACCGCGCCGTGGTCTTCGCCAATACCACCGGCGACGTACTCGACGCCGCGCAGCAGGCGGCGATGGAACAGTTCATCCGCAACGGCGGCGGCTTCATGGGCGTGCACGCCGCGGCCGACACCGAGTACGACTGGCCGTGGTACGGCGAACTGGTCGGCGCGTGGTTCCACAAGCATCCCAAGGGTCTGCAGGAGACGCTTGTGCAGCCCGAACGTGACGGCAGGCCGTCAGGCCCGGCGTGGCCGATCCGCGATGAGCTTTACAACTACCGGCGCAATCCGCGTGGAATGGTGAAGGTCATCGCGACAGTGGACGAATCGCGTTACGACGGCGGCACCATGGGCGCCGATCATCCCATCGCCTGGTGCCGGCCCTTCGATGGCGGCCGCAGCTGGTACACCGGGCTGGGCCACGACGCGGCGGTGTATGCCGACCCGAATGTGCGGGCGCAGCTGCGCCGTGGCCTGCGCTATGCAGCAGGCCACGCGCCGGACTGCTGATCAGGCGGTACGCACCACGCGCGCGCCTTGGCACAGCGGGTAGCTCGCCAGCAGATCGGCGATGCGCGCGTGCAGGGTGTCGAACGAGGCGCCATACAGATACAGCGCCGTCTCGGTCGGGCCCTGCCACCAGCTGCAGATCTCGCCGTGGCCTTCGATGCGCTCGACGATCTGTTCGAACACATAGTTCGAGTCGCACTGCTCGTAGACCTCATCGGGCAGGTCGGTGCCGTTGAGATACAAGGCCAGGCCTTCGGTGACGCCGAACGGTTGATCGGGGGCGCCTTCGCGCTGGATCAGCGAGCCCTTCGGCGCTCCCAGCTGCTCCAGCAGCTCGATCACGCCAGGCAGCGAGGCTGGATCGTTCAACGCGACCTCGATATCGCCGTAGTCCACTTCACCATCTTCCGTCAGCGCGGTGCCACCGCCGGTGATCTCACCCAGCTCGGCACTGCCCAGCAGCGCATCCAGCGGATCTTCGAACAGCTCATGGCGATGCTCGGGCTGGAGCCTGGCGTTCAATTTGACGGTGAGGTGCAGCGGCGAATCGGTCATGGCGGGGGCCTGCGCGAAAGGAATGCCGCCATTGTAGTGCCGGCCGCTGGCCGCCTCCCGACAAGGTATGCCGCCCGTTGCAGTGCCGGGCGCCGGGCCGGGCCCCCCCACCCCAGGGCCCCCCCCCCCCCCCCCACTACCGGATCACGAGCGCTGCTCAGAGCACCGTCAAATTGGCATACGCCATCACCAGCCACTTGCTGCCGGCCTCGATGAATTCGACCTGCACGCGGGCGTGCTGGCCGCTGCCTTCGTAGTCGGTGACCATGCCTTCGCCGAACTTGGGATGGTTGACCATCGCGCCCAGCTTGAGTGGCGGTGCTTCCAGCGCCGCGTGGCCCATCACCCGGTTGGCACCGAGCGAGGTGCCACGCGAGACCTGCACCTTCGGGCGCACTTCATTGACCAGCTCACGCGGGATCTCGCGCAGGAAGCGCGAGGGCACGTTGTAGTTGTCCTGCCCATGGATGCGACGCGATTCGGCGTAGCAGAGCACCAGCTTCTGGCGCGCGCGGGTGATGCCCACGTACGCCAGGCGACGTTCTTCTTCCAGCCGGCCGCTTTCTTCCAGCGAGCGCGCGCTCGGGAACAGGCCGTCTTCCATGCCGGCCAGGAACACCAGCGGGAACTCCAGGCCCTTGGCGGCGTGCAGCGTCATCAACTGCACGCCCTCTTCGCCGGCCTGGGCCTGGCCTTCGCCGGCCTCCAGCGAGGCATAGGCGAGGAAGGCGACCAGCTCGCTCATGTCCTGGGTTTCTTCGACATCGTCTTCGCGACGCACGAAGCGCGAGGCCACCGAGACCAGTTCGTCCAGGTTGTCCGCGCGCGATTCCGAATCCAGCGCGTTGCGACTTTCCTTGGACCAGTGCTCGCGCAGGCCCGAGCGCATCAGCACATGGTCGATGCGTTCGGCGAGGGTCATCGTGTCGGCTTCAGCCTGGAGCTGATTGACCAGCACCAGGAAGCCGGCCAGCGCGTTGCGCGCACGTGCAGCGAGCTCATTGCCCTGGGTGGTCAGCATGGTGGCCTCCCACAGCGAAATCGCGTGGGAACGGGCCAAGCGGCGCACTTCATCCAGGGTGCGGTCGCCGATGCCACGCGTCGGCGTGTTGACCGCGCGCTCGAAGGCCGCGTCATCGTTGCGGTTGGTCATCAACCGCAGGTACGCCAGCGCGTCCTTGATTTCGGCACGCTCGAAGAAGCGCATGCCGCCGTACACGCGGTACGGCACCTGCTCGGAGAGCAGGGATTCTTCGAAGGCACGCGACTGCGCATTGCTGCGGTAGAGCACGGCGACATCGCCGTAGCTGCCGCCATCACGCACCCACTGGCGCGCGCGCTCGACCACGTAACGCGCCTCGTCCATCTCGTTGTAGGCCGCATACAGATCGATCGGATCGCCGTCGCCGCTGTCGGTCCACAACTCTTTGCCGATACGGTCCGGGTTGTGCGCGATCACCGCATTGGCCGCGCCGAGGATATTGGCGGTGGAGCGGTAGTTCTGCTCCAGGCGGACGGTCTGCGCACCCGGGAAATCCTTCAGGAAGCGCTGCACGTTCTCGACCTTGGCGCCGCGCCAGCCATAGATGGCCTGGTCGTCGTCGCCGACCACGAACACGTGGCCGGTATCGCCGGCGAGTACGCGCACGAAGGCGTACTGGATGGCGTTGGTGTCCTGGAACTCGTCCACCAGGATTTCGCGGAAGCGCGAACGGTAGTGAGCCAGCAAGGCCGGGTTGTCGCGCAGCAGTTCATGCGCGCGCAGCAACAGTTCGGCGAAATCGACCAGACCGGCGCGATCGCAGCGCTCCTGGTAGGCGATATACGCCTGGCGCATGGTTTCCAGCCACGCGTCATGCGGCTCGGGCTGGATATGCTGCGGGCGACGGCCCTCGTCCTTCTGCTCGTTGATCCACCAGGCGATCTGCTTCGGCGGGAACTTGCCGTCGTCGATCTCCAGCTGCTGGACCACGCGCTTGACCAGCCGCAGCTGGTCGTCCGAATCCATCACCTGGAAGCTGTCGGGCAGCTTGGCGTCCTGGAAATGCAGGCGCAGCAGGCGATGGGCCAGGCCGTGGAAGGTGCCGATCCAGGCGCCACGGCTGCCCTGCGACAGCTGCAGGTCGATGCGGTGACGCATCTCCCCGGCGGCCTTGTTGGTGAAGGTCACCGCAAAAATGCCATGGGTCGGCACGCCGCAGACTTCATTGAGCCAGGCGATGCGGTGGATAAGCACGCGGGTCTTGCCGGAACCGGCACCGGCAAGCACCAGATGGTGGCCGGGCGGGGCGGACACAGCTTCGCGCTGGGCGGGGTTCAACCCGTCGAGCAAGTGGGAAACATCCATGTCCCCATTTTACGCCCTCTGCACCCTCCCTGCGTCAGGGCGCGCGTCCGGCGGCTTCCTCGGCAAGCCGTGTGTCCAGCTGGGTGTGCCCCATCTGCGCGTAGCGACGGCAGGCGCCTGGCTGGACCAGCGGGGTGGCTGCGTCGCCCTGCAGACGGATGAACAGGTTGCTGCCCAGGGGATGCGGCGTCACATGCACGTCGCAGGGTAGCGCCGCCAGCGTATCCAGACCGCGCCGGAAGGCCTCCACCATCTGCGGGTGATCGAGATAGCGGTACTGGGCATCGGAGATCGCACTCACGCTGTCGGTGTAGGCGATGTCCAGGCAGCGCCCTGCCTCGCAGGACCGCCAGGTCCAACTGGTGCCGCCCGGCGCGTGGCCCGGGGTGGCATGGGCGGTCAGCGCCAGCGGACCGACGCGGACGACCTCGTCGTCGCCGATGGCCATGACCTCGGCCACCGCTGGAAATGCCGAGCCTTCCTCAAGGAACTGCGGATCGCTGCGATCGCTCCGGCCGTTACGCAGGGTGGCCACGGCGGGCGAGCGTGCCAGCAGCGGTGCGCCGGTGGCCGCCTGCAGGTGCGCCAGGCCGGCGGCGTGATCGTAATGCTCGTGCGAGTTCAGCAGATACTTCACGTCCTGCGGATCGAAGCCAAGCGTGCGGATATTGGCCTCGATCAGGGGGCCGGCGGGCGTCGTGCCGCCATCGATCAGCACATGGCCCTGATCGGAGGTCACCAGCACCGCAGCCAGCCCACAGGTGCCGACATACCATGTGTTGCCGAAAATGCGCCGCGGCGGGGCGCGGTCGTTCCATCCCTCCATCACGCTGGCGCCCGCCGGGCAGGCGGGAATGTCGCGCAGTGCGGTGACGGCGACGGGCGCCGCGACCGTCGCATCGGTCGAGGCAGCGGGATCGACCGGGGCGTGGCGCTGGCAGGCGGCCAGAACCAGTGTTGCGCCCAGCACGACGAGCGGGCGCCATGGGGTCGTCGCCGTGACACGGGGGGCGGTCCTGTCGGGACGTAGCGTCATGGTCATTTCCTGTGAGAAAGACACGAGCCTAGTGCCGTCGTCATGCCGCCACCACCGAGCCTTTCGAGGGGAAGGCATGAGGTGTTTGTGTGCCTCGCGCACGGCCGCGAGGCACGGTGTCGCAGTCAGCCCACCGCGCGCAGCGCGGCCTGCTGGGCCTGCATCCGCAACTCGGGAATGGCCAGGCTTTCCCAGAGCGTGCCGATGCGCAGGCTGCCCACCACCAGCACGCGGGTCTGACGCTGGCCGTCGGCACCGAGCAGTTCGCCGTTCTCCACCGAGGTATCCAGCCCCAGCCCGTGCGGACCAGGCCGCGCATGCCCATCGGCCAGCAGCTGCTGGATCAGTGGATTGCGCATGCACAGCGCGCGGGTTTCCACGCCGGTGGCATTGATCACCGCGCTGACCGTCAGTGGCGGCAGGCCGCCGGCCGGGCCGTGCCCGTGCAGCTGCAGCCCGCCTTCCTGCACCAGCAGCGTGTCCAGCCGGGCGCGGTGGCGCTGCAGCTGGCCGCTGCGCTCCAGCTCGCTGACCTGGGCATGCACCGATTCGGCGATGCGGTGGCGGTGCACGTCCCAATGGCGCACCACGTGGCGCAGGAAACGACGCTGGTCGGCCTCGCCCAGGCTCAACCACAATGCCTGGCCCATCGGCCGGATGCGGTCCATGACGCTTTGCCAAGGGATGCCCTGCGCCACGGCGGCACGGGCCTGCCCACGCAGTTCACGCACGCGCTGACGCAGCGACATCGTCAACAAGGGCTGCGGATCGAAGGTGACCGCTGCGCCGTGCGCCTGTGGCAATGGCAGCAGCGCATGTCGCGACAGCACGAAGATGCGCCCGCGGTGTCCGGCGGCCGCCAGGGCCACCACGCTGTCGGCCATGCTCAGGCCCGAGCCGATGATGGCCAGATCGTCATCGCCGGCCAGCACGCGCACGCCGTCGTAATCCCAGGCCTCCACCGCCTGCGCCGGCGGCAGGGCATCGGCACCGGGCACCGGCAGTGGTCGCATGCTGTTGCCACAGGCCAGCACCACGCGCTGCGCGCGCCACACCACGTCGTCGTCGAGCCGCAACTGCACACCGTGTTCGGTCGGCTCCAGCGCGAACACTGGCTGCTCGACCACCTCCAGCACTGCCACGCTGCGCTCGCACGCCTGTTCCAGGCGCTCACGCAGGTAGGCGGCGTAATGGCGGCGCGGCACGAACTGGTCCGCCAGCACCTCGCGCGCCACATCGGCAATCGCCTGGCTGTCGATCAGGTAATCGAGGAAATCCGCAGGCTGATCGGGCAGCGCGCTCATCTTGCCGGCCGGCACGTTGAGCAGGTGCTCGGGCCAAGGCGTGGCGTAGGCGATGCCTTCGGCCAGCGCCGAAGCCGGCTCGAACAGCACGATGCGTGACGCTCGCGCAGCATGGCGCAGGGCCTGCAGGGCAACGAGGACGCCGGCAGCGCCGCCGCCGACGATGGCCAGATCACACTGGCGGTGGGTATCGGACGCAGTCATGCCTCGATTGTAGGCGATGCGCGTGGACCGCCCGTCCACGTGCGTCACAGCGGGCTACATCAAGGCATCGGCCAGCCGTGCGATGCCTTCGCGGCTGCGCTTCCACGCCGGCCGTTGGCGCCACGTCGCCAGATCGAGCTGACGGGACTGCTCGAGATAGTCGGCTTCGATCTGCGCCAGCTGCCGCACCATGCCGGGGTCATAACAGAGCATGCCGATCTCGGCATTGAGCGCGAACGAGCGGATATCCAGGTTGATCGAGCCGACCAGGGCGATGTCTTCATCGACGGTCAGGTGCTTGGCATGCAGGAAATGCGGTTCGTACAGCGCGATGCGCACCCCGCTGCGCAGCAGCTCATCGTAGTAGGCCTCCTGCGCCCAGGAGGTCAGCCGCTGGTTGGTGCTGGCCGACAGGATCAGCTGCACCTGCACGCCGGACAGCGCTGCGATGCGCAGCGCACTCAAGGTCGCTTCATCGGGAACGAAGTACGGCGTGACCAGCACGATGCGCCGGCGCGCCAGATGGATCAGCGCGTTCACCGCATCGCGCGCATTGCTGAAGGGGTATGCCGGGCCACTGGGCAGCAGCTGGGTCGGCACATCGGCCGAGCACACCGGCACGGCGGTGAGCACATCCAGGCGTTGCCCGGTTTCCATGTACCAGTCGCTGGCGAACACCGCTTCCAGGTGCGCCACCACCGGCCCGCGCACGCGCGCGACCAGCTCCTTGTTCGGGAACCCGGCGACGAACTGCGCGCGTGCCAGGTTCTGTGAGCCGATGTAGCCGACGCGGTTGTCGATCACCGCGATCTTGCGGTGGTTGCGCAGGTCCATGCGGCCACTGCGCCGCCAGCGCAGACCACCGGGCAGCATCGCGCGCACGTCGACACCGATCGCCTGCAGGCGATGGCGATAGTGGCGCAGCCCACGCTTGGCCCCGACTGCATCGAGCAGCACGCGGCAATGCACACCGCGCGCGGCCGCCCGCTGCAGCGCCTCCACGATGGCCTCGCCGACGGCATCGTCGAACATCAGGTAGTACAGCAGGTGCACGCGCTCACGGGCTTGGTCGATGTCTTCGATCAGGGCCTGCAGCGAGGCGTCATAGTCATTGAGCAGATCCACCGCGTTGCCGTGGATGGGCATGAAATCGCCCTGGCGCTCGATCAGCGGCACGATCTCGGCGGTGGCCGTCTCCGGCGGCGGCGTCCAGCGCAGCGGCGGCTGCAGCGCCTGCTCCTCGCGGATCACCTGGGAGGCCTCGGCCTGGCGCTGCACGCGCTGGCGCGACAGCCACGGGTGGCCGAACAGCAGATACAGCGGCAGCCCGAGCAGCGGCACGAAGCCGACCAGCAGCAGCCAGCTGCGCGCGGCACCGGGCGTGGTGCGGCTGGGAATCCACAACAGCGCGGCCAGCCGGATCAGCCAATCCAGCATCAACAACCACGAACCCAGCAGCCACTCGAACAGCATCGCGTCGCCCGTCGGGAGGGGAAACGCATTCTGCCATGGGCCGCTGCATGCAACCGGTCGTGCCGGCCGCTGGCCGGCGCCACGTATCGCCGGCCCAACAAAAAAACCCGCCACGAGGGCGGGTTTTTCGTCGGGAAGCTCAAGAACCCTTGCGGATTACTTGATCTTGCCTTCCTTGTACAGGACGTGCTTGCGCACGACCGGATCGTACTTCAGGAATTCCATCTTCCCGGGGGTGTTCTTCTTGTTCTTGTCCGTCGTGTAGAAGTGGCCAGTGTTGGCCGTCGAAATCAGACGGATCTTATCGCGCTTGCCTGCCATGATCGTTTACTCCTCAGACCTTTTCGCCGCGCGAACGCAGCTCAGCCAGAACGGAGTCGATACCGTTCTTGTCGATGGTGCGCAGGGCATGCGCGGAAACACGAAGCTTGACCCAGCGGTTTTCGCTGGCAACCCAGAAGCGGCGCTCGTGCAGGTTGGGCAGGAAACGACGGCGGGTCTTGTTGTTGGCGTGCGAGACGTTGTTACCCGTCTGCACTCGCTTGCCGGAAACTTGGCATACGCGGGACATTGCGCACCTCGATAAAAGTAGTTGTCAGCCCATAGCCCGGGCGACGGCGGCCTCGACGGTTTCCCGCCACACGTCATGAGAATCAAAGGGTTACGCTGTCGAGGGCGGACCGGATGACGTGTTCCCGGCCGCCGATCCAGAGATTTCTGGACACAGCGAGCCGCGCATTATGCCGCAGGCCGGTGGCTGGCGCAAGTTGTCCACAGGGCCATGGTGGTCTGTCAGTGCCGGGACGGCCTCCCGTGTTCGCATCGCCACCCACGGGCGATGGCGATACTGGCCGCCCCTTTTCCCCTGGACCCCTCGATGCGGCTGCTGGCACTTACCTACGGCACCGAAGGCGACACCCGCCCGCTGGTCATGCTCTGCCACGGCCTGATGGCCGCCGGACACGAGGTCATGCTGCTGGCCGAGGGCGGCACCCTGGGCAGCGCGCGCGCCCTGGGCGTGCCGCACGCCGCGCTGGAAGGCGACATCCACGACGAGGTGGTGGCGCTGGTGTCGCGTGGCAACAACACGCTGGCCGCCTCGCGCGGACTGGCCCGGATGGCGCGCCGGCACGTGCCGGCGTGGACCCGGCAGGCCGATGCGGCTGCCGCCGGGTGCGATGCGGTGCTGACCGGTGGGCTGGCCGCCTTCGTGGGTATGACCGTGGCCGAGCGGCATGGCCTGCCCGCGATCGGGCTGGGCATGATCCCGCTGACGCCCACGGCCGCCTTCCCGTCCCCGTTCCTGCCCCGGCTGCCCCTGCCGGGTGTGCTTAACCGGCTCAGCTACGGGCTGGTCAACCAGGCGGTCTGGCGCACCTTCCGGCAGCCGATCAACCAGGCCCGGCACGCGCTGGGCATGTCGCCGCGACGCAGCCTCTGGCGCGACCTGCCGATGCTCTACGGCATCTCGCCCAGCCTGCTGCCGCAACCGGCGGACTGGCCCGCCAACCATCGCATCTGCGGCCAATGGCGCCTGCCGGACAGTCCCTGGCAACCACCGCCGGACCTGCAGGCCTTCCTCGATGCCGGGCCCGCCCCGGTGTACCTGGGCTTTGGCAGCATGACCGGCTTTGATCGCGACCGCGTGCTGCCAGCGCTGCTGGACGCCCTGGCCCCCCGCCGGGTGCTGCTGTTCCCCGGTTGGGCGGGGCTGCCCAGCACCCCCCTGCCCGCCCGCGTGTTCGTGGTCGGGCCAACCCCACACGAGGCGCTGTTCCCGCGCTGCGCGCTGGTGATCCACCACGGCGGCAGCGGCACCACGCATTCGGCCTGCCGGGCCGGGGTGCCATCGCTGGTGATGCCGTTCGCGGCCGACCAGTTTTTCTGGGCGGCGCGGTTGCAGGCGTTGGGCGTGGCGCCGGCGGCGTTGTCGCCGAAGCGGTTGGATGCCAACACGCTGGCGCGGGCCATTGGCTTCGTCGAACACGCCGGAACGCGTAAACGGGCTGCTGCTCTGGGAAGGGCGATGGGCATGGAAACTGGCGTGGCCAAAGCAGCCGATCTAATCCAGCAATGGCTGGCAGGAAATCGATAAACGCCAAGTGGATGAGGCGGCCTCAAGGTGTGACCCCGCCATTTGACCGCCATGGCAACGGACTGCTGTAGTGGCCACACGACCCCGCCCTCGCCGTCGTCATTCAGTTGGCTAAACGGCTTGGGACGAAAAAACCGCCGAACGGCGGTTTTTTCATGTCAGTTGCCTCACTGGATCCAGACCGGGAAGAAGCCCATCGACAAGCCAGCGCATTGGTGAGGCAGCCAGGTCCGCACGTGGCATCACGTGCGGACCCACCCTTCAAACCGCGTCAGGCCCCTTCCGGTGCAACCACCGATACAGCACCGGCAGCACCAGCAACGTCAGCAGCGTGGACGAGAGGATGCCGCCGATCACCACGGTCGCCAGCGGGCGCTGCACCTCCGAGCCCGCACCAACATTGAAGGCCATCGGCACGAAGCCGAGCGAGGCCACCAGCGCGGTCATCAGGACCGGGCGCAGACGGCCCAAGGCACCTTCGCGCACCGCCTGCGGCAACGGCATGCCGTGCTCGCGCAGGCTGCGCACGAAGCTGATCATCACCAGGCCGTTGAGCACCGCCACACCGGACAGCGCGATGAAGCCCACGCCGGCCGAGATCGACAGCGGAATGCCCCGCAGGGCCAGCGCGAGCACGCCGCCGGTGAGCGCCAGCGGCACGCCACTGAACACGATGGCCGCATCCTTGACCGAGCCGAACGCCCAGAACAGCAGGGCGAAGATGATCGCCAGCGTCACCGGCACCACGATCGACAGGCGCTGGCTGGCCGAGATCAGCTGCTCGAAGCTGCCGCCGTATTCGATCCAGTAGCCGTTGGGCACCTGCACATCGCGCCCGATCGCCTGCTGCAGATCGCCGACAAATCCACCCAGGTCGCGGTCGCGCACGTTGGCGGTGACCACGATCCGGCGCTTGCCGTTCTCGCGGTTGATCTGGTTCGGCCCTTCGCTGTTGCTCAGCGTCGCCAGCTCACGCAGCGGTACGGTGCGTGCACTGCCGCTGGTCCAGCTGCCGGTGCGGCTGGACTCGTCGGCGTCGTCGGCCAGCGCCGTCTCCAGCGACACCGGCAGGTCCGCCAGTGCGGCCGGGTCCTGGCGCAGTGCTTCGGGCAGGCGCACCACGATGTCGAAGCGGCGGTCACCCTCGAACAACTGCCCTGCCACCTGCCCGCCCACGGCGGTGGCCACGGTCGATTGCACCTGGCCGGGATTCAAGCCATAGCCGGCCAACGCAGTGCGGTTGGGGGTGACAGTCAGCAGCGGCAGGCCGCTGGTCTCCTCCACCCGCACATCGGCCGCGCCCGGCACCGTGCCGGCTACCGCGGCAATGCGCTTGCCGACCGACAGCAGCGTCTCCAGGTCATCGCCGAACAGCATCACCGCCACGTCGGCACGCACGCCGGAGATCAGTTCGTTGGTACGCATCTGGATCGGCTGGGTGAACTCGTAGTTGTTGCCGGGCAGCTGCTCCACCGCGTCTTCCAGCTCGGCCAGCAGCGCGGCACGCGATTTGCGTGGATCCGGCCAGGCCTTGCGCGGTTTCATCATGATGAAGGTATCGGCGACCGAGGGCGGCATCGGATCGGAGGCGACTTCCGGCGTGCCGATCTTGGAGAACACCTTGTCCACCTCGGCGAACTGCACCAGCCGGTTCTCGATCTGCTTCTGCATCTCGATCGACTGGGTCAGGCTGGTCCCGGGGATGCGCATGGCGTGCATGGCGACATCGCCTTCGTCCAGGTTTGGTACGAACTCGCTGCCCAGCCGCGTCGCCAGCAGGCCACAACCGATCACCAGCACCAGCGCACCGGCGACCATCCAGCGGCCGCGCCGCAGGGCAAAGGCCAGCATCGGCTCGTAGCGCCGGCGCACCCAGGCCATCAGGCGGTTCTCCGTCTCCTGCACACGGCCACCGAGGAACAGCGCGATCGCGGCAGGCACGAAGGTCAACGCCAGCACCATCGCACCGGTCAGGGCCAGCACCACGGTGATCGCCATCGGGTGGAACATTTTTCCTTCCACGCCGGTGAGCGCGAAGATCGGCAGGTACACCGCGGTGATGATGCCCAGACCGAACAGGCTCGGGCGGATCACCTCGGCGGTGGCGCTGGCGGTTTCGGCGAAGCGTTCGTCGCGGGTCATGTCGCGGCCGAGCGCGTGCTGGCGTTCGCCGAAGCGGCGCAGGCAGTTCTCGATGATGATCACCGCCCCGTCGACGATCAGGCCGAAGTCCAGCGCGCCCAGACTCATCAGGTTCGCCGACACGCCACCGCGGGCCATGCCGGTCAGCGTGAACAGCATCGCCAGTGGAATCACCGCCGCGGTGATCAACGCCGCGCGGAAGTTGCCGAGCAGCAGGAACAGCACCACGATCACCAGCAAGGCGCCTTCGATCAGGTTCTTGGCGACCGTGGCGATGGTGCGGTCGACCAGCGCGGTGCGGTCGTAGCTGGCGGTGACGGTGACGCCCTCCGGCAGACTGGCCTGCGCCTGCTGCAGACGCGCCGCCGCGGCCTGGGCCACATCGCGGCTGTTGGCCCCGATCAGCATCACCACCGTGCCCATCACCACTTCATGGCCGTTCTGGGTGGCCGCGCCACTGCGCAGCTCCGGGCCGTCCTGCACCTGGGCGACGTCGTGCACGTGGATCGGCACGCCTTCACGGCGGGCCAGCACGATGTTGCCGATCTCCTCCAGGTTGGCGACCTGGCCGGGAATGCGGACCAGGAACTGCTGGCCGTTGCGTTCGATGTAGCCGGCGCCGACGTTCTGGTTGTTGGTCTCCACCGCCTGTGCCACGTCCTCCAACGTGAAGCCCAGCGCGCGCAGGCGGGCCGGGTCGGGGGTGATGTGCACCTGACGCTGGAAGCCACCGATGGTGTTGACCTCGGTCACGCCGGGCACGTTGCGCAGCTGCGGCCGGATCACCCAGTCCTGCAGGGTGCGCAGGTCGGTGGCGGTGTACGCCGTGCCATCGGCCTTGCGCGCCTTGGGATCGGCGTCGATGGTGTACATGAAGATCTCGCCGAGGCCGGTCGAGATCGGGCCCAGCTGCGGATCCAGGCCGTCGGGAATCTGCGATTTGACCTGCTGCAGGCGTTCGGCGACCTGCTGGCGGGCGAAGTAGATGTCGGTGCCGTCCTTGAAGACCACGGTCACCTGCGAGAGCCCGTAGCGCGACAGCGAGCGGGCCTGCTCCATCGCCGGCAGGCCGGCCATCACCGTCTCCACCGGGTAGGTGATGCGCTGTTCGGTTTCCAGCGGCGAGTAACCGGGGGCCGCGGTATTGATCTGCACCTGGACGTTGGTGATGTCCGGGGTGGCATCGATCGGCAGCTTGGTGAAGCTCCAGCTGCCGATGACGATCAGCACCAACGTCAGGGCCATCATCAACCAGCGATGGGCGATGGCGGCGCGGAGGATGCGCTCAAGCATGGGAGCGCCCTCCGTGTGCGGGGCGCGGCAACGCATCAATGTTCATGCGATGCCCCTGCCTTGCCGATGTCGGCCTTGACCACGTAGCTCTGCTCGACCACGACGTCTTCGCCGACGGCCAGGCCACTGAGCACTTCGACCTTGCCGGCATCGCGCGCCCCCAGGGTCACCGCACGCGCGGTGTAGGTGTCCCCTTCGCGCACGAACACCACGTCCTTGCCGTCCATCGTCTGCAGCGCGCTCAACGGCACCACCTGCGCGGCCGGCGTGGTGGCCACCACGATGCGCGCCTTGACGGCCGCACCGGGCCGCCATTGGCCGTCGTCGTTGCGCAGCGTGGCGCGCGCGACCGTGCTCTGGCTGGCGGTCGCGGTGCCGGGCAGCACGCGTTCCAGCGTGGTGGCCTGGCTGACGCCGTCGGTCATGCGTGACACGGTGACCGGCACGCCGGCGGTGATGTGCTGGGTGTCGTTGCCGAAGATATGCAGGTCCACCCACAACGTGGACAGATCACCGATCTCGAACAACGGCGTGCCCTCGCCTGCCACCCCACCGACCTGCGCCTGGCGCGCGAGCACCACGCCACCGATCGGTGCGGTCACGGTGTAGGTGGTGAGGCTGAGGTTGCTCTCGATGCTGGCCACTACCTGGCCGGCGCGCACGCGGTCGCCCACATTGGCGCGCAGCGAACGGATCGGGCCGGGAAAGCGCGCCATCACCTGGGCAACGCGGCCATCGACCGGGGTCAGCAGCCCCTGCACATCGTGTTCGTCGGCGATGGTGCCGGCGACGACAGGTGCCACGCGGATGCCCGCCTGCTCGGCCATGGCCGCGGCGATGGTGGTGCGTTCCGGGGCGTCGTGATCGTCGTGGTCATCGTCGTGCCCGGCCTCACCATGGCCGGCGTCCTCGTCGGCCGCGTTAGCCGGCGCCGCAGCGGGCTCAGCGCCGCCGCAGCCGGTGAGCGCCATCAGCGCGATCAACAGGCTGGCGGCCAGCGCGGTACGGGTCTGGGAAAGGGTCATCGGCGGTCCTCCGTGGACACGGTGTCGGTGGCGGCGACCATGCTCTGGCCGGTCAGGCGCTGGAGTTCGATCAGGGCGGTCTGTGCGGCGATGGCCGCGTCGAGCTGGCGCTGGCGTGCGTCGATCCGCATCGCCTGCAGCTGGGCCCATTCCATGTAACTGATCGCGCCGGCACGCCAGGCCTTCTCGGCAGCGTTCTCGGCACGCTGCAGCTGCGGCAGCACGTCGCGCGCCATGCGGGTCACTTCCAGCCGCGAGGTCAGGTAGCGGCCATGCGCTTCGGCGAGGGTGGCGTACAGCTGCAGCGCGCGCGCGTCGCGCTCCACGCTGTTGAGCGCCAGTTCGGCCTCGGCCGCACGGATCTCCGGGTCGGCACGGCGCACGCTGCCCAGCGGCAGGCTGAAACCGGCGACCAGGGAGGTGTCGCGGGTATCGCGCGAATTGCGCACCCCCACCTGCCAGCTGACATCGGGCCGTGCCTGGGTGCGGGCCAGCTGCACCTGCGCTTCGCGGATGCGACGCTCACCGGCCAGCACCGCCAGTTCCGGGGTGCGCTGCAGTTCCTCGGCGAGCACGGCGAAGTCCTGCAGCGCGGGCAGCTGCATGGGGTCGCCGGTGACCACGTCGAAACCGGGCTCACGCTGGCGCCACAGTGCGGACAGCGCCGCACGCGCGGACTGATCCATCTGCCGGGCGCGATCGCGGTCCAGCTCGGCCTGGGCCTGCATCGCCTGCGCGGTCAGCAGCACCGACTCGGGCGAGGCACCGGCCTGCAGGCGCAGTCGCGCGGCGGCGACGGCGCGCCGGCGCTGCTCGATATCGGTCTCGGCGATGCGCAGCTGCTGGCGCGCGTCGGTCACTGCCAGATAGCGGCGGGCGACCTCGGCCATCAGATCCAGCCGCGCGGTTTCGCGCTGCGGGGCCAGGCTGTCCAGATTGGCCTGGGCCACGGCGCGGCGGGCATCCAGCTTGCCGCCGCGTTCCAGCACGCCGGCCAGGGTGACGGTGACTTCGGCGGCATCGAAGCCACGGGTGTCACCGCTGCCGAGTGCGTTCTCCAGCTCCACGCCAAGGGTCAGCGGGGGCGACAGGCCGGCCGCGTCACGGCGGGCTTCCCACACCGGGCGCTGCGCCTGCGCCAGGCGCAGGTCGGGGTGGTACTGGGCGACGCGCGCGATGGCGTCGTCGAGGGTCAACGGTGCAGCAGGTGTCGTGCCCTGTGCGTACACGCACGGCACGAACGCAATGGCAGCCAAGGCTGCCAGACGCATCCACATGGGAGTCTCCAGAAAGCGATCAGAGGGCAAACGGCGGCCGCGCGGCCGCAGGGCATCAGATCGCTATCGGAGGACGCAGCAGGTTCTCGGGCGGTTGGGTGCGCAGTTGCGCGATCAACCCGGCAGGGACGCCGTGGCTGGGCGCGGCGGGCAGGCTCCAGGCCATCGCGGCCATCGGCAGCACGCCGCCGTGGCCATGGCAGTGGCCGCAATGCACCAGGGCATGCAGCCAGTCTTCGTTGCCGTCGTCATCGCCCGGTACATCGGCGGCGGCGTCATCCAGGCTGCCATGCACGTCGCTGCTGTCCGCATGCACGCTCAGGTGGATATCGGCCAGGGCCGAGGCCAGCGAGCTGCCGAACACGCCCACACCGACCACCACCAGCATCAGCAGGCGGAGCAGCAGGGACGGACGCGGGCGGGCACGACGGAACATGGCCCGCAGGGTAGCCGGGCGTGAAGCCGTTACACAATCGCAGCCCGGCCGCTTGGTTCACGTTGGCCGGGGCCGGCGCGATGGCCGGCCCCGCGCACCTCAGCTGGCCGCAGCCTTGCGCTGGGCGATGAAGGCCTGGATCTGTTCCTCCAGGACCGGCAACGGCACCGAGCCCTGGCTGAGCACCGCGTCGTGGAAGGCCTTGACGTCGAAGCGGTCGCCCAGCTCCTGCTCGGCCTGCGCGCGCAGGCGCACGATCGCGATCTCTCCGAGCTTGTAGCTCAGCGCCTGGCCCGGCCAGGAAATGTAGCGATCCACTTCGGTGGTCACTTCGTGCTCGCTCAGCGCGGTGTGGTCGCGCAAGTAGGACAGCGCCTGCTCGCGGGTCCAGCCCTTGTGGTGCACGCCGGTATCGATCACCAGGCGCGCGGCACGCCACATCTCGTAGGTCAGGCGGCCGAAATCCTCGTACGGGGTTTCGTAGATGCCCATCTCCACGCCGAGCTTCTCGCAGTACAGGCCCCAGCCTTCGCCGTAGGCGGAGATGTAGTTGTTGCGGCGGAACGCGGGCTGCTCGCCCTGCTCTGCCGCCAGCGCGCCCTGCAGGGCATGGCCCGGATCGGACTCGTGCAGGGTCAGCGCGGGAAGGTTGTACAGCGGCCGCGCCGGCAGGTTGTAGGTGTTGAGCCAGTAGGTGCCCATGCCACCGCGGCCGGCGGTCCAGAACGGGGCGATGTCCGGCGGCACCGGCACGATGGTGAAGCGCGCACGCGGCAGCGTCATGTACTTGCCGATCACGCCATCCACGCGCTTGGAGATCCACGCCGCACGATGCAGCAGCTCATCCGGGGTCTTGGCGTAGAACTGCGGATCGGTACGCAGGAAGGTCAAGAACTCGGCGAAGCTGCCCTTGAACTCGACCTGCTGGATGATGCCGTTCATCTCGGCCTGGATACGTGCGACTTCCTTCAGGCCGATCTCGTGGATCTGCTGCGGGGTCAGGTCCAGCGTGGTGTATTCGTGGATCTGCTGCTTGTAGTACGCCTTGCCGCCCGGCATCGCCTCGGCGGCCAGGGTGGTGCGCGCCTGCGGGACGTACTCGCTGACGAAGAAGGTGCGCAACGTGCCGAACGCCGGCACCACGCTGCCGCCGATGGCCTGGCGCGCCTGTTCCTGCAGCTGCGCCTGCTCGGCGGCCGGGATGCTGGCCGGCAGCTTCTTGAATGGCGCGTACAGCGGCGACTGAGTCGGGTCCTTCAGTTCGGACACGGTGGCGATCGAGACCTCGCGGCCATCGAGCACTGCACGCGGCACGCTGAAGCCGCGCTTGAGACCGGCACGCATGTTCTCGGTCTGCTGCTCGAAGTAGCGCGGCACATCGTTCAGGCGCGCGATGTAGTTGCGATAGTCCTGCACGGTCTTCATCTCGCGCCGGGCCATGAAGGACAGGTTGGACCAGAACGAGGAGTCCGCGTTGAACGGCATTTCGTAGGCGCGCAGGCGGACATCGGCAGCCAGATTGAACACCTGGTCGCGGTAGATCGCGTAGTTGATGCGGTTCTCGGCCGAGAGTGCCTGGGTGTCGACCTTGTCCAGCTGGGCCAGGACGTCGTCCCAGACCTTCAACCGGCCCTGCTGCGCGGCGGCGCCGACATCGGGCATGCGGGTGGCGTTGGCCGGGCCGTCGCCGTCTTCGCTGGCTTCACCACCACCGGCTTCGCGCCAGGCCCATTCCTTCTCGTAGATGGCACGGAACTGCGCGTCGGCAGGGCTTTCAGTGGCCAAGCTGGCCGGGGCGGCAGCCGGGGCGGCCGGAGGCGCAGCCAGGGCAGTGCCGGCGGGAAGGGCCAGGGCGAGCAGCAGCGCAGCAACGAGCGGTGATTTCACGGTCAAGGGTTCCCGAGGGACGGCAAACCCCGATCATGGCACCCGGCGAAGGGGCCGCGCATGGATCAAAGGTCCTGCCCGCGTCGCGGGCAGGACCGGGGACCGGGGACCGGCCGCAGGCTGGGACCCCAGCGCCGAAGGCGCGAGGTAGCCACCGACCGTTGGTCGGTGGGCACGCCCTCAATGCGCCGCCTTGTCCCGCTTCCAACCACGGTGCGCGATATCCAGCTTCAGGCTGTACAACGCGGTGAAGGCCGGGAACAGGTTCTGCAGCACGCCCACCGAGTCCTGCTTGGCCGAGAACAGGAAGTAGCTCAGCGTCATCAGGCTGCCGACCACGCTCATGTACCAGAACAGGCGCGGGATCACCGGCTTGCCGGCGCGGCGCGAAGCCACGAACTGGACCAGCCAGCGCCCGCCGAACATCAGTGCGCCGGTGTAGCCGATCAGCTTCCAGCCGGTGACGTGCAGGCCGGTCCAGTACAGCCAGGTCAACGGCTGGTCGAGCCAGTGCAGTTCCATCAGCGTTCTTCCACAGCGGTGCGCTTGCTGCGCGTGATCAGCCAGGCGACCCCGCGCAGGTCGCGGATGCCGACCAGGGCGCGGCCGAGGTTGTTGTACTTGGATACGCCCGCGGTGCGATGCCGATGATTGACCGGCACGCTGATGGTCTTCCAGCCGGCACGCTGCATCAGCGCCGGCAGGTAGCGGTGCATGTGGTCGAAATACGGCAGGTCCATGAACGCGGCACGCTCGAACAGCTTGATGCCGCAGCCGGTATCGGGCGTGTCGTCGCGCAGCATGCGCGCGCGGATCGCGTTGGCCCACTTGCTGGCCCAGCGCTTGCTGCCCGAATCCTGGCGATTGACGCGCCACCCAGCGAACAGCTTTACCTCGCTGGCGGCGGCAGCGCGCGCGGCGAGCAGCCCGGGGATGTCGGCCGGATCGTTCTGGCCGTCACCGTCCAGGGTGGCGATCCACGGCGCGCGCGCGTGCTTGACGCCGTTGCGCACCGCGGTGCTCTGCCCGCTCTGGGTGACATGGTGCAGCACCCGCAGTTCCGAGGTGGTGGCCTTCAGGGCCTGCAGCACCGCCAGGGTGTCGTCGCGCGAATGGTCGTCGACATAGACGATTTCGAACTCGATCCGTCCGCGCAGCGCGGTGGTGATCTCGTGGATCAGGGGCGTGACGTTGTCGCGTTCATTGAAGACCGGGACGACGACCGACAACTGGGGTTGGCTCATGGTCGGACTCTGCGAATGGCCAGGATCGAAAAAGAGCGCGCATTTTCCGCACCCGAGGTTATCCGAAGATGAATGGGTCCGCGTGTGTCAGGCGTGAGCACCGAAATAATCGCGGCACCAGGCCACCACCGGCGGCAGACCGCGCTCGATCGGCATGGCCGGCGCGTAGCCGAACGCGTCATTCGCCCGCGTGGTATCGGCCATGGTGCGGACCATGTCGCCCGGCTGCATCGGCTTGTAGACCTTCTGCGCTGGACGTCCGGCGGCGGCCTCGATGACACCGATGAAGTGCTCCAGCTCGATCGGCGTGTGATTGCCGAGATTGAAGACGCGATGCGGAACGACCTCGCTGGACGGATGCGCCAGCGCGCCGAGGATACCGTCCGCGATGTCGGAGACATGTGTGAAGTCGCGCTGCATTTTTCCGTCGTTGAACACGTCGATCGGGCGGCCGGCCAGCACCGCGCGCGAGAACAGCAGCGGTGCCATGTCCGGGCGGCCCCACGGGCCATACACGGTGAAGAAGCGCAGGCCGGTGGCATGCAGGCCGAACAGCTGGGCGTAGGTGTAGGCCATCAGCTCGTTGGCGGCCTTGGTCGCGGCGTACAGCGAGCGCGGCTTGTCGATGCGCTGGTCTTCGGAGAACGGCGGGGTCGCCGAATCGCCGTACACCGAGCTGCTCGAGGCATACACCAGATGGGCCACGCCGCGATGGCGGCACAGCTCCAGCATGTTGACGAAGCCGGTCAGGTTGCTGTCGACGTAGGCATGCGGGTTCTCCAGCGAGTAACGCACGCCGGCCTGTGCGGCCAGATGGATGACCCGGGTCGGCTGGACCTCGTCGAACAGCGCGGCCAGGCCGTCGCGGTCGGTCAGGTCGAGCACGCGGATGTCGGCGTCCGGGCACAGCGCGGCCACGCGATCGCGCTTGATCTGCGGATCGTAGTAGTCGTTGTAGTTGTCCAGGCCGACGACGCGCTCACCGCGCGCGAGCAGGGCCTTGCAGGTGTTGGCACCGATGAAACCGGCTGCGCCGGTCACGAGAATCGTCATGGGGTCCGTCCGTCATACTTGCCACGTATCAATACAGTGCTTTCCCGGGACGCCCGCGTGGCGTTGCACACGTCCCGATGGTCCGCTTCACCAGAGGCTGAGCGGCGCTTCCTTGGCCAGGGTGGCCTTGCGTTCCTTGCTGAAATCCCACCACGGTCGCGGCGCTTCGCCCTGCATGAAACGCAGCACCGACAGAAATACATCGATCACACAGGGGTCGTGCATCACCCCGGTGCGCAGACACAGCTGCGCGTACATGTCGTAGGCATCGCGGCCGCGCAGATGCGCTGGCACGCGGATGCCGATCAGACGGAGATCTTTCTCACAGGCCGGCCCGACATTCGGCAGGTCGGTCAGACGCAACAGATGGTTGCGGTCGACCTTGGTGGGGTTCATTGGTTGGGGGAAATCCTCTGACGCCTGCGGGGGACTCAGCCCTTCTGTGCGCGAAGTCGGTCGAGCACGCCATCCAGCGTGTCCAGGTCGGTGTAATGGATGATCAGCTTGCCCTTGCCGCCACGGCCATGGGCAATCGCCACGCGGGCGCCCAGCGACTCGGACAACTCGGTTTCCAGCGACGCGATATCGGCCTGCGGCGCGGCGGCGGTGGGCTTCTTGCGCAGCGCGCCGGGCACTTTGCCAGCAGCGAACTGCTGCGCGCGGTGTTCCACTTCGCGCACCGACCAGCCCTGGTCGGCCGCTTCCTGGGCCAGCTTGCTGGCCAGTTCCGGCGCCAGGGTGAGCAGCGCGCGGGCATGGCCCATTTCCAGCCGGCGGGTTTCCAGCAGCAGGCGGATCGCGATCGGCAGCTCCAGCAGGCGCAGCAGGTTGGACACCGCCGCACGCGAGCGGCCAACGGCCTGGGCGGCCTCGGCATGGGTCAGGGCGAACTCGCTGATCAGCCGCTGCAGCGCTTCGGCTTCCTCAAGCGGGTTGAGGTCTTCGCGCTGGATGTTCTCGATCAGCGCCATCGCGATGACGGTGCGGTCTTCCAGCTCGCGCACCACCACCGGCACTTCGTCCAGGCCGGCCAGCTGCGAAGCGCGCCAACGGCGTTCGCCGGCCACGATCTCGAAACTGTCCGGGCCCAGCTGGCGGACCAGGATCGGCTGGATCACGCCCTGCGCCTTGATCGACTCGGCCAGCTCGGCAAGCTTGGTCTCGTCCATGTCGCGGCGCGGCTGGTACTTGCCCGGCTGCAGATGGCCGACCGGCAGCTTGCGCAGGCGTTCGCCCGGCAGCGGTTCGACCACGGCCGCCGCCTGCACCTGTGTCACCGCCCCCTTGGGCCCCAACAGCGCGTCGAGGCCGCGGCCGAGGCCGCGTTTCTTGCCGAGGGCAGGCTTGGTGCTCATCAGGCGGTCTCCATGGCCTTGTCGGCCTTCTTGCGTTGGTTGTTGCGACGGATGATCTCGCCGGCCAGGCCGAGATAGGCAACGCCACCGCGCGAGGCACGGTCGTACCCGACGATGCTCTGGCCATGGCTGGGTGCCTCGGCCAGGCGCACGTTGCGCGGCACGATGGTGCGGAACACCTGCTCGCCGAAGTGCTCGGTCAGCTCGGCCGACACGGCATTGGCCAGGTTGTTGCGCACATCGAACATGGTCCGCAGCACGCCCTCGATCTCCAGCGCGGGATTGAGGTTGGCACGCAGTGCTTCGATGGTTTCCACCAGCGCGCTCAGGCCTTCCAGCGCGTAGTACTCGCACTGCATCGGCACGATCACCGAATCGGCGGCGGCCAGTGCGTTGAGCGTCAGCAGCGACAGCGCCGGCGGGCAGTCGATCAGGATGTAGTCGTATTCGTCGCGGATAGGGGCCAGCGCGCGCTTGAGGCGCTGCTCGCGCTCGCTCTGGTCCATCAGCTGGATCTCGGCGGCGGTCAGGTCGATGTTGCCCGGGAGCAGGTCGAAGCCTTCCGGGGTCTTGACCCGGACCTCGGCCGCAGTGCTTTCGCCCAGCAGCAGATCGCAGGTGGACGCGGCGACTTCGCGCTTGTCCACGCCGCTGCCCATGGTCGCATTGCCTTGGGAATCGAGGTCGACAAGAAGCACGCGCTTGGGTGCAGCAGCCAGGGAGGCGGCCAGATTGACGGCGGTCGTGGTCTTGCCGACGCCACCTTTCTGGTTGGCGATGGCGATGATGCGGGCCATGCGGGTGAGCCTCATCGGCAGGGAGTGGGACTGGTCATTATGCGTATACGGGGCGTGTCATGCACTGTGAGATGCGCGGAAGGCACGCGCCGCAATACCGCAGCGACGCCCACGGGCATGCAGATGGCGCCGCGTGGGGCCACCGCAGGAGGGGGGCGGGACGACCGTGGGGCGGGCGATGCAGGCGGTGAGATCACCGGCTCACGGGCCGGTGACCACCACCAGATGGCGCTCGCCGGTCAATCCGGGGACGCTCAGCGGCACCACCTTCTCCACCGCCCAGCCGGCCGGCAGCTGCGCGATCTCGTCGTGCGGGTACACGCCTTTCATCGCCAACAGGCGGCCACCCGGGCGCAGCAGATGCCCACCGACCCGGATGATCCCGGCCAGGGTATCCATCGCGCGGGCGGTCAAATGGTCATAGGCGGCCGGTTCGGCCAGCGCCTCGGCGCGCGACTCGGCCACGCGGGCGTTGCCCAGGCCCAGCTGGCGCACAGCCTCGCGCATGAAGCGGGCCTTCTTGCCGTTGCTCTCGACCAGGGTCACCTGCAGCTGCGGGCGTGCGATGGCCAGCGGGATGCCCGGCAGCCCGGGGCCGGTGCCCAGATCGGCAAGGTTGCCGGTCTCCAGGAACGGCTGCATCGCCAGCGAATCGAGCAGATGGCGGGTCACCATCTCCAGCGGATCGCGGATGGCGGTCAGGTTGTAGGTGCGGTTCCAGCGGTCGAGCAGGGTCAGGTAGGTCAGCAACGGCGGTGCCAGCGCGGCATCCAGCTGCAGGGCGGCCAGGCCGCGCTCAAGCGCATCGGCCACGCCGGCGGGGAGGGTGTGTTCTGTCATGGCACCATTATCGCAGGTCGGTAGAGCCGACCGTTGGTCGGCGCCCCATCTCACATCGCATGCCAGGCCAGCGCCGCGCGGAAATCATCGGCTGCCTGCCACTCATGCAGGTGCCAGCGCCCGGCCGGCCCCAGTTCCGGATCGCACCAGGCCAGATGCAGGCCACCGTCGAGGCCGGGCGCGAGCTGCAGCCGGTGCAGACCGAAGGAGATGCCCTGCCCCTGCGCCTTCAACAGCGCTTCCTTGGCGCACCACACGCGGAAGAACCAATGGTTGCGGGCGTTCTCGTCCAGCGATTCCAGCCAGGCGATCTCGGCCGGGTGGAAGAAGCGCTGCACGATGTCCAGCATCCGTGGCCTCGGGCGCAGCGGCTCCAGGTCCACGCCAAGGCGGACGCCTTCACCGAGGGCGACCAGCAGCTGCCCATGGCTGTGGCTCCAGCCGGTCCCGATATGCGCCAACGGGCCATGCAGCTCTGGCCGGCCGCGCGGGTCGCGCTGCAACGGCACGTCCTCCGGCGCCCCGCCCAGCTGCTCGGCCAGCAGCAGCCGGGCCTGGGGCTCGCCCCGGGTGCCCGGCACATGCGGCAGGCGCCAGACCGTGACCGGGCCGAAGCGCCAAGGGCCGTCCAGCGTCGCCGGCAGGGTCATGCCACGGCTCCGCCATCGCGGCTGCACGACGATTTCACAGGGTGTGCCGTCCACTGCAGGGGTTGCAACCGCACAGAGGGAGTCAACGTTATGGGCATCATCATCTGGTTGATCGTCGGCGGCATCGTGGGCTGGCTTGCCAGCATCATCATGAAGCGGGACGCGCAGCAAGGCATCATCCTCAACATCGTGGTCGGCATCGTCGGCGCATTGCTGGCCGGTTGGCTGTTCGGCGGTGGCATCAATGAAGCGATCACCATCCGCACGTTCCTGTTCTCGTTGATCGGCGCAGTGATCCTGCTCGCGATCGTGAATCTGTTTACGCGCAGGAACGTGCGGTAACGAACGCACGTACAAGGTTTGATCGACAAGGCCCGGCACTGCCGGGCCTTGTTGTTTCCGCGGTCAGCCCAACTGCACCCAGGCCGGGGCATGGTCGCTGGGGCGCTCCCAGGTGCGCGGCTCACGGTCGATGCCCGAGGCCAGCGCGCGCGCCTTGAGCGCGTCGGAGACCAGGGTCAGGTCGATGCGCAGGCCCAGGTTGCGCCGGAAGCCGGCCGCCCGGTAGTCCCACCAGCTGAACACGCCCGCTTCCTCGCTGTGCAGGCGGAAGGCATCGTGCAGGCCCAGCTGCAGCAGCTTGTTCAGGGCACCGCGCTCGGCGGTGGAGGTCAGGATGTGGTTCTCGTTCCAGACCAGCGGGTCGTGCACGTCGCGGGCATCGGGCGCGATGTTGAAGTCACCCATCACCACCAGCTCCGGGTACCTGGCCAGCTCGGCCTCGACCCAGGCATGCACGGCCTCCAGCCAGCGCAGCTTGTAGGCGTACTTGTCGGTGCCCACGTCCTGGCCGTTGACCACGTACAGGTTGATGATGCGCACGCCGTTGACGGTGCCGGCGATGGCGCGCTTCTGCTCATCCTCGAAGCCGGGGATGCCGATCTGCACGTCCTGCGCCGGTTCCCGCGAGAGCAGCGCGACGCCGTTGTAGGTCTTCTGCCCGGCAAACACGCTGCGGTAGCCCAGCCCGGCCAGCACCGCGTCGGGGAACTTGTGGTCCTCCATCTTGGTTTCCTGGATGCCGACCACGTCCGGCGCGAACGCCGTGAGCCATTGTTCCAGGTGCGGCAGGCGCACGTTGAGCGAGTTGACGTTCCAGGAGGCGATTTTCATGCGCGCCATTCTACCGGTAGCCACCGACCGTTGGTCGTTGGAGCCGGTAGTGCCGGCCGCTGGCCGGCAGCCTCTCGCGTCCGGGCACGCAGATTTTTGCCGCACGCCTGCGTCTCCCGCTAGGCTCTGGCCCACCCCCGCTAGCGCAGATATCCCATGAACGCAGATGCCTTCGTAGCAAAATGGTACGCGGAGAAAGCGAACCTGCTCGCCATGGCATGGACCCCAGGCACGGCGTGCGCAGCAAGGATTGCCGCGATGGACCTGTCGTCCGAGCAGACCCAGCTGTTGCGGGAGATGCTCGACGTCTTCGCCACCGACACCCTCTACACCCTGCTGCTCGGGTTGGATGGCAGCGCCGCGCTGGGCGGCGACCAGCGCCACTACACCCTGCTGGACGAGGACGGTTCGGTGATTGCCGAGGAAGGCGATCTTGAAGCTGCGGCCTATGCGTGGTTCCACGAAGGCCGATCGTCACAGCCGGGGCGTTGATCGTTCTTTTCTCAACGTCAAGCTCGAGCAGGCCCGATGCTTAGGCACGGCCGCGTGAGCCGAATAGACGTGGTAATCGGCTCACCAGCGCATCGGTTCGATTTTTTGCGCGGGACCCGGGCAGCCGAGCAAGTCTCGACGTTACCGTGTAACACGCTAAGGTTCACCGCACCATCATCTTCAACATCCCGGCGATCTTCGAATACGGCGGCTTGAGCAGATCGCTGGCGGCCCAGCGCGACTGCCACAGGATCGGCAGCTGCTTGCTCATCGCATCGAATCCGGCGCGCGCGTGGTACGCGCCCATGCCACTCGGGCCAACACCGCCGAACGGCAGCCCATTGACCGCGAAATGCAGCAGCGTGTCGTTGACGGTGACGCCGCCGGCCACGACCTGCGCCAGCACCCGTTCTACCTGCACACGTTCGTGACTGAAGATGTACAGCGCCAACGGGCGGTCACGGGACTGCACCGCCGCGATGGCGGCGTCCAGATCCGGATACGCGCAGACCGGCAGGATCGGACCGAAGATCTCCTCGCGCATCAGGGCCAGATCGGCCGGCGGATCGAGCACGATGGTCGGCACGATCAGCCGCTCGCGCTGCGCACGCTCGGGATCGACCGTCGCCAGTTCGATCACCGGCACGCCCCGCGCGCGGGCTTCATCGAGATAGCCACGCAGGCGCTGGTATTGGCCGTCGTGGATGATCCGGGTGTAATCGGCGGTGTCACTGAAATCGCCATAGCGCGCCTGCACCTGGGTCTGCAGCTGCTGCACCAGCTCGCGCTGGCGATGGCCGTCGATCAGCACGTAGTCCGGCGCGATGCAGGTCTGGCCGGCATTGAAGAACTTGCCGGTGGCCAGGCGCGCCGCCGCCTTCTCCAGCGGGTAGTCGCTGCAGACAATGGCGGGGGATTTGCCGCCCAGTTCCAGCGTGAGCGGGGTCAGGTGCTCGGCAGCGGCCGCCATGACCTTGCGGCCGATGGTGGTGGAGCCAGTGAACACCAGGTGGTCCAGCGGCGAGCCGGCCAGGGCGCTGGCGAGGTCTCCATCGCCCTGCACGACCGCCACGCGATCGGAGGGGAAAACCTCGGCCAGCAGGGCCTGCAGGAAGGCGCTGGTGTGCGGCGTGTGCTCGGACGGCTTGAGGATCACGTGGTTGCCGGCGGCGATCGCGGTCGCCAGCGGAATCAGGGCCAGGTTGACCGGGTAGTTCCACGGCGAGATCACCCCGACCACGCCCAGCGGCACCGGCCGGGTCTGCGCGCGCGCCGGCCAGAACCGCCAGCCGACACCGACCCGGCGCGGCCGCATCCAGCCGCGCAGATGGCCGCACAGATGATCGATGTCGCCGAGCACGGTCATGCCATCGGCGATCAGCGATTCGTGGGTGGAGCGGTGGCCGAAGTCGGCCGAGATCGCCGCGGCCATTTCCGGCAGGCGCGCCTTGAGGGCCGCGCGCAGGCGCTGCAGGTCATCGCGGCGCTGTTCCAGCGTCGGGCGATTGGCCTGCCAGGCGGTGCGCAGGGCGTGCAGGATCGCGGGAAGCGCGGCGGGATCGGTGTGGGCATCGCTCATGGCCCGACTATAACGGCAGGCTGCGTGAGAGCGGGTCAGGGTAGTGCCGGCCGCTGGCCGGCAGCCTCGCACGCGTGCCCGTCGATTGATCGGGAGCCGGCCAGCGGCCGGCACTACCCAGGACACAAAAAAGGGCCGCGATTCGCATCGCGGCCCCTTGGTCATACCGTGTGGCGCACCGTTACTTGGTGATGTCCACATCCTTGGTTTCGTGCAGGAACAGGCCGCCCACCACGACCGTCATCAACGCGATGATGATCGGGTACCACAGGCCGTAGTAGAGGTTGCCGGTACCGGCCACCAGCGCGAAGGAAATCGCCGGCAGGAAGCCACCGAACCAGCCGTTGCCGATGTGGTAGGGCAGCGACATCGAGGTGTAGCGGATACGCGTCGGGAACAGCTCGACCAGGTAGGCGGCGATCGGGCCATAGACCATCGTCACGTACAGCACCAGCAGCCACAGCATGAAGATCGTGCCGGGGATGTTGATGCGCGCATTGTCAGCCTTGGCCGGGTAACCGGCGGCACCCAACGCACCCTTGAGCTCTCCGCCGAAGGCATCGCCCTTGGCCTTGAGTTCTTCCTTGGTCAGGCCTGCAGCCTCGTAGGAGGTCACGGCGGTGGTCCCGACGTTGACCGTCGCCAGCGTACCGGCCGGTGCCGGCTTCACTTCATAGGGCACACCGGCTTTGGTCAGGGCCGCGGTGGCCACGTCGCAGGAGCTGGTGAACTTGCGCAGGCCGACCGGATCGAACTGGAACGAGCAGGTGTTCGGGTCGGCATTGACCAGCGCCGGCGAGTTGGTGCGGGCTTCTTCGATGGCCGGGTTGGCGAAGTGGGTCAGGCCCTTGAAGATCGGGATGTAGGTGATGGCGGCCAACAGACAGCCGGCCAGGATGATCTTCTTGCGGCCGATACGGTCGGACAGCCAACCGAAGAAGATGAAGAACGGCACGCCCAGTGCCAGGGCTGCGGCGATCAGCAGATAGGAGGTGGTGGCGTCGACCTTGAGCATGCTGCTCAGGAAGAACAGCGCGTAGAACTGGCCGCCGTACCACACCACGGCCTGACCGGCTGCGGCACCGAGCAGGACCAGCAGCATCAGCTTGAGGTTGCCGTCCTTGAGGCTGTCACGGAACGGGGTCTTGGAGCCCTTGCCTTCAGCCTTCATCTGCTGGAACAGCGGGGATTCGCTCAGCTGCAGGCGGATCCACACCGAGATGCCCAGCAGCACGATCGAGACCAGGAACGGAATACGCCAGCCCCAGGCTTCGAACGCTTCATTGCCCAGGAAGTAACGGCAGGCCAGGATGATCAGCAGCGACATGAACAGGCCAAGCGTCGCGGTGCACTGGATGAAGCTGGTGTACAGGCCACGCTTGTCGGCCGGTGCGTGCTCGGCGACGTAGGTCGCCGCGCCACCGTATTCGCCACCCATCGCCAGGCCCTGGGCCAGACGCAGGATGATCAGGATCACCGGGGCGGCGAAACCGATCGACGCATAGTTGGGCAGCACGCCGACCAGGAAGGTCGAGATGCCCATGATCAGGATCGTGACCAGGAAGGTGTACTTGCGGCCGATCCGGTCGCCGAGGCTGCCGAAGAAGGCCGCGCCGAACGGGCGCACGAAGAAGCCGGCCGCGAACGCCAGCAGGGCGAAGATCATGCCCGTGGTTTCATTGACGCCGCTGAAGAACTGCTTGGCGATGATCGCGGCGAGCGAGCCGTACAGGAAGAAGTCGTACCACTCGAAGACGGTCCCCAGGCTGGACGCGAAGATGACCTTCTTGTGTCCCTGGGTAAGTTGGGCTTTTGTTGGTGCGGGTGTGGTGGACATAAGACGCTTCCCCTCCGAAGCAATCGTTGTGTTGTGCCGGCTGTACACCGGCAATCGTTTTTTCTTTTAGAAGCTGTATTTCGTCGTGAACTGCAGGCGGCTGATATCGCCCTTGCGGCCATCCTCGATCTCGCGCACGCCGTACATCAGCTCGGCGCCGACATCGACCTTGGGCATTGGTGTGTAGAACACGTTGCCGCGGATGCTCTGCACGCTCTTGGTGACCAGCGGGCCAAGGCTGCCGTCGTTGTCGTAATCGCTGCGCGCGTAGATCAGGTTGGTGCGCAGCTTCGGAGTGAAGGCATGGCGCCAGCCCACATAGCCGGCCAGCACGCCGGTCGGGTTGAGTTCGTCGCGGGCGATGTCATACGCGGTATCGGCGGTGACGCCCAGGCCGATGTAACGTGCGATGCCTTCGCCACCGGTGACCTGGTAGTGCAGCGTATCGGTCGGGCCCATCACCCACTTGCCGCCCAGGGTGAGGCCGCCGGCGATCTTGTCCGCATCGGCACCGGTGGTCTGGTTGTCGACCTTGAGCTGGCGGACCACGCCGCCGACGCCGAAGGTGCCCCAGTCACCCTTCCAGCCATAACGCAGGGTCAGATCCGGCAGCGCGCCGCGATCGGAGTTGCTGGCCACGTTGGTCCACGCGCCGGTGACCGGGTTGCGGGTGCCGGTGAGCAGCGTGGTTTCCGGGTTTTCCAGCGCGACGCTGAAGCCGCCCTGGGTGTAGCGGATCTGTGCCTGGCGCACGAAGATCACACCATCGGTCGGGCCGACGAAGTCCGCCGCTTCCGGCAGCGACGCGGCGTCCATGAAGTTCGACCAGGTCTGGCCGGCCATCCAGTTGTTCCAGTACATGTAGGCGTGACGCAGGGTCGCACCGTAGGTATTGGTCGCGGTCTGGTTGCCCAGTGAGTTGCCGAAGAAGTCCATCTCGAAGAACGCACCGGACTTGTTGCCGGCCTCGCTGACATTGTCGATGCCAAGATTGAAGCGCGAGAACTTGGCGTGGGCGTTGTAGTCCACGTCCGAACGCTTGCCGCTGCCGCCGGCACCGGCCACCGGGGTCTGGCCCGGCAGGTACAGCGCGCGACCGGTGGCATCGTCGGCCAGCTGACCGTCGCCGGTCTGGGTGGCGAGGAAATCGGCCTTGATGAAGCCGCCGATCTTGACCGTGGTCCCCGGCGCGGCGCCCGGGGTGATGGTGGTGACCTGGATCGGCTGCTTGCCGGCCGGCACGGTGGCCGCCACCGGTTGCTGCGCCTGCACGGTGCGCACCGCGGTGACATCGGTCTGGGCCTGGCTGATCTGGACCTGCTGTTGCTGCTGGTTGTTCAGCAGCAGCTGGACCTGGCGCTCCAGTTCCACGACGCGGGCTTCCAGTGCTTTCTCTTTTGCGGTTTCGGCGAACGCCATGCCTGGCGCGATCAATGCGACGAACATGGCGGCGGCCAACGGCCGGCGTGTCGTCCTCAGCAAACGGTGGCTCATGTTGCCCTCTCTCCCGGGTGGCAAGGTGATGCCGCGCATGGGGCACGGTCGAGCCGAGGGTGCGGCGGGTTGACGCACCGAAGCTATTGGCCATTAGTCGTACTCGCCCCAGCGGGGCGAGTACGACCCGGGCGCCGGCAGGCGGCCGGCAGGTGCCGAAGGCACCGTGTAGGTACCGACCGTTGGTCGGTACGCAGTGCCTCACGACCAACGGTCGTGAGCTACCGGGGCGAATGGCCGTGAGCCTCACGACCAACGGTCGTGAGCTACCGGGGCGAACGGCCGTGTGCCTCACGACCAACGGTCGTGGGCTACCGGGGCGAATGGCCGTGAGCCTCACGACCAGCGGTCGTGGGCTACCGGGGTCAACGGCCATGTCATATCGGGGTGGTCGGCGTTCGACCATGGTCTAACCACCCCGATACCGCGCAGACGGGTGGATGCGGCAAACTGAGGGGGAGAGGTCGCCACTTATGTTGCGACCGCACAACCCCAAGTCAACGTGCAAGTGAGGGTGCCATGGCTGATCTTTACCCCGTCGACGCCGCGTTCGCCGCGGCATCGCGGATCGACAAGAACACGTACCAGCAGCTCTACCGCGAATCGGTGGAGCATCCGGATGCCTTCTGGGGCAAGGCCGCCGAGCGCCTGGACTGGTTCAAGAAACCGACCCGCATCAAGAACGTCAGCTACCAGCTCGACGATTTCCGCATCAAGTGGTTCGAAGACGGCGAGCTCAACGCCAGCGTCAACTGCCTGGATCGCCAGCTCGACAAACGCGGCGACAAGATCGCCCTGCTGTTTGAACCGGACAGCCCCGATGCACCGTCGCAGGGCGTCACCTATCGCGAGCTGTATGAGCGCACCTGCCGCCTCGGCAACGCGCTGCGCAACCTCGGCGTCAAGAAGGGCGACCGGGTCACCATCTACCTGCCGATGATCGTCGACGCCGCGGTGGCCATGCTGGCCTGCGCGCGTATCGGTGCGATCCACTCGGTGGTGTTCGGCGGCTTTGCCCCGAACTCGATCGCCGACCGCGTCATCGACTGCGGCAGCAAGCTGATCATCACCGCCGACGAAGGTCTGCGCGGCGGCAAGAAGATTCCGCTCAAGGCCAACGTCGATGCCGCGCTGAAGCTGCCCGGCACCACCACCGTGGAAACGGTGCTGGTGGTCCGCCACACCGGCGGCGCGGTGGACATGCAGGCCCCGCGCGACCGCTGGTTCCACGACGTGGTGGATCCGCAGCCGACGCAGTGCGAGCCCGAGCGCATGAACGCCGAGGATCCGCTGTTCATCCTCTACACCTCCGGCTCCACCGGCAAGCCCAAGGGCGTGCTGCACACCACCGGCGGTTACCTGCTGTACGCGGCCTACACCCATGAAGCGGTGTTCGACCTGCGCGAGGACGACATCTACTGGTGCACCGCCGATGTCGGCTGGGTCACCGGCCACAGCTACATCGTGTACGGTCCGCTGGCCAATGGCGCGACCTCGGTGATGTTCGAAGGCGTGCCGAACTTCCCGAACACCTCGCGGTTCTGGGAAGTGATCGACAAGCACCAGGTCACCATCTTCTACACCGCCCCCACCGCGATCCGCGCGTTGATGCGCGAAGGCGATGCACCGGTCAAGCGCACCTCGCGCAGTTCGCTGCGCCTGCTCGGCAGTGTCGGCGAGCCGATCAATCCGGAAGCGTGGCGCTGGTACTACGAAGTGGTCGGCGACAGTCGCTGCCCGATCGTGGATACCTGGTGGCAGACCGAAACCGGCGGCATCCTGATTTCCCCGCTGCCGGGCGCGGTCGATCTCAAGCCGGGCTCGGCCACCCTGCCCTTCTTCGGCGTGCAGCCGGCGCTGGTCAATGCCGATGGCGAGATCCAGGAGGGGGCCACCGAAGGCAACCTGATCATCCGCGATTCGTGGCCGGGCCAGATGCGCACCGTCTACGGCGACCATCAGCGCTTCATCGATACCTACTTCCGCACCTACCCGGGCAGCTACTTCACCGGCGACGGCTGCCGTCGTGACGAGGATGGCTACTACTGGATCACCGGCCGCGTGGACGATGTGATCAACGTTTCCGGCCACCGCATCGGCACCGCCGAGGTGGAAAGCGCGCTGGTCTCGCACCCGAAGGTGGCCGAAGCGGCCGTGGTCGGCTTCCCACACGACATCAAGGGCCAGGGCATCTATGCCTACGTGACCCTGATCGCCGACGAGACGCCGAGCGATGCACTGCACAAGGAGCTGGTGGCCTGGGTGCGCAAGGAGATCGGTCCGATCGCCGCGCCCGACCATCTGCAGTGGGCACCGGGCCTGCCCAAGACGCGCTCGGGCAAGATCATGCGCCGCATCCTGCGCAAGATCGCCGAGAACGCCCCGGACCAGCTCGGCGACACCTCGACCCTGGCCGATCCGTCGGTCGTGGCCTCGCTGGTGGAAGAACGCAAAGTGAAGTGAAGTAACCCTTCACCGTGCAGGCGCAGGATGGGGCCGCGTCATCGCCTTCGCGCTGTCGCTCCCACGATCCGCAAGCGGATCGTGGGCCCCGCCTCACCAGCACCCACACCCCGCCGCTTCGCGGCCGCCCCCTGACTCAGGGGGCTGTCATCTCGATAGACCTTTTCGTTGCGTCGCTGCACGCCTCCGCAACATGGCCCCCACCATGACGACCCTCCTGATTGCCGATGACCATCCGCTGTTCCGCGAAGCCCTTCGCGGGGCCGTGCAACGCGTCATCCCCGGCGTGCAGCTGTACGAAGCGGACAGCGTGGAAGCGCTGTACCAGCTGGCCGACCAGCACACCGACGCCGACCTGGTCCTGATGGACCTCAACATGCCCGGTGCGCAGGGCTTCAACGCGCTCGTGCATATGCGTGCCCTGCACCCGCAGCTGCCGGTGGTGGTGGTGTCCGCACGCGAAGAGCCGACGGTGATGCGCCGCGCGCTCGACCATGGCGCCTTCGGCTTCATCCCCAAATCCGCCGATTCGGACACGATCGGCCATGCGCTGGGCACCATCCTGGATGGTGAGACCTGGGCACCGCCGGAAGCGCACAACGTGCCCCAGACCGGGCGCGAGGAACGCGAGATCGGCCAGCGCCTGCGCGAGCTGACCCCGCAGCAGTTCCGGGTATTGCAGATGCTCGGCGCCGGCCGCCTCAACAAGCAGATCGCCTACGACCTCAATGTCTCCGAAGCGACGATCAAAGCCCACGTCACCGCGATCCTGCGCAAGCTCGGTGTCACCAACCGCACCCAGGCGGTGCTGATGGCCGGCAAGCTGGCCATCGACGACGAACAGATCGTGTTGCCGCCGGAAGAAGAGTAGGCGTTATAGCCGGAGCTATGAATTCCAGCGTGACCTGCGCAATTCGCGGCAAACGCTCCACGCCGCGGGCCCGGTGCTAAGCTTCGCGTCCCCTTGGGGAGTAGCCGGATTCCTGCTGAAGGAATCGCCCGTATCAACATACTCGGCCAGTGCGCCGTGGTGCGGGCAACCATCTTGGTTGGCGAGACCAGCGGTCCGCGTGCGCAACGACAGGTTGGGCGCGTCCGCGGTCCGTTGCTCGCTCTCGCCCGACCTGTCGCGTATCCCAATGTCCCCCATTTCGATCCTGCTGATCGGCTTTGCCATGTCCACCGATGCCTTCGCTGCTGCCATCGGCAAGGGCGCGGCCATGCGCAAGCCACGCTTTTCCGACGCCTTGCGCGCCGGCCTGATTTTCGGTGTCATCGAAGGCATCACGCCGGTGATCGGCTGGCTGCTCGGCCGCGCTGCGCTGGCGTATGTGGAGGCCTTCGATCACTGGATCGCGTTCGGCCTGCTCGGTGCGCTGGGCGTGCACATGATCATCAACGGCCTGCGCCCCGACGAGGGCGGCGACGAGGAAGACACCAGCAAGCACCATGGCTTCTGGCGCCTGGCAATGACCGGCTTCGCCACCAGCATCGATGCGATGGCAGTCGGCATCGGCCTGGCCTTCCTCGACGTGCATATCGGTGTGATGGCGCTGATCATCGGCCTGTGCACGCTCACCATGGTGACCGCCGGCATCATGCTCGGCCGCGTGCTGGGCGGCATGGTCGGCAAGCGCGCCGAGATCATCGGCGGCCTGATCCTGATCATCATCGGCTCGACCATCCTGTACGAACATCTCAGCGGCGCCGTGGCCTGACCGGCGGTCACGCCCGCCCCACGGCTAGAGATCGCCGCGGGTGTCGTGGAAGGCGGCCAGGAAGGCCCGCAGCGAGGCCGGCTTGATCGGTTTGGTCAACAACCGATAGCCGCGGTCACGCGCCATCCGCTTGAGCTCGTCGCGGCCGTCGGCGGTGAGCAGCGCCCCCGGAATCGCACGCCCGGCCTTCTGGCCCAGCGCCACCAAGGTATCCAGCCCGTCCAGGCGGTCATGCAGGTGGTAATCCACCAACATCACGTCCGGCCGTTCGACCACTTTCTCCAGTGCCTGGTCGACGGTGCTGGCGGTGATCACCTGCACCTGCCAACGGCCCAGCAGCGCCCGCATGCCATCCAGGATTTCCTGATCGTTATCCACGCACAGCACGCGCATGCCGGCCAGTGAATCGGCGCGGGTGACCGGGCTCGGTGCCGGCAGTGCGTCTGCGGTCGGCAAGGCCGGGGCCGCCACGAGGGGCAGCAGGATCGAGAACATGCTGCCGCTGCCGACCCGGCTGCGGGCGTTGAGTCGGTGATCGAGCAGGCGCGAGATACGCTGGCAGATCGACAGGCCCAGCCCCAGGCCCTGCTCGCCCCAGTCGAACGGCTGCTGGTAGCGATGGAACTCATCGAAGATCTGCTGCATGTGGTGTTCGGGAATGCCCGGGCCGGTATCCCATACCTGCAGTTCCACTTCCGGCCCGCGATGGCGCACGGCCAGCACGATGCGGCCCTGGCGCGTGTAGCGCAGCGCATTGGCCAGGAAGTTCTGCAGCACGCGGCGCAGCAGGCGGCGATCGCTGCGCACCCAGGCCGGCCGCGCGAACAGATCCATGCGCAACCCACGGCCGGCTGCGACGGGCGAGTACTGCGCCGCCAGCTCGCGCATCAGCAGGCTGACATCGAAGTCACCGATCACCGGATGCAGGCCACCGGCATCCAGACGGGAGACATCCAGCAGGCCATCCAGCAGTTCCTCGGCTGCACGCAACGAGGCATCCACGCGCTCGGCCAGATGCCGTTGCTCTTCGTTGTTGTGGTGGCTCTCACGCAGCGCTGAAGCGAACAGACGGGCAGCATTGAGCGGCTGCAGCACGTCGTGGCTGATCGCGGCCAGGAAGCGCGTCTTGGACTGCTGGGCCACTTCGGCTTCATGCGAGCGCTCGGCCACGCGCTGTTCCAGCGTTTCGTTGGCTTCCAGCAGCGCGCGCTCGGCGTGCTTGTAGTCGGTGATGTCGTTGTAACTGGTGACGTAGCCACCGCCGGGCAGCGCCTGCCCGCGCATCTCGATCACCTTGCCGTCGCTGCGGGTGCGCTCGAAGATGTGCGGCGAGCCGGCTCGCATGTAGCCGATGCGGCGGTTGATCTGCAGCTCGATGTCGCCCTCGCCGAGCTCACCGCGCTCGGCGTTGTAGCGGATCAGGTCGGCGACCGGCCGGCCCACGTAGAGCATCCCGTCGGGGTACCCGAACATCTGCTGGTAGCGGCGGTTCCAGGCGGTCAGGCGCATGTCCGGATCGACCACGCTGACCCCCGCGCTGATGTTCTCCAGGGTGGTGGAGAGAATCTCGCGGTTGAAGCGCAGTTCCTGGCCTGCCTCGTCGAGCACCGCCACCACTTCGCCCAGGTCCATGCCCGAACCGCGCAGCAGACTGGTCAGCAGCAGGCGGGCCGACGCCGCGCCGATCGAGGCCGCCAGCAGGCGCTCGGTGAACTGCACCCAGGCACGGTCCGCCGGCGCGGAGGCCTGCAGCTCGCGGTCCATGGACTGCGCCTGCTCGAAGAACGATCGACGGGCATGACGGTCGCCCACCACGCGCGAGGCCAGCGCCAACAGGTCACCGACATGCACGTTGCCCGGCCACGCACCGGCCACCGATGGGCGCTGCGCGTAGGGATCCAGGAACGGCGCCGCACGCAGGCGTTCATCCACGCCCGGGCGCCAGCGCACCGAGACCAGCACCATCGCCGCGACATTGACCAGCAGCGACCAGAACGTGCCGTGCGTCAGCGGGTCCCAGCCGCTCATGCCGAACAGGTGCTGCGGCTGCAGCCAGCCGATCCCGAACGGGCCCTGCACCAGCCAGGCCGACGACATCCAGCCGGCCTGGGTCAGCGCCGGCAACAGCAGCGTGTATACCCAGGTGCCGAAGCCGAGCAGCATGCCGACTTCGACGCCGCGGCGGCTGGCACCGCGCCAGTACAGCCCGCCGATCAGCCCCGGGGCGAACTGCGCGACTGCAGCGAAGGCCATCAGGCCGTAGGAGGCCAGGGTACTGTCGTTGCTGCTGCCGCGGTAATAGCTGTAGGCCACCAGCGCCAGCAGCAGGATCGCGGTGCGGCGAATCCACAACACGCGCGAAGCGACATCCGCCGCCTCTTGATGATCGCCACTGCGGCGCAGCAGGACCGGCATCACCAGATCGTTGCTGACCATGGTCGCCAGCGCGATGGAGGCCACGATGACCATGCCGGTCGCAGCCGAGAAGCCGCCGACATAGGCGACCAGCGCCAGGAACTTGCGACCTTCGGCCAGCGGCAGGGCCAGCACCATGCTGTCGTCGGCGACACTGCCACCGGTGCCGAACAGGGTCACGCCGGCGGTGGCGATCGGAATCACCATCGCCGAGATGATCACCAGGTAGGCCCCGAACATCCAGCGCGCGCGGCGGATATCCCGCACATCGCCACACTCGACCACCGCCACATGGAACTGGCGCGGCAGGCAGATGATGGCCAGGAAACTCAGCAGCGTCTGGGAAATGAACCCGACCGGTGGCAAGCCGGTGAACAGCGTATGCGCCGACTCGATCACCGCATCGGTGCGGTCGTTGAGCCACAGGTAGGCGAACAGGCCCAGCGCGACCATCGCGATCAGCTTGATCATCGATTCCAGCGCGATCGCCAGCATCATGCCGTGGTGGTGCTCGGTAGCATCCACCTGGCGGGTACCGAACAGCGTGGCGAACAGCGCCATCAGCAACGCCACGTACAACGCGGGATCCGTGAAGAAGCCAGTCGGGCCGACGTTGCCGGTCAGCACCTGCAGGCTCATCGCGACGGCTTTGTACTGCAGGGCCAGGTACGGCACGATGCCGATCAACGCGATCACCGCCACCAGTGCGGCCAGGCGGCGCGAGCGGCCGAACCGCGAGGAGATGAAATCGGCGATGGAGACCACGTTCTGGCTGCGTGCGATCAGCGCCAGGCGCTCGATGATCCGCCAGCCGAACACCCACAGCAGCAGGGGCCCCAGGTAGATCGGCAGGTAGCCGATGCCATTGCGCACCGCCGTGCCGACCGCACCGTAGAACGTCCATGACGAGCAGTACACCGCCAGCGCCAGGCTGTAGACCACCGGGCGCAACCACGGTCGATCCGGGTACATCGGGCGACGGTCACCCCACCACGCCACGCCGAACAGCAGCGCGGCATAGGCCACTGACACCAACAGCAGGATCCAGCTGGAGACCACGCGGGTGCTTCCGTGAGAGCAGCCCGCAGTGTAGGCCACGACCATTGGTCGTGGCGTTCCAGGGCGGGCCGCCGTGCCTTATTCGGCCGGAACGCCCATTTCCTTCAGCAGTTCGGGTGCCGGGTAGACCTTGGCCAGCAGCCAGCGCAGGTAGCGCATGTCCACGTGCACCGCGCGCTTGAAGCGCGGATCGAACCACCAGCTGGCGCTGACCGACTCCCAATTGCTGTCGAAGTTCAGGCCGATCAGTTCGCCTTTGGCATTGAGCACTGGTGAGCCGGAGTTGCCGCCGGTGGTGTCCAGGTTGGTCAGGAAGTTGACCGTCTGGGTCTTCAGCACCGGATCGGCGGTGGAGCCGAAATCACCCTTGGCGATCGCGTCCAGGAGCGGCTTGGGCGCATCGAACGGGTAGGCGTTGGTGTTCTTCTCGACGATCCCGGCCACAGTGGTCACCGGGTCGAAATGCACCGCATCGCGCGGCGACAGCGCCTCGACCTTGCCGTAGCTGATGCGCAGGGTACGGTTCGCATCCGGGTAGACCGCGCGGCCCTGCTTGGCACGCCAGGCGAACAGCGCCTGCATGTACGCCGGGCGCAGGCGCAGCTGCTCGCCTTCGCGGGTCTTGCGCTCGTCATCCAGGCGCAGTTGCGCGGCGACCAGCGGGCCGGCCAGATCGATCAGCGGATCGCGTGCCAGCGCCTTGCCCTCTTTCGCCGCGGCAAAGCGCGACAGCCGCTCGGCTTCGTCGCCCAGGCGCGTGGTGGCGTACAGCGTATCCAGGGTCTTGGCCAGCGCGGCCGGGGTGCGGCCGAAGGCCGCGTCGAACGCGGGCACGCGCTGCGCGTCGGGCAGCTGCTGGTAGCGGGTCAGCAGCGTGGTCAACAGCGCTTTTTCGATGGCCGGATCGTAGCGGCGCTGGACCTGCTTGAGCACGCCCTCGATCAAGGCCAGATCGCGCTGCTGGTAGCCCGTGTCACGCTCGGCATCGGGCTTGGCCGATTCGATGCGCAGGCGCTCCAGGGTCAGTGCCGAGCGCAGCAGCTGGCTCTGCGCCGCGAGCAGATCGAGCAGCAGATCGCGCTCGCCCACTGATGCGCCGCTGGACAGCGAGCTCAGCAGGGACTGGATGTCGCCCCGGTACGTCGCGTCGGTGGCCTGCAGCATCGCTGCCTCATCGGCGGCACGCTGCGCCTTGGCATCGCTGCGCAGCAGGCCTTCCAGCTCGCCAGCGGCGCGCTTGCGGTTGTTCTTCAGCGACTGCAGCTGCGAGGCGTAACGGGTGCGTGCCTGCGCATCCTTCGCACTGGCCGCTTCGATGGTGTCGATCATCTGCTGGAACACCGCCACGCGGCGTGGCAGCACGGCATCGATCTGGCCGGCGAATTCCGCGGCGGTGCGATGGCGGTAGGTGATGCCCGGGTAACCGGCCAGCATCGCGTAGTCGCCGGTCTTCGGGCCGTCGATCGCCATCTTCAGGTGCGCCGGCGGGTGGTACGGCACGTTGTCCACGCTGTACGGCGCGGGCTTGCCGTCCTTGCCCACGTAGGCACGCAGCAGGGTGAAATCACCGGTGTGGCGCGGCCACATGAAGTTGTCGATCTCATCGCCATAATTGCCGATCGCGCGCGGCGGCGCGTAGACCAGGCGCACATCGCTCAGCTCAAGCTGGCGGATGCGATAGAAATCGGTGCCGTAGTACATGTCCGCCACGCTGCAGCGGATGTTGCCTTCTTTCTCACAGTCGGCCACCAGCTGCTTGCTGGCGCGGTCGACCGCATCGAAATACGCCCGCCCGGTCTTGCCGCGCGCATCGCGCAGCACTTCATCGGTGACCTTGTCGAACCCGACCGTGACCAGCACGCGGAAATCCGGGTTGGCCGCGCGCTCATCGCTGCGGCCCTTGGCGATGAAGCCGTCGTTGATCAGGTTGTGCTCGGGCGAGGTGTTGTACTGGATCACGCCCATGGCCACATGGTGGTTGGTCAGCAGCAGGCCGTCGTCGGAGACGAACGAACCGGTCCCGCCACCGGCACGCACCACCGCACTCAGCGGCGGCGCGGTGACGTTGGCCAGGTCGCCCGGGTTGCCCTTGAAGCCGGCCGCCTTCAGCGGTTTGGCCAGGTCCGGCAGCTGGGTCGGCATCCACATGCCTTCGTCGGCATGGGCGCCGGCAGCGAGGGTCAGGCCAAGCGCCAGCGCGGCGGTGAGGGGTTTGCGTGAAGACATGGGCACATCCGGTACGTCAGAACAGCCCGAGACCTTAGCCGCTGCGCCCGGCAGGGGCAACGGCCGATGGTTGGGCAAGCACCCGCATCACGACCAACGGTCGTGATCTACTTTTCTTTTCGCCAGTTCAACGACCCACGGTTCTCCACCGTGCTCGATTCCAGCTCCGCATCGAAGCCACGGCGCAGCAGGTACTTCAGCGTCAGCACCGAGCCACTGCCGACCAGCGAGACGCCGTAGCCGATGTACAGCTTGGGCGAGATGTACTTGCCGAAGCCGATCACCGAGCCACCCAGCGCGCGCGACTGGCTCACGCCGGCGTCGTCCAGGCCGAGCTTGGCGCCCAGCTGCGAGGCGAGCAGGCCGCTGCCGGCCGACAGCGCCGCCGAGGCCGCGTTGACCTGCTGGGCCTGATCGCTGCTGGCACCGGTGAGGCTGCGTCCCAGCACCAGGTAGGCCAGTGCTTCGGACTGCGACATCGCCGGTTCCGACCACACATCCACGCGCGGCGACTGCGCCCGCCCGGTCACGTCGATGCCGGCGGTGACATCGCCGACGGCGCGCTGGGCACGGATGTTGATGCGCGGATCGGAGACCGCGTTGTAGTTCCAGTTCAAGTTGCCGCGGGTGATGGTCAGGTCCTGGCCGTAGGCCTTGTAGCGCCCACTGACTTCCAGCCCGCCGTTGGCGGTCATCTCACGCCCCGGGCGTGCCCACACCTGCATCTTGCCGGTCAGCGCACCCTTCAGGCCGAACCCGGCCATCTTGACCTTGTCGCCCAGGCTCACGGTCAGGTCCATGTCCAGCGGCGAGCTGGGCCCCTCTTCCGGATCGACCGGGTCCAGCACCACCACATCTTCGGAGACCGAGGTGCCACGATCCAGGCGCTCCAGGTCCAGATCCGCTTCGGGGACGTGCACGGTGCCACGCAGCTGCATCGCGCTGCCGGCCAACGTGAAGTCCAGGTTCGGGTTGGCGATCACGCGCAGCTCGCTGGTGTTGGCCAGCAGCACGTTTTCGCCGTGGATATGCAGCTGCAGCGGCTGTGCATCGCCGAACCACGACAGCCCGCCATCCACGTACAGCGTGCCCTTGCCGGAGTTGGCCTGCGCGGTGATCTTGGCCGAGCCGTCCGGCTGCGCGGTGAAGCTGCCCTTGCCTTCGGCGAAGGTCAGGCCGAGCGCAGGGAACTCGCCATTGAACTTGCTCAGCGTGGCCTCACCGCCCAATGACGGCGTACCACGGGTGCCGCGCAGACTCACGTGGCCTTCGATCAGGCCGGTTGGGCGCACGATGTCGGGCGAGAACAGTTCCAGCCAGTACAGCCGCGCGATGTTCATGTACAGCTCGCCGGTCAGCGGCGCGTTGGCATCCCAGCCGGTCTGCACCTTGGCATCGACGAAGCCGTCGCCCTGGAAACCGACACCGAGCTTGGCGTTGATCTGCTGCGGGGTCATCTCCAGGTTCACCGAGAACTGGTCGTAACGCACCAGCTCGCCACGCGCGTTGTCGCCCAGGCGTACCCCGCCTTCGCGCGAGGTGACCGAGGCACTGCCTTCCCACGCGTTGCCGCGGGGGCGGATGCGCCCATCCAGATTCACTTCACCGCGCAGGAAGATGCGCCTTCCGGACTGCGGCGGCAGCCACGGCTGCACCAGCGACAGCGGCAAGGCATCGCCCCGCACAAGCAGCCCTTCGCGCGGCCAGTTCGCGCTGGCGCACAGCGCGCCGCCGGTGGCGGCACCCAGGCAGGCATCGCTCAGGGTGAAGTTGCTGCCCTGCACGCTGAAGGTGGCCGGTGCGCGCAGGCTCCAGGCATCGCCCTTCATCGGTGCGATGCGCAGCGCGGTCAGATCGCCACGCCAGGTCTGGCCCTGCTGGCGAACGCCGCCTTCCAGCGCGACAGCACCCAGCTCGTTCTTCGTCTGTGCATCCAGGCGCAGATTGGAGAGGCTGCCGCGTGCATTGACGTTGAGCGTGTCCAGCAGCATGCCGACCTGGACCTTGCTGCCCTGCACCGCCAGCGTGCCACTGTCGCCCTGCCACGGCAGGCGCCCCTTGATGCTGATCGCCTCGGCGCTCCAGTCGTCCCAGCGCAGGCCACTGCCGACCAGATCGGCGGTGATGTCCGGCGCGGTACGCGCGCCCTTGATCAGCACGTGGCCGCGCAGGCTGCCGCTGCTGTTGGGCAGCAGGTCGTCCAGCTGCACCGGCTCCAGCTGCGCATCGATATCCAGGCGGTCGCCGACCGAGCCCTTGGCGGTCAGGCGGCTGTTGCCCAGCGCCAGCCGGAGGTTGCCCTCGCCCTGCTCGCCGCGCAGCGCGAACTTGCCCTGTGCATCCAGCGCGCGCTTGCGCAGCGTGCCCTTGATGCCGGGCACATCGACGGTGGCTTCGTAGCTGCCAGCGGTACCGGCCGGACTGCCGGCGGGCGGCGGCAACTGGCGGCCCTTCGAGGCAAACGAACCGGACAGCTTGCCGTCCCAGCCCGGCGCGAAGTAGCCCGGATCGAAGCCGGCCAGTTTGGCGGCCACGTCCCAATCCAACTGCGGCGCCCAGGCCACCTGCCCGGTCACGTCGAGCGAACCGCCCGGCGTGCTGGCCTGCAGCTGTTTGATCACGGCGGCCTGGTCATTGCCGCGCACGTCGAACTGCAGATCGGCCACCTGCTTCTCGCGTTCCACCGAGGCACGGCCAACCGCCGCCCACGCCTTCAGCGTGCCGGCCAGGCCCATGCGCGCTTCTTTCAGCGTCACCGGCACCGGCGCAGCCGCGCCCGGGGTGGTGGTATCGGCGGCGGGCACGAAGGTGAGGTCGTTGGCGACGATGGAGAAGCGCAGGCTGGCATTTTCCTTGTCGGTGAAATCGGCAATGCCTTCCAGCCGCGCCTGTCCACCGAAGCCCTTCACCTGCAGCGGCGACACGGTCAGTACCTGGTCGGCCAGGCCGACCTTGGACGGTGCCAGTTCCACCGCGATGTCGCCCTGCTTGAAGCTGCCCTGCAGATTGGCCTGGCCACCCTTGCCGTCGGCCTGCACCTCCAGCGCCATCGGCGTGCTGGTGCTCGCGTCCATCCCCGGCACCAGCAGGGCCAGGTCCAGTTCCTTGCTGCGCGCAGCGAGTTTCCACACCGGGTCGGTGCGGCCATCGAACACGAGGCTGGCCTGCAGCGGTGCCGGTGCATTGCCGGCGATCGCCACTTCCATATGGCCCAGGTCACCGCGGGCGACCAGGCCCAGGCGCGCCGGGGTACGCCCGCGCGGCGCCGGCATCAGCGCGCCGAGGGTGATGTCGGTGTCGTAATCGCTGCGCGGCAGGTAATGCCCGTCCACGCGGAAATCGCCGTAGCTGCTGTCCACGATCAGCTGGCGCGCGCGGAATTCGCCATTGGCGATCTCCAGCCCACCGCGCACCTTGGCGATGTCGATCAGCGGCTGCTGCGCCTGGGTGATCCGGAAGCCATCGATGATGATGGTGTCGGCCTGGATCGCCAGCGGCATTTCAATCTGCGGCAGCGAGTCCGGCCACGAGGGCAGCTCGAACGGCTCATCGCTCTTGGCCAGGTTCAACGTGGCGTTCTTGATCTGCAGTGCATCGAGCTGCAGCTTGCGGCCCAGCAGCGGCCGGATGTCCGGATCCAGGTACGCCCGTTCGGCGGTGAAATGGATGTCGTCGTAGCGGAAGTCCAGATCGTGCAGCACCAGCGGCCCGGCGACCGGGCCATCGACCTTGCTCCAGGTGAGCGAGGCGCCGACCGGCAACCGCGCGACCACCTGGGCCAGCAGCACATCGCGGCCCGCCACGGTCTGCAGCAGCCAGTACACCAGCAGCAAGGCCAACAGCACCAGGCCGAGCACGGTGAAACCGGACCACGCCCAGAAGCGGCGCTTGCGGTAGAAACGCACGCGCGGGGGCGGCGGGGTGGCGGGGGCGGAAGGCGTCGGCGTGCTCACAGGTCCGCTCCGATGTTCAGGTACAGCTGGAACTGCGAATCCGGGTCGTTCAGGCCGTGCGCGATATCCACGCGCACCGGGCCCACCGGCGATTTCCAGCGCACGCCGAAGCCCACGCCGGTGTGCAGGTCGATGGTGTTGTCGAACGCGCTGCCGGTATCGACGAATACCGCCGCGCCCCACGGCCCGCCCTTGAAGTAATGCTCATACTCGGCCGAGCCGACCACCAGGTTCTTCGCGCCGAGCGCGTACTTGTCCGGTGGTGCGGTACGCGGGCCGACTTCGCGGAAGGCATAGCCGCGGATGCTGCGGTCGCCACCGGCGAAGAAGCGCAGGCTCGGCGGCATCGCCACCAGATCGCTGGTCCAGGTGGTGCCACCTTCGCCGCGCAGGATCAGGCGGTCGCTGTCGCCGATCGGCACATACCAGCGCAGCACCATGTTGGCCTGCACGAAGCTGGTGTCCGAGCCCGCACCTTCGACGCCGCCACGCAGGGTGGCACTGCCGCTGAGGCCACGGCGCGGGAACATCTCATCGTCCACGTTGACGTAGTCGGCGACCAGCTGCGGGTAGACCAGCGTGGAGGTGTTGTAGACCGCATCGGTGAACTCGGTGCCCGAGGCGTAGCGCCAGCGCTCACGCAGGGCGTTGATCGAAGCGATCGCGGTCCAGTACTCGTTGATCTCGCCGCTGCGGCTGGCCGAGAGCTTGAAGTTGCGCAGGTCGATGTAATCGGTCTGCTCGTCATAGGCGCTGGCGGTAAACGCATACCAGCCATCGAGCCAGGCAAAGCCCGGGATGCGGTAGCTGGTGACCAGGCTCTTGCGCTTCTGCGCATAGTCGAGCTGGGTGTTCATCTTGTGGCCGCGGCTGTTGAGGAAGCGCCGCTCCAGGCCACCGCGCACACCGGCGCCACTCTCGCTGCCGTAGCTCAGGCCGGCGGTGTAGATCGTGCGCTTGGCGCGGGTCAGGTTGACGTCCACCGGCACATCGCCGTTGTCATCGGCCTGGTCCGGGCGCGGCTGGATGTCGATCACGCTGAAGTAATCGAGCTTGGTCAGCGATTCGCGCAGGCGGTCCAGTTTACCTTCGTGGAAGTAACTGCCTTCGTCCCAGTACACCAGCGGGTCGAACAGCTTGTCGACGAAGTAATCCTGATGGAAGCGGATCTCGCCCATGTTGTAGCGGCGGCCACTGTCCCAGGTCAGATCGACATCGGCCGCGTTCTCGGCGCGGGTGATCTGCACCTGGCGCTGGGTGAAGTCGGCATCGAAATAACCACGCTCGGCCAGGCGCCGGGTGACCCGGATCTTGCTGGCTTCGTACTCGGTGTGCTCGAACCGCTGGCCCTTGCGCGGCTTGAATTTCTCGAGGTCTTCCTGGAGGTACTGGTCCAGCTGGGCCGGGCCGGTGATGTCGATGTGCTCGCGGCGGACCAGGGTCGGCGGCCCTTTCTCGACCTGGATCACCACGCGCAGGTTCTCGCCTTCGCGCGGGCTTTCCACGGTGATGGTCGGGTTGTAGTACCCGAACGGCTCCAGCGCCTCGCGGGTCTGGCGCTCTGCCTGGGACAACAGATATTCCAGCCGCGACTCGCCCTGGACCTTGCCGATGGTGTCGTACAGGGACAGCGAGACCTCGATGTTCTCGATCATCTCGGCATCGTCGCCCTTGTCCAATCCTTTGATGTCCACTTTCTCGATGGTCCCCCGTGCATGTGCCACCGAGGCGGTGGCAAGGGACAGGAACATCAGCGGAAGGGCGAATTTCGTTGGCTGCATGGCGACAGCATAACGGGCCATCGCGAGCATGCGAAATCGGCGTGGCTGTTTCAGAACGGCGGTGAAGAAGCCGTTAAATTCCGCGAGAAAGTCGCTTGCATCACACGCGGCGAGATCGATGACAACACGTCATCGGACAGAAGCGTCCGCGACACCGGGGCGACACCATATGACGCTTCCGGCACGAGTATCGGAGCGCGCCGCCCTCCCGGAAACGCAGAAGGCGCGAACAGCCGAAGCCGTCGCGCCTTCCGGTCCACCGTGGGGCGCGCGGCCCCGCCGCGTCAGTTGGACAGGTGTTCGATCGCCGCCACGCTGCCCAGGCGGTCGCCCAGGCGCTTGAGCAGGGCCAGGCGATTGGCCCGCAGCGCGGGATCCTCGGCATTGACCATCACCGCATCGAAGAACGCGTCCACCTGCGGGCGCAGGCGCGCCAGCCGGTTCAACACGCTCACGTAGTCCTTCTGGTGCAGGCTGGCGTTGCTGTCATCGATGGCCGCTTCCACCGCTTCGGCCAGTTCGCTTTCGGCCGGCTCGGCCAGCAGCGCCGGGTCGATCATGCCCGGGATCTCGCCCTCGGCCTTGCGCAGGATGTTGCGGATGCGCTTGTTGGCCGCGGCCAGCGCTTCGGCTTCCGGCAGCGCGGCGAAGGTGCCGATGGCATCGATGCGGCGGTCGAAATCGTACAGCGAGGCCGGCTTCAGCTCAGCCACCGCGTTGAAATGCGTGGCCGGCACGCCCTTGTCGGCGTAGTAGCCGCGCAGGCGGTCGATGATGAAGTCATACAGCTCCTGCGGTAGCGCCTCGGTCTTGCGTTCGGCACTGGGCTGCACGCCCGCCGGCAGGCCCGCCACGGCGGTCGCGATCAGCGCGCGCAGATCCAGGTCGAATCCGCTCTCGATCACCGTGCGGGCCAGGCCCAGCGCATTGCGGCGCAGCGCGAACGGATCCTTGTTGCCGGTCGGCTTCAGGCCTGCGGCAAAACCACCGGCCAGCGTATCCAGACGCTCGGCGATGGCCAGCACCTTGCCCAGCGGCGACAGCGCGATGTCATCCCCACCGAAGCGCGGCTGGTAGGCCTCGTCGATGGCCAGCGCGACCTCGGGCGACTCCCCGCCGACCACGGCGTAATGCCGGCCGGCGATGCCCTGCAACTCCGGGAATTCGTTGACCATGCGCGACTGCAGGTCGTTCTTGGCCAGCACCGCGGCGCGCTTGGCCAGCACCGGCTCGACGCCCACCTGCGGCGCGATGGCCTCGGCGAGGGCGGCCACACGGGTCACTTTGTCGGCGACCGAGCCCAGCTTGGCCTGGTAGGTGACGGTCTTCAGGCCGTCGCCCATCGATTCCAGACCCTGCTTCAGATCTTCGTCGAAGAAGAACTTGGCATCGGAGAAGCGCGGACGGATCACGCGCTCGTAGCCCTTGGCCACTTCGGCCACGTCCTTGGAGTCGATGTTGGCGATGCCGATGAACTTCTCGGTCAACTTGCCGCTGGCATCGAGCACCGGGAAGAACTTCTGGTTGATCTCCATCGTCTCGATCAGCGCTTCCTGCGGCACCGCCAGGAACTCGCGCTCGAAACTGCACAGCACCGGCGCCGGCCATTCGACCAGGTTGACCACCTGCTCGAGATTGTCCGGAGTGATGCGCGCCTGACCGCCGGCCTGCGCGGCCGCCGCGTTGACCTGCTCGACGATGCGGGTACGGCGCGCGTCGGCATCGACCAGCACGTAGGCGGCCTGCAGCGAGGCGACGTAGTCCTCCGGCGCGCTCAGCCACACGGTCTTGTCATGCATGAAGCGATGGCCGCGGCTCATGCGGTCAGCCTTCAGGCCCAGCACCTCGGCCTCGATGATGTCCGGGCCGTGCAGCAGCACCAGCCAATGCACCGGGCGGGCGAAGCCATAGGTGTGGCTGCCCCAGCGCATCGGCTTGGGGATCGGCATCGCGGCGATCGCCTCGCGCAGGATCTCCGGCAGCAGCGTCGCGGTGCGCGCGCCCGGCGTGGTGGAGCGGTGTACGAAGCGCTCGCCCTTGGCGTCGCTGGTGCGCTCCAGCGCGGTCCAGTCGATCCCGGCCTTGGCGGCGAAACCCTGCAGCGCCTTGGTCGGCTGACCCTCGGCGTCGAGCGCGATGTTCAGGTAAGGGCCGAGCACTTCGGAATGCTGTTCCGGCTGCTCAACGGCCACGCCGGGCAGCAGCACGGCCAGGCGACGCGGGGTCGACAGCGGCTTGGCATCGCCGCGTTCAATGGTCACGCCCCGCTTGGTCAGGCCGTCCACGACGCCATCGAAGAAGGCCTGGGCCAGGCCCGGCAGCGCCTTGACCGGCAGTTCTTCGGTACCCAGTTCAATCAGCAGCGGCTGCATCGTGCTCATGCCTGCACCTCCTTGGCGGCCACGGCTTCCAGGCGTTTGGCCTCGTAGAGCCTGGCCACGGCCTGGGCCAGCGCGCGCACGCGCAGGATGTAGCGCTGGCGCTCGGTCACGCTGATCGCGCGGCGCGCATCCAGCAGGTTGAAGGCATGGCTGGCCTTGCAGACCTGCTCATAGGCCGGCAGCGGCAGGCCGACATCGACCAGCTTCTGCGCCTCTTTTTCGCAGGCATCGAAGCGATGGAACATTTCGTCCACGTCGGCGTATTCGAAGTTGTAGGTGCTCTGCTCGATCTCGTTCTGCAGGTACACATCGCCGTAGGTCACCGGGGTGCCATCCGGACCATAGGTCCAGATCAGGTCATAGACGTTGTCGCAGTTCTGCAGGTACATGCACAGGCGCTCCAGACCGTAGGTGATCTCGCCGAGCACCGGCTTGCACTCCAGGCCGCCGGCCTGCTGGAAATAGGTGAACTGGGTGACTTCCATCCCGTTCAACCACACTTCCCAGCCCAGGCCCCAGGCGCCGAGGGTCGGCGATTCCCAGTTGTCCTCGACGAAGCGCAGGTCATGCACCAGCGGATCGATGCCCAGCGCCTTGAGCGAATCCAGGTACAGCTGCTGGATGTTGTCCGGGCTCGGCTTCATCGCCACCTGGTACTGGTAGTAGCGCTGCAGGCGGTTGGGGTTCTCGCCGTAGCGGCCGTCGGTCGGGCGGCGTGAAGGCTGCACGTACGCGGCATTCCAGCTTTCCGGACCGATCGAGCGCAGGAACGTGGCCGGGTGGAAGGTGCCCGCACCGACCTCCAGGTCCAGCGGCTGGATCAGCACGCAGCCCTGCTGCGCCCAATACTGGTTGAGGGTCTGGATCAGGCCCTGGAAAGTGATCGGAACGTTCGGGATCGCGGACATGCGGCGGATTCTTGCCTGCAGAAGGGGTGCGCTAGTATAGCGACCGACCGCACGGGCCTTCCGTGCCTGGGGAAATGGAGGATGGATCCACGCCTGCCAGCGGCTTATGCCAGCGTCCCTGCCGGGGGCGTGCCCCTGCCGCACGGGCGGCTGGATTTCGACCAGGTCGCCGCAGCCCTGGTTGCCGATGGCCTGGTCGCCGCCGCCGATCTGGAGCGCATCCGCTTTTCCGCCCCGGGCGCACGCAATGCCAGCGAGGTCCACCCGCTGGTGCTGCTGGCCAACCTTAAACTGGGCGCCAGCGCAGGCGGTGAGCTCGGCCTGGAGCGCCTGAGCGAGTGGCTGGCCCAGCGCGCGGGCGTGCGCTACCTGCGGGTGGACCCGACCCGGGTCGACGTCTCGGCGGTCACCGCCCTGGTTTCCCATGCCTATGCCCGCCGCCACCGCTTCCTGCCGCTGGCGGTGGACAGCGAGCGCGTGCTGGTCGCCACCAGCGAGCCGCTGGCCCAGGAATGGTTGCGCGACCTGCAACACCTGAGCCGCCGCCGGATCGAGCTGGCGATGGTGAACCCGCTCGATCTGCACCGCTACACCATGGAGTTCTACGGGGTGACGCGCTCGGTGCGCGGCGCCCGTGGCGATGTCCGCGGCGAGACCAGCAGCACCCTGCCCAGCTTCGAGCAGCTGGTGGAACTGGGCCGCGCCGGCGACGTCAACGCCGACGACCAGCACATCGTGCACATCGTGGATTGGCTGCTGCAGTACGCCTACGAGCAGCGCGCCTCGGACATTCATCTGGAGCCACGCCGCGACATGGGCCGCATGCGCTTCCGCATCGATGGCGTGCTGCACAAGGTGTTCGAGGTGCCGCCGGCGGTGATGACCGCCGTGGTCAGCCGGATCAAGGTGCTGGGCCGGATGGACCTGGCCGAGCGCCGGCGCCCGCAGGACGGCCGCATCAAGACCCGCTCCCCGGGCGGGCGCGAAGTGGAAATGCGCCTGTCGACCATGCCCACCGCGTTCGGCGAAAAGTGCGTGATGCGCATCTTCGACCCGGATGCCGCCTTCAAGAGCATCGACCAGCTCGGCTTCAGCCCGCAGGAAGCGGCCGGCTGGACCGCCCTGGTCGAGCGCCCGCACGGCATCGTGCTGGTCACCGGGCCGACCGGCTCGGGCAAGACCACCACCCTGTATTCCACGCTGAAGCGGCTGGCCACCCCGGACGTGAATGTCTGCACGGTGGAAGACCCGATCGAAATGATCGCACCGGAGTTCAACCAGATGCAGGTGCAGACCAACATCGACCTGGATTTCGCCAGCGGCGTGCGCACCCTGCTGCGGCAGGACCCGGACATCATCATGATCGGCGAGATCCGCGATCTGGAGACCGCGCAGATGGCGGTCCAGGCCTCGCTCACCGGCCACCTGGTGCTGTCCACCCTGCACACCAACGATGCGCCCTCGGCGATCACCCGTCTGCTCGATCTGGGCGTGCCGCATTACCTGCTCGCCTCCACCCTCAACGGGGTGCTGGCCCAGCGGCTGGTGCGCACCCTGTGCAGCAGTTGCAAGGTGCCGACGGTGCTCTCGGCCGAGCAATGGGCGGTGCTGACTGATGCCGATGCGGCATTACCTGAGGCGCCCACGCCATATGCACCGGTCGGCTGCATCGACTGCCGACGCACCGGTTTCCTGGGCCGCGTGGGCCTGTATGAGTTGCTGCCATTGGGTTCCAGCCTGCGCCGACACATCCGCGCGGACATGGATCTGGCCGCCTTCAACCGTGCCGCACGTGCTGAAGGGGTACGAACCCTGCGTCGCGCGGGACTTGAAAAGGTAGCGGCAGGGCTGACTACAATCGAGGAAGTCCTCTCGGTCCTGCCTCCCCCGGATGAATTCCGCCCCATTCCTGATTCTTGAAACCGGCCAACCCGTCGCCTCGCTGCGCCGTTACGGGCGGTTTTCGCACTGGATCCGGGTCGCGGCCGGGCTGGACGCCGACGAGACCGTGGTGGTCGATGTCGAGCAGGGCGGCACCCTGCCCAGCCACCGCGATTTTGCCGGGGTGATCGTCAGCGGTTCGGCCGCCTACGTCACCGACCGCGCCGAGTGGAGCGAACGCAGCGCGCAGTGGCTGCGCGCTGCCGCCCACGACGACCGGCCGGTGTTCGGCATCTGCTATGGCCACCAGCTGCTCGCCCACGCGCTGGGCGGCGAAGTGGCCTACAACCCGGCCGGCCGCGAGTCCGGCACGATCGAGCTGGCGCTGGATCCTTCGGCGGTGGACGATCCGCTGTTCGGCGGCCTGCCGGCGCGCTTCCCGGCCCATGCCACCCACCTGCAGACCGTGCTGCGCGCGCCCGAGGGCGCGGCGATCCTGGCACGCTCGGCGCAGGACAACTGCCACGCCTTCCGCTGGGGCGCACATGCCTGGGGCGTGCAGTTCCATCCGGAGTTCGCCACCCACCACATGCGCGGCTACGTCCGCGCCCGCGCCGAGTGCATCCGCCAGCACGGCGGTTGCGCGCGCAGTGTCGCCCGCGACGTCAGCGCCGCCCCGCTGGCCCGCCAGCTGCTGCGCCGTTTCGTCCGCCAGGCACGCAACGCCTGAGGGCTGCACCGGCATGCCCCCGGACGCAACGCAGCGTCCGCGCCGCGCAGGGCGGCCTTCAGGTCACGCGCCGGGAAAACAGGGATAATCGACCGCAATCGGGCGTTCGCGCCTTCTCCCCTGTCCCGGAATGTTATGAGCGAGATTCGCAAGCTGCCGGCCTCCGCCGGCGCGGAATGGCTGGTGTCGGGTTTCACCCTGCTGCGCAAGGCGCCGTTGGCGCTGGGCCTGCTCGGCGTGATCTGGGCCGTGGCCGCGTTGCTGGTGATGTCGCTGGCGATGGTCAGCCCGGCGCTGAGCACGCTGGCGCAGCTGTTGATGGCACTGGCCGGCCCGCTGTTCTTCGGCGGCCTGGTGTGGGCCGTGCGCGAAGTCGACCAGGGTCGCGTGGCGCAGCCTGCGCACCTGCTGCAGGGCCTGCAGGAAGGCCGCGCCTTGAACCTGCTCGCCTCGCTGCTGCCGCAGCTGGTGGCCGGCCTGTTCCTGGGCGTGTTGTTGCTGGTGCTGATCGGCAGCAGTGGCCTGCAGCACCTGAGCGAGGTGATGGTGCAGCTCAACGCGATCAGCCAGTCCGGCGCGCAGCCGGACCCGGCGCAGATCGAAGAGCTGATGGCGAGCCTGCCGGCGATGCGCATCCTGCTCTGGCTGGCACTGGTGGTGGTCACCTTCCTGGCCATGGCGCTGGCGCTGTTCACCCTGCCGCCGCAGGTGATGTTCGAGCATCGCAACGGCCTACAGGCGATGCGCCTGAGCCTGCGCGCCTGCCTGCACAACGTGCTGGCGATGCTGGTGTTCTTCCTGCTCGCCTTCGTGGCGGTGTTTGCGATCTATTTCGGCGTGATGCTGGTGGCCCTGATCGCGCAGCTGATCGGCGGCACGATGCTCGCGCTGTTCGTTGCGCAGCTGCTGCTGATGGGCGTGGTGATGCCGGTCTTCGCCGGTGCCATCTACACGGCGTGGAAGCAGATGTTCGGCCAACAGGGGCCGCAGACCCCGCCGCCGATGCCGGGCCCGAACAACGTGTTCGCCGCCTGATCAACGAAAACCCCGGCCGAGGCCGGGGTTTTTGTTTGTGCCTTACTCCGGCTGCTCTTTCCCGCCCGGGCGCGGCACCAGCCAGCGCGCGGCGTGGATGCCCAGTTCGTAAAGCAGGCACATCGGAATGGCCAGCATCAGCTGCGAGACCACGTCCGGCGGCGTCAGCACCGCGGCCAGCACGAAGATGCCGACGATCGCATAGCCGCGGCCTTCCTTGAACTGCTGCGGCGTGATCCAGCCCAGCAGCACCAGGATCACCATCGCCACCGGCAGCTCGAAGCTGGTGCCGAAGGCGAAGAAGATCGCCAGCACGAAATCCAGGTACGCCGTCGCATCCGGTGTGATCGCAATCACCTCCGGGCGGAACGTGGTGAGGAAGTGGAACACCGCCGGCAACACCAGGAAGTACGCGAACGCGCAGCCCAGATAGAACAGCAGTACCGACGAGGCCAGCAACGGTACGGCCAGGCGTTTTTCGCGGGCATACAGGCCCGGCGCCACGAACGACCACAGCTGGAACAGCAGCCACGGCACGGCGATGAACACCGCCACGAAGAAGGTCAGTTTCAACGGCGCGAAGAACGCGCCGGCCGGATTGGTCGCGATCATCGTCTGCCCGTTCGGCAGCTGCGAGATCAGCGGTTCGGCGATCATCGTGTAGATCTGCCGCGAGAACGGCATCAACCCCAGCAGCACCACGCCCAGGCCGATCAACGCGCGCACCAGGCGCGCACGCAGCTCGATCAGGTGTTCGACCAGCGAACTCTCGTTGCTTTCATGCTCGCTCATCGCGGTGCCTCGTCGTTCGGCGGCGTGGGCACAGGCGTAAGCGGCGCGGTGTCAGTCGACGGCGGCAGGGCCGCCGGCGGATCTGCACGCGGTGCGCTGCCATCGATGCCCGGCGGCGCCATCGCATCGCGCGGCGGCTCGGCCTCCTCGGGGGCCACCACATGCTGGGCCACGCTGGCCGGGGAACCTGGTGCGGGGCCGGTCATCACCGGTTCGTCGTCCGCAGCCGCGGCGACGTCATCGCCCTGCCGTGCCACGTCCTGGCGCATCTGCTCGGCATCGCGGCGCACCGCTTCGCCACTGGCGCGCAGCTGCGACTCGGTATCGCGCATCGAGGTTTTCACATCATCGAACTGCCGCTTGATCTCTTCGGCGTGCAGTTCACGCTCGAGCTCCTGCTTCACCGAATCCCACTGGTTGCGGGCACGGCGCACCCACAGCCCGGCAAAGCGGGCCGCCTTGGGCAGCCGCTCGGGGCCGAGGACGACCAAGGCCACCACCGCGATGACCAGCAGTTCACTGAAACCGATATCGAACACGCCAAGCCGCCCGGATCAGCGCGGGTCGCGGTCGTGCTCGGTCTGCGACGTCGTCGTCGAGTCCTGCGGACGCGAACTGTCGCTGAGCTGCGCGTTCGGCTTGTCCTCGTCGCGCATGCCCTTCTTGAATTCCTTGACGGCGCTGCCAAGGTCCTTGGCGCCGCTGGTCAGTTTCTTGGTGCCGAACACCAGCAGAACGATGACCAGCACGACCAACCAATGCCAGATGCTGAAACTGCCCATGACTCGCTCGCGTTACGTAGTGATCAGACGGTTGAGCATAGCGCACCGGCGGTAAGCCGGCGCGCGTGACAAAAGTCAGTTGCCGTCCAGCGATTCGGTACGGACTTCACCGTCGCCAACCGGCTGGAAGCCCTGCTGCGGGGCCGGTTGCGCCGGCACGGACTGCAACGGGGCCGTGGTCGCGCCAGCAGGGGCCGGGGCAGGTGCCTGTTCAGGTCGAACCGGTACGGCGGCGGCGCGCGGCGCAGCGGCCGGCGCTGGGGCATTGCCCGCAGTGCCGCGCTTCTCGCGGGCGGTATAGGTGGCTTCCTCCAGGCGATCACGGAAGGCGACCACGTCCACCGAGGGCGGCTCGCCGACACGGCCTTCGAACACCATGCGCGGCGTGGTGTTGCTGCCGTAGGCGTCCAGGTTGGCGGCATCGTCGATCTGCAGCACGGCGCCATCCAGCGCCACACCGGCGAACAGGCCACGGGCGCGCGACCAGGACCAGATCTCAGCCTTCAGCTGGCCATCGGTGGCGGCGGCGGCGTTGCGACCGACCGGTCCGGCGGCGACGCCGGCATCGGCGCCCAGGGTGAACTTGCCGTTGACGAGATTGTCCAGGCTGCGGTCGTTGCGGAACACCAGCACTACATCGGAGGACTGCACGCCGGCCTGGAAGCCGATGCTGCCGCCGGTGAGCTTCACGAACACCGGGTTGGACCAGCTGCCATCGGGCGTCTTGACGGACATCAAGCCATGGCCGCGACGGCCGCCGATCACCAGGCCGGCCTTGATCGTATCGGGAATGACGATGACCGCTCGGCCTTCGTCGAGCAGCTTGTCGGGAATCCCCTGCTCGGGGATGTCCTGGATTTCATTCAGGACGCGCACGGCATTGCGGGCGCGCTGGTCCTCCTGTGGCCCGGCCATGGCCTGGGTCGACAGCAGGCTGGCGGAGATCAGCAGAACAAGGCTGAGGCGGCGCATGGGTGGGCTCCAGAAAGTCGATTCATACAAGATAGCGGCAGGTACGACCGGGGTCGATACGCTTCTCGACGTTAGAAGGCCGGCGATGAATCGGCAATGAGTATTCCTGGCTATCGATATGCACGCTGGATCGCGTTCATCATCCAAATCCATCCCGCCAATCGCGCAGACCTGCGAGAATGGCGGCATGCTCGACGCACCCGACACCGCCGTGCTGGCGGTCAATCTAGGCACGCCCGAGACGCCAACCGCCCCGGCGGTGCGTCGCTACCTGGCTGAGTTCCTCAGCGATCCGCGCGTGGTCGCGATTCCGCCGCTGTTCTGGAAACCCTTGCTGTTCGGGCTGATCCTGCCATTGCGCAGTGGTCGCTCGGCCGCCAAGTACGCCCAGGTCTGGCTGCCGGAGGGCTCCCCGCTGATGGTCTACACGCGCCGGCTGGCCGAGGCCATGCAGGGCCTGATGCCCGATCTGCGGGTGCGCCATGCGATGCGTTATGGCGCCCCGGCGCTGCCGGCCGAGCTGGACCGGCTGGCCGCCGAAGGCATGAAACGGATCGTGGTACTGCCGTTGTACCCGCAGTATTCGACCACCACCACGGCCTCGATCGAGGACCAGGTGCGCGAGTGGCAGCCGAAGCATCCCGGCGTCACCGTGACCCTGGTGCGCGATTACGCGGTCGATCCGGACTGGGTCGCCGCCGTCGCCGGCAGCATCCGCCAGTGGTGGGAGCAGCATGGGCGCGGCGAGAAACTGGTGTTTTCCTTCCACGGCATTCCACAGCGCCTGGCCGACGCCGGCGATCCGTATCCGCAGCGCTGCGAAGCCAGCGCCCACGCGATCGCCCACGCGCTGGAGCTGGCCGACGATGCCTGGCAGCTGACCTACCAATCGCGTTTCGGCCGTGAGAAGTGGCTCCAGCCCTACGCCGAACCCACCCTGTGGGCGATGGCCGAGAAGGGCGTGCGCAGCATGGACGTGGTCTGCCCCGGCTTTGCCACCGACTGCCTGGAAACCCTGGAAGAAGTGGCGATGGGCTTTACCGAGACCGTGGCCGAGCGCGGCGCGACAATGCGCTACATCCCCTGCCTCAACGACGCGCACGCGCATGCACTGGCCCTGTCGCGGCTGAGCATCGCGGCGCTGGCATGACGCTGCAGCCGTTCTCGCTGCCGGTTGCCGGCAGCACCGTGGCCGGCCTGCGGTCGGGTGAGACCGGCGGCACGCGCGTCCTGGCGCTGCATGGCTGGCTCGACAACGCGGCCAGCTTCGTACCGTTGGCCGCGCAACTACCGGATCTGGCGCTGGTCGCGATCGATCTGCCCGGCCACGGCCACAGCGCGCATCTGCCGCCCGGCACGCAATACAACACGCCCGGTGCGATCTGCCACGTGCTCGACGTCGCTGATGCGCTGGGCTGGGACCGCTTCGTGCTGCTCGGCCACTCGATGGGCGCCGGCATTGCCAGCCTTACCGCGGCGGCCGCACCCGAACGCGTCGAACGCCTGATCGCGATCGAGGCCCTCGGCGGTCTGCGGGGCCCGGAGAATGAAACCGCACAGCGCCTGCGTGAGCATGTGCGTGCCGCGCGGGCGCTGCCCACCCGCAGACTGCGCGTGTTCCCCGATCTGGCCGCGCCGATCCGCGCCCGCATGATGGCCAACCAGCTCAGCGAGCCGTGCGCGCGCCTGCTGGTCGAACGCGGCGTCAAGCCGGTTGAAGGGGGTTTCAGCTGGTGCAGCGATCAGCGCCTGATGCTGCCCACCGCGATGCGCCTGAGCGAAGCGCAGATCGACGACCTGCTCGCCGCGATCGAATGCCCGACCCAGGTGATCTACGCCACGCCAGCGCAGTCGTATTACCCGGAGCCGTTGCGCAGCCAGCGCATCTCGTTGCTGCGCGAAGGCCGCTTGGCGGTGTTCCCGGGCACGCATCATCTGCACATGGAGCATCCGCAGGTGGTCGCTGAGGTGATCCAGGGCTTCCTCGCCGGGTAAGCCCTGCACGGTGCGACACACGGTCGCACTCAACTTATCCCGGCAACGACCGATACCGATGATGCAGGCCGATCTTCGTCGGCCGCACTGTCGTCGCTTGCTCCGCCGTTGCGAAGCCGCGCATCACCCAGGCTTCCAGGGAACGTCGTCGCAATGCCGGATTGGCCGTGCCATCGCCCACAGGACCGGGCCATGCCGGCGGTGATCGCCACCGCCGACACGGCACCTGCCGTCACCTGCTCTGCGCGTGCCCCCCTGCTTCCTTCCGCTGCTGCACCCACCGCTTCGCCGGTGACGGGTGTGGCATCCGCCTGCGCGCGATCACGCCGCGGGCTTTCCGTTTTCTGCTGATTCTGGAGCCCTCATGTCCGCCATGCCCGATGCCACCTCCCGCCCACCCGATCTGCTGCGCACGCGCACGTCCCGGCCGTCCACGGATGCCGCCTATCTGATCTCCGCCGGGGTGCTGCTTGCCGCCGCGGTAACCGCCGCGATCTGGCAGCGGCAGCCTTGGGCGCTGCTTCCGGTGGCAGTCGCGGCCGTGCTGTTGGGCCTGGTCGCGCTGCGCGTGCGGCAGCAGGGCCAGGCGTTGCGGCAGGCAGAGATGCGGTCGGTCTCGCTGGCCGCGGAGGCAGCCCGCGCGCAGGCGCGCGACAGTGTCGAACATACGCACGATGCCCAGGTCCGGCAGGCACTGGATGTCTCCCGCACCGCAATGATGATCGCCGACAACGACCACGTGATCCGCTACGTGAACCAGTCGGTGGTGAGCTTGCTGCGCAACCAGCAGACCAGCCTGCGTGAGGCCTTCCCCGACTTCGACGCCGAGCGCCTGGTCGGCAGCAGCATCCACCGTTTCCATGCCAATCCGGACCGCATCCGCGCCATCCTCAATACGCTGATGGTCACCCATCACGGGCGTGTGCGGATCGGCCCGGTGCACTTCGCCCAGGTTGTCACGCCGGTATTCGATGCGAAGGGCCAGCGCCAGGGCTTCGCGGTGGAATGGCATGACCGCACCCACGAACTGCTGCTGGAACATGCCGTGGCCGATATCGTCGAGGCCGCCAGCAAGGGCGATCTTGATCGCCGGCTGCAGGCCACGGACGGAGGCGCGAGCTTCCTCAACGGCCTGACCGGCGGCATCAATCAGCTGCTGGACAGCGTGGGTGGCACGGTCGGTGAGATCCGCCGCATGCTCTCGGCACTGGCCGATGGCGATCTGGACCAGCGCATGCGGGGCGACTTCCACGGGTCGTTCCAGGCCATGCAGCGCGATGCCAATGCGACGGCGGAGCAACTGACCGCGATGGTCGAACGGATCAAGCAGTGCACCGGCTCGATTTCGCTGGCCGCCAGTGAGATCGCCAGTGGCAACGATGATCTGTCCGAGCGTACCGAACGCCAGGCTGCCCATCTGGAGGAAACCGCCGCCTCGATGGAGGAGCTGACCTCCACCGTGCGACAGAATGCCGAACACGCGCGCCAGGCCAGTGCGTTGGCGCACGGCGCGCATGACGTCGCCACCCGCGGCAGTCGGGTGGTGAGCGAGGTGGTGACCACCATGGACGCCATCCAGACCGCCTCTCACCGCATCGGCGACATCACGCGCGTCATCGACGGGATCGCCTTCCAGACCAATATTCTTGCCCTCAACGCCGCCGTGGAAGCAGCACGTGCAGGCGAGCAGGGCCGCGGCTTCGCGGTGGTGGCCAGCGAGGTACGCAGCCTGGCCCAGCGTTCGGCCGAGGCCGCCAAGGAGATCAAGGGCCTGATCGATGCCTCCGTGGTACAGGTTGCCGACGGCGCGCGCCTGGTCCAGGACGCCGGGCAGACCATGGGCGAGATTGTGAGCAGCGTGGCCGGTGTCAGCGGCATCATGGCCGAGATCTCTTCGGCCTCGCAGGAGCAGGCCGCCGGCATCGATCAGGTCAACCGGACGGTGGCGCAGATGGACGATGCCACCCAGCAGAATGCGACGTTGGTCGAAGAGGCGAGTGCAGCGGCACGCCTGTTGGAGGCGCAGGCTGCCGACCTGACCCAGGCAGTGGCCGTGTTCCGTCATCAGGAACAGGCGTACCGCCCGGCCGCGGTGGCCTGACCGGCGTCAGTCCAGCACGCGTTTCGGCGCGCCCTGCAGCCAGGCGGCGATAGTCTCGACCGCCTGGCCGAAATAGTCCCGGTAATTGCGCGCGGTGACGTAGCCCAGAGGGGGCGTCGCCAATACGTTGGGCAATGTGCGCAGCGGATGCCCGGCCGGGAGGGGTTCGATGTCGAAGACATCCAGGCCAGCACCGGCGATGCGCTTGTCAGTCAGGGCGTCGATCAACGGCTGCTGATCGATCCGGCCCGCGCGTGCGGTATTGATCAGACATGCGTGTGCCGGCATGCAGGCCAGCGTGTCGGCATCCACGATCGCGGGGCTGCGTTCGCCCAGGACCCGGTGCAGCGACACCACCTCGCTGCCAGCGAACAGGGCCTGCTGCGATGTAGCCCATTGCACCCCCGCCGCCGCCGCACGTGGCGCGTCGAGATTCGGACGCCCTGCACTGACCTGCATCCCGAACGCCTGGCCGATCTGCGCCACGCGCTGACCGATCTTCCCCACTCCCAGCAGTCCCAACCGCGCACCATGCAGGTCACGGCCGACCGTCTGCTGCCACGGCCCGTCGCTGCGCAATGCATTGGCCTCAGGCACCAGGTGGCGCATCAGGCCGAGGATCAGCGCCCAGGTGATCTCCACGGCAGGCTCGGGATGGCTGTCGGTGCCGCAGACGATGACGCCCTGCGCTTTCGCTGCCGCGACATCGATGGCCGCATGGCGCATGCCGCTGGTGATCAGCAGGCGTAGACAGGGCCGGCGGGCCAACAGTGCCGCGGTGATCGGTGTGCGTTCGCGCATGGCCACCAGGGTGTCGGCATCGCCGAGCGCGGCGACCCGTGCGTCCGTGGTGGGAGGGGCTGAAACGCAGACAAAAAGAAAACCCCGCTGCGTGAGCAGCGGGGTTTTCGGGGTAAAAACCCTGGCGATGACCTACTCTCGCATGGCTTAGGCCACACTACCATCGGCGCAGCTGCGTTTCACTTCCGAGTTCGGGATGGGAT
>NZ_JBDJLA010000004.1:0-251119 GCF_039673135.1 Stenotrophomonas sp. TWI1151
TTCCTTCGTTTTGTGGGCGCGGCGCGGCGGCGCCCACCCCCCCCCCCCCCCCAACAACCCCCCCCCCCCCCCCCCCCCCCCCACTACCCGATCCCATTCTTGTTCAGGCCGTTGCGACGCGCCCGCCACCCAGCAGCCGCGCCGGAAGCATCAACAGCGCACGCAGGAAGGCAAACAGCGCCGAGAACGTGATGCCGACCAGGCGGAACGGCAGGCTGACCAGCCACACCAACGGCCACGCCACCAGGGCCAGGAGCGCCAGCGGCCAGCACAGCACGAACAGCAGGCACCACACGCCCAGCGCGAACAGGGTCTTCATCGTTGGTCTCCGTTGACGGCACCCTGCCGCCCGGAGACCACCATCGCGCCCTGCCCGGGCGCACTGCAACGGGTTTGCGACGAAGCCCGGCATTTGCCGATGAAACGGTCGTGCCGGCGGCTGGCCGGCTCTGCACGATGACGGTTCCACGGGAGCCGGCCAGCGGCCGGCACTACCGTAACGCCTTCGGCGTTACTCGAACGAACCCACCGAGTCGTGCGACAGGTTGTCGAAGCGGGTGTACTCACCGAAGAACTTGAGCTTGCACGAGCCGGTCGGGCCGCCTCGATGCTTGCCGATGATGATCTCGGCCAAGCCCTTGTCCGGCGACGTTTCCTTGTTGTAGTAGTCGTCGCGGTAGATGAAGACGATCATGTCCGCATCCTGCTCGATAGCGCCGGATTCGCGAAGATCGGCCATCACCGGGCGCTTGTCGGTACGCGTTTCCAGCGAGCGATTGAGCTGGGACAGTGCGATCACCGGCACGTTGAGCTCTTTGGCCAGGCCCTTCAACGATCGCGAGATTTCCGAGATTTCGGTCGCGCGGTTTTCGCTGTTGCCCGGCACGCTCATCAGCTGCAGGTAGTCGATGACGATCAGGCCCAGGTCGTGCTCGCGCTTGAGGCGGCGGCACTTGGAACGCAGGATCTCCGGCGACACACCGGGCGTATCGTCGATGAAGATCTTGGTTTCCTTCAGCATCCGGATCGCACCGGTCACCCGGCTCCAATCCTCATCTTCCAGCTGACCGGTACGCAGGCGCTGGGCGTTGATGCGGCCGTTGGAGGAAATCAGACGCATCGCCAGCTGCGAGGCCGACATTTCCATCGAGAACACCGCCACGCCTTTCTTGGACTTGATCGCGGCGTACTCGGCGATGTTCAGCGCCAGCGTGGTCTTGCCCATGGCCGGGCGCGCAGCCAGGATGATCAGATCGGTCGGCTGCAGGCCGGCGGTCATCGCATCGAAATCGGTATAACCGGTTGGCAGGCCGGTGATGTTGCCGCCGTTCTCGAAGCGGTTGCGCAGCTCTTCAAAGGCGTCTTTCAACGCACCGGGCATCGCCACGAAATCAGTACGGCCACGCGCGCCCTGTTCGGCGATCGCGAACACGGATTTTTCCGCTGCCGAGAGCAGCTCGCTGCTTTCGCGGCCTTCGGGCTGGAAGCCGTCGTTGACGATGTCGGTGCCGACCTGGATCAGCTGGCGCAGCACGGCCTTGTCACGCACGATCTCCGCGTAGGCACTGATGTTGGCGGCCGACGGCGTGGTGCTGGCCAGCTCGATCAGGTACGCGCCATCCCCCACCAGCTCCATCTTGCCCTGCGATTCAAACCACTCGCCCAGGGTCACCGCATCGAACGGGCGATCGCGTTCGGACAGCTCGCGGATCGCGCGGTAGATCATCTGGTGATCGCGGCGGTAGAAGTCGGTTTCGGTCAGCTGGTCGTTGACCCGGTCATAGCTTTCCGGGGCCAGCATCAGCCCGCCCAGCACCGCCTGCTCGGCCTCGATCGAATGCGGCGGCACGCGCAGGGCGTCGATGCGCATCTCATCGCGATCAAAGCGGTCACCGCGGTCTTTGCGGTCGGAACGGAAGCCAGAACGGGCGGACATGGGGGGCGTATTTCCTGCAGTGTGAGGCGTAGGACATGGTAGGCACGCGGGGCGCCCCGCAGCCATGCACAAACCTGTGGATAAGCAGTGGATGAGCTGGGGATACCGGCGCCTGCCGGTACGATCGGCCGGGGCCGTCGCATCGCGTGCGACGGACGCCCTTGCGGCGCCCGTCCACGCCATTATCGCAGATGCATGACCCGCCCGCGGTGGATCAGTGCGTGCCGCCGTGGGTGCCGACCCAGGCGATGAATTTGTCCACGAAGCCCTGCAGGAAGTCCCTGGTGCCCTCATTGCTGATCGTGCCGTGCGCGTCGATCAGCCCTTCCTTGAAGTGCAGGAAGGCCTCGGGCTGGCCCAGCACCGGCATGTCCAGGTAGGCCAGGATGTTGCGCAGGTGCTGCTGGGCCAGCGCCGTGCCGATCACCCCGATCGAGGCGCCGATCACCGCCGCGGGCTTGCCGGCGAAGGCGCTGTCGCCATACGGGCGCGAGCCCAGGTCGATGGCATTCTTGAGCACGCCCGGGACCGAGCGATTGTATTCGGGGGTGACGAACAGCACCGCATCGGCCTCCCGGATCTGCTGCTTCAGGCGGACGCCCTGGCTGGGGTAGTCCTTGTCGAAATCCTGGTTGTACAACGGCAGGTCACCGATCTCCACGTAGGAGAACACCGCCTTGCCGGCGGCGAGTTTCTCCAGCGCGTGAGCCAACGCCTGGTTGTGCGAGCCCTTGCGCAGGCTGCCGACCAGTACGGCAATCTTGTATTCGGCCATCACGTTCGCTCCGTTGGGGGAAAGGCCCAGCCTAGGCGGGCCCACCTTCGGCAACGGTGAAGGCGGCGTCAGCCACGCATGGCGTGGCGCTACGGCCGACACCACATACGGTAGAGCCACCCCATGGGTGGCTGCCTTACGTCTGCACCCGCACGCGCGGCACTACGCGCGCGTCACGTCGGCGCGTGCGTTGCGCCAATGCGCCTGCCAAGCCTGAAACATCAGCACGTTCCACAGATGCGTGTGCCATTTGCGCTCGCCCTGCTTGAACTGCTGCCACAGCGGGGCGACCGCCTCGACGTTGAACACCCCCTCCTCGGCCAGCCGCGCCGGATCCAGCAGTTCATCGGCCCAGCCACGCAGGTCGCCCTTGAGCCACGCGCTGACCGGGGCCCCGAAGCCGCGTTTGGGGCGGTGCACCATATCCTGCGGCACATAGCGGCCCAGCACGCGCTTGAGCAGGTACTTGCTGACGCCATCGCGCTGTTTCATCGCCATCGGCAGCGACCAGGCGAACTCGGCCACCCGCCAGTCCAGCAGCGGTGCACGCGCCTCCAGGCTGACTGCCATGCTGGTGCGGTCCACCTTGCACAGCAGATCATCCGGCAGATAGGTGCTGAAATCGGCCAGCATCATCGCGTCCGCCGGCGAGCCGGCGCCATGCAGCGGATCGGCCAGGTCGTAGAAGCTGCCGGCCGCCCGCGCGCCACGCACGGCGGCCACTGGATCACGCCAACGCGAAATGCGGTTGCGGTAGACATCCCCAATCCCACGCGCGCCGGACTCGGCCAGCAGCGCCGCCAGCCCGCCGGTGCGCGAGGCCTCGCCCTGCGTGTGCGCATGGCGGGCCATCCAGCGCCGCAGCGGCGCAGGCACCTTGCCCAGCAGGCGCCAGTTGCGCATCGCACGCTGGTAACGGGTGTAGCCGAAGAACAGTTCATCGCCACCGTCGCCGGACAGCGCCACGGTCACGCCCTGCCGCGCCAGCTTGGCGACCAGCGCCGTGGGCACCTGCGAGGCATCGGCGAAGGGCTCATCGAACATTGCCGGAAGACTGGGCACGACGGCCAACGCATCGGCACCGCTGACATACAGCTCGGTGTGATCGCAGCCCAGGTGCTGGGCCAGCGACTTGGCCAGCGGCGCCTCGTCATGGTCCGAGCCGGTGAAGCCGATGCTGAAACTGTGCACCGGCTGGCTCGACTGCGCCTGCATCAAGGCGGCCACCACCGAAGAATCGGTGCCGCCGGAAAGGAAGACGCCGACCGGCACATCGGCCACCATGCGCAGCGCCACCGCGTCGCGCAGCACGGCATCCAGACGTTCTTCGGCCTCGGCATCGTTACCGGTGAACGGCGCGGCCAGGGCCTGCTGCATGCGCTCGCGCGCGTTCCAGAACGGCTGCTGCAACTGGTCCGGGCGATGCGCGGCAGCGCCGGCGGCCACCGCCTCGGCATCCAGCCGCAGCACGCGACCCGGCATCAGCTTGAAACAACGTTCGTGGATGCAGTGCGGCGCCGGGATGTAGTCCAGCCGCAGCAACAGGGTCAGCGCATCGCGGTCGACCTCGTTGTCGAAGCCCGGGTGCTGCCACAGGGCCTTGAGCTCGGAGCCGAACACCAGTGTTTCACCGGCCCAGCCGTAGTACAGCGGTTTCTTGCCGACCCGGTCGCGGGCCAGCCACAGGCAGCGCTCCGCGCGGTCCCACAGCGCGATGGCGAACATGCCGTTGCTGCGCTGCAGGGTCTCGTCGAAGCCCCACTCGGTGATCGCGGCGAGCAGCACTTCCGTATCCGAATGGCCGCGGAAGCCATGCTCCAGCGCTTCCAGCTCGGCGCGCAGCTCGGCGAAGTTGTAGACCTCGCCGTTGTAGGCCAGCACGTAGCGGCCATCGGCCGAGGTCATCGGCTGATGCCCCAGCGGCGACAGGTCCAGGATGCTCAGCCGGCGATGCGCCAGCGCGATGCCGGCCGAGGCATCGGCCCACACCCCGCTGTCATCCGGGCCGCGGTGCACCAATGCGTCGCCCATGCGCCGCGCCTGTTCTTCCAGTGCTGCCTGCTCCCTTGCCGGAGCGGGCAGCAACATGCCTGCCAATCCACACATGTATCAATGGTCCTGCGCCAGCGCGAGGGCGGCGTTCAATACCGCATTGTCGCTTGGAAGCACGCACAATGCTGCCCCCGCCAGCGGCGTGTAGGTATCGGCCCCGCATACCCGCCGGATCGGCAGGTGCCCCAACCCGGCCTCGACCAGCGCGGTGATCACGCCCTCCCCCACCCCCGCGCTGTGCCGCCCCTCATCGACCACCAGCACCCGCTGGGCATCGGCAGCCTGGCCAGCGATGAAACCGGCATTGAGCGGCACCAGCCAGCGCAGATCGACCACCCGCACCTGCCAGCCCAGCTGCTGCTCGATCGCCCTCGCCGCCCGCAGGCTCATCGGCACGCCATTGCCGTAGGTGAAGATGACCAGGTCACTGGCCTCCGGCGCGTAGACCCGGCCCTCGCCGGGTACCAGTGCCTGGTCGGCGGCCGGATACGGGAACAGCCATTGGCCATCGCCCGGCGCGTGCAGGTCCTTGGTCATGTACAGCGCGATCGGCTCGAGAAACACCGCGACCCGGCCGTCGAAGGTCGCCAGCGCGGCCAAGGTACGCAGCATCATCGCCGCATCGTCGCCGCGCGAGGGACAGCCGACCACCAGGCCGGGGATGTCGCGCAGCGCGGCGATCGAGTTGTCGTTGTGGAAATGCCCGCCGAAGCCCTTCTGGTAGCCCAGCCCGGCAATGCGCACCAGCATCGGATTGCGGTACTGATCGTTGGAGAAGAACTGCAGTGAGCACGCCTCGCCACGCAGCTGGTCAGCCGCGTTGTGCAGATACGCCAGGTACTGGATCTCGGGGATCGGCAGCATGCCCAGGTTGGCCAGGCCCTGTGCCATGCCCAGGATCATGGTTTCATCGAGCAGGGTATTGAACACACGGCGCGGCCCGAAGGCCTTGAGCAGACCCTTGCTGACTGTGTACACCCCGCCTTTCTGCGCGACGTCCTCGCCGAACAGCAGCGTGGCCGGGTACTTGGCCATCAGATCGTGCAGCGCCTGGTTGATCTGGATCGCCAGATGGCGCGGCGGCTGTGTCTCGGGCAGCTGCGCCTCACCTCCAAACGCGGCGGCACGCGCGTCATCGGCAGCCACCCGCGTGGCTTCGGCATGGACCGCCGCCGGCGAGTACGGCGCCAATGGTGCGATCACTTCCGCGAGATCGGTCAGTTTCGGGCGGCGATCCGCCTCGGCGGCCGCGGCGAAACAGCGCGCGCGCACGCGCTCGTACAGATCGAGCACCTGCGCGGCGGTCATCCACCCGGACTGCAGGGCGATCGCCGCCGAGCGCAGCAGCGGATCGCTGGCCTCGGCCGCGCACAGCTCCGGCAACGGCCGCCATTCGATCTCGAAATCGGTGCCGGCATGGCCCATCAAACGCGTGGTGCGCAGGTGCAGGAAGGTCGGGCGGCGGGTCTGCCGGCAATGCGCCAGCGCGCGCTCGACCTGCGCATGCCCCTCGACCAGATCCAGCCCATCAGCGAAGAAGTAATCCAGGCCCGGGCGGTGCGCGAAACTCTGCGCGATCCAGCCGTCCGGGGTCTTGACCGAAATGCCGATGCCGTTGTCTTCGCAGACGAACAGGATCGGCGCTGGCAGCCGCTGGTAGGCCGCCCACGCCGCCGTGTTGAACGCGGTCTGCGCGGTGGCGTGGTTGGCCGAGGCATCGCCGAAGGAGCAGATCACCACGCTGTCCTCGGGAATCGGCAGCGTGTGACCGATGCGTCGCCCGCTTTCGATGGCCAGCGCGGTGCCCAGGGCCTTGGGCAGGTGCGAGGCGATCGTCGAGGTCTGCGGCAATACCCACAGCGGCTTGCTGCCCCACACTTTGTGGCGCCCGCCGCTGGCCGGATCGTCCCGACTGGCCGCGAACGAGAGCGCCGCGTCCATCACCGGGTCCATGCCGGACAGCTTGCGGAAGCGCTCGGCCATGAAGCCGCCGGAACGGTAGTGCAGGAACGCCGGATCGGTGTGCCGGGACAGGCGCGCCACCAGCGCATTGCCCTCGTGGCCAGACGAACCGATCGTATAGAAGACCTTGTTCTGCACGCGCAGCACGCGTGCCATCAGGTCCAGATGGCGGCTGATCAGCTGCGACTCGAAGAGGTCGGCAAAGCCCTGCGCGTCCAGCGAACTGCCAGGCAGGATGGGGCTGCCGGGGGCTGGCCTCGGCGCAGGATCGCCACGCCACTGCTGCACGAAATCGATGAAGTTGGCGTCGCATATCTCGGCCCGGTTGAGGCCCTTCATGCGCGCGGGAATCGGATCGGGAACCACGGCAAACATGCATCACCCTCCGTGACGTGTTGCGTAGGCGGATAACCGGACGAACTCAGCGGGACTGTGCGAACAGGGCCTGCACCTCCGGCAGCGGTGTGGGCATGGGGACGAAGCGCGGCTGCTCGCGCACGCGCTGCAGCCAGGCCTGGACGGCCGGATACGGTGCCAGCGCGACGCCGCCATCCGCCGCGACATCGGTGTACGCGAACAATGCGATGTCGGCGATGCCGTAGGCGCGGCCACTGAACCACGGCGCCGTGCCCAGATGCTCCTCCATCACCGCCAGCGCCTGGGCCGAGCGCTCACGCAGGCGCGGCAGCTCGGCACGGCGCGGTGACTCCAGCGGCGTCCAGCCGCTGATGAAGCGCGCGACCGCCAGGCATGGTTCGTGGCTGTACTGTTCGAAGAACATCCAGCGCAGCGTCTGTGCGCGCTCCCAGCCATCCGTGGGCAGATACGGTGTGCCCTCGGCCAGCCAGAACAGGATCGCGTTGGATTCGGGCAGCACACGCCCGTCATCGCGCTGCACCAGCGGCACCTTGGCATTGGGGTTCATCGCCAGGAAATCCGGTGTATGGGTCTGGCCGTGCGCACTGTCGACCTCGACCCAGTGGTAGCGCGTGCCCAGCTGCTCCAGCAGCATCCGCACCTTGTGGCAGTTGCCCGATACGGACATGCCGTACACCGTCAATGGAGCCCGCAACGACGTCATCGCTACCCTCTTGCGCATGCACCGCGGGCGGCTCGCCCGCGATGCCGAGTCTGGCCTCACCCGATCGCCTTTGCCAAGCGCGGGTGCAGCATCACCGTTGGCCGGCGCGGCGCTGCTGCCACTGCTGCCGCGACTGGCCCCAGATCTCTATCGGCTTGCCAGCGTGCGGCGGCGGCAGCTCGCCCATGCGCAACAGCGAACTACCCAGCTTGCGCGCGACGACCTTGGAGTTTTCGTTGGCGGCATCGATGGTGTGGATGACCTCGTCCCAGCCCAGCGTGTCGAACGCCCAGTCCATGCTGGCCACCGCCGCTTCGGGCGCATAGCCCTTGCCCCAGCTCTCGCGGCGGATGCTCCAGCCGACCTCGGTGCCCGGCCAGTCCAGCGGCTGCCAGGGGCCCATGCGCCCGACCCACTCACCGCTGCTCTTTTCGATCACCGAAAACATCGAAAACCCGTACAGATGCCAGCTGCCGACCAGGCAGCTGAAACTGCGCCAGGCCTGCGACGGGGCCTGCACACCACCGAGGTGCTGCATCACCTCCGGGTCCGAGCAGAAGCGCAGGAAGGCATCGAAATCCTCGGCGCGCGGTGGGCGCAGGATCAGACGGTCGGTCTCCAGCTGGAGGTCGAAAATGCTCATGGCGTCCTCGTGTGTTGCATGCGTGCCGGCATGATCGCAGATGCCGTGATCGGCAGGCCGTGCGGCGCACCCCAAAACGCAGCACGCCGGCAGTGGCCGGCGTGCTGGTGGTGCTTTCGAGCTGCAGGAACTTACTGCCTGTTCGCATCCAGTGCGGCGGTCTGGGTCACCAGCTGGCCATCGATCACCGGCAGGCGATCGCTGCTCGGCTTGTTGTCCATCTTCACGGTCTTCTCGGCGCCGTCGTAACGGTAGGTCACGTTGTAACCGGTGACCGCATTGGTGGTGCCCATCGGGATGCGGTTGCCCGGCTTGCTGGCCATGCGCATGGTGCCGGTGGTGCCGTCTTCATTGCGGTAGGTGACGTTGTAGCCGGTCACGCGGGTCGACTCGGAGGTGGCGGTTTCGGTGTGGCACTGGCGCTCGGTGCGGTTGACCACGCGGCCACCCACATGGCGCTTGTCCACCTGGTTGCCGATCATGCCGCCAGCGACAGCACCAGCGGCCGTGGCGGCCTTGCGGCCATTGCCACCACCGACCTGGTTACCCAGCAGGCCGCCGATCACGGCACCAGCGACGGTACCGCCAACGTTGCCGTCGCGTTCGGGCAGGCGTTCCTGCACCACCACGTCCTGGCAGACTTCATGCGGGGTCTGGGTGCTGGACGTCTCCCGCACCGGCTCGGTGCCGATCACGGTGGCGTACGCCTTTTCCTTCTTGGTCAACGGATCGACCTTGACGATGTCGGCGTATTCCAGCTTGCCCGCCTTGTCTTCAATGGCCAGCTGGTCGGTGCGCGCGCCATCGTCGGCGAGCGGCGTGGTGTCCAGAGTGGGCCGGGTCTGAGCAGCGGTCACCGCATCGGGCGAGGAACTGCCGCCCTTCATGAAGGCAGCGGTGGCGATACCGCCAACCAGCAGCGCACCCGCAGCGACCAACGCAGTAGTAGTTGTACTTTTCATAACCGGCTCCTTGCGGACGATCCGCAACGTTCTTGAGTGAATTCCAGCACGGCCACCCTGAACGGAATCTCCACGGATCGTGAACATCCTGCCGCCCATTCAGGTTCGGTGAGCCTTCAGCTCGTGATAGCGTTTACAGCATCTGCCCAGGAGTGCCTCATGTCCAATCCCATACTGTTGCAGGTGCTGGAATGGGCGCGTCGGCTGCGCTACCCCACCCTGTTCAAGATCACCGCCGCGCTGTTCGCAGTGACGCTGGTGATTCCCGACCCGCTGCCGTTCGTGGATGAAATCCTGTTCGGCCTGGGCACGCTGCTGCTGGCCAACTGGAAGCGACGCGGCGACAAGCTTCCGCCGCCGCTGCCGGCCAAGCGCCGCGCGTGAGGTTGATCGACAGCCACTGCCATCTGGATGCGGGTGAGTTCGATGCGGATCGCCCTGAGGTGATCGCGCGCGCGCGCGCGGCCGGCGTCATGGCCCAGGTCGTTCCCGCCGTCACTGCCGCCAGTTGGCCCGGCCTGCGCGATGCCTGCCGGCTGGCCGATGGTCTGCACCCGGCCTACGGGCTGCACCCGATGTTTCTGGACCAGCACCGCCCCGAACACCTGGAGGCGCTGCGTGCGTGGCTCGAACGCGAGCGCCCCTGCGCGGTTGGGGAATGCGGGTTGGACTTCTTCGTGGAGGGTCTGGACGTGGACGCTCAGCTGCACTACTTCCTGGGCCAGCTGCGGCTGGCACGCGAGTTCGACCTGCCGGTGATCGTACATGCGCGCCGCGCGGTAGATGCGGTGATCGCGGCGATCAAGCAGATCGGCGGGCTGCGCGGCGTGGTGCACAGCTTCTCCGGCAGCCCCGAGCAGGCACGGCAACTGCACCAGCTGGGCTTCCTGATCGGACTGGGCGGCCCGTTGACCTATGACCGCGCCCAGCGCCTGCACCGTCTGGTCGCCAGCATGCCGCTGGCGCAGCTGCTCCTGGAAACCGACGCGCCGGATCAGCCGGATGCGGGGATCCGCGGAGAGCGTAATGAACCGGCACGCTTGCCGGTGATCCTGGCGACGGTGGCGCGGCTGCGCGGGGAGCGGGCCGAAGTGATTGCCGCGCAGACCACGGCCAATGCGCGCACCCTATTCGGGCTTCACGGCTTCTCCTGAAGCGCGCAACGGGTGGAGTGGCCCCGGCCGCATGCCAGACCAGCACAGGACGCTCGCCAGCAATAACGCTCCCGCCGACATGCCGATCGAGATGTGCATGCCATGCATGAACGCATCCGGCGCGCCATCGCCGATCAGGCTGCCAAACAGGGCGACACCCAGCATGCCGCCGACCTGTCGCGCACAGTTGAGTACGCTGGAGGCGATGCCTGCCCGCGACCGGTCGACCGATGCAAGCGTCGCGTTGGTCATGGTCGGCACCACCAAGGCGACCCCGCTTGCCGCCATCAGCATCGGTACGATCAACAGCGCGTAATGGCCCCCGATGCTCACCCGCATCAACAACAGGTAACCCGATCCTGCCAGCGCAAGACCCATGAACATCAGCAACCTGGGACCGAGCCGCGTAATCAGGCGCCCCGCCACCACATTGAGTGCGACCAGAACGAGGGTCATCGGCAGAAAGGCCAGCCCGGTCTGTTGCGGGGACAGATGCTGCTGCATCTGAAAAAACAGACTGAACACGAAAATCAGACCGTAATAGGCGAAATTCACCGCGACGCCTGCCAGCGAGACGATGGAGAACGTGTGATTTCGAAACAGATTCAATGGCAGCATGGGTGAGGTGCTGTGAGCTTCAATCCAGAGGAAGGCGGTGAGGGACATGAGCGCCAACAGGGCCCCTCCGCGCACCACGCCATGCGCCCAACCCAGCTGACCTGCCTCGATCAGGGTCATGGTCGTCGCTGCCAGCGCAACCATGGCAGCCACCTGCCCACTCCAATCGAGGCCACGCCGATGCCCGCCGCCGGACGGCGCCGCATGCCGAAGCGTCAGGCAGATCCCGATCAAACCAACCGGAAGATTGATCAGAAACACGCTGCGCCAGCCTGCATGCGCTACCAGCACTCCGCCCAGCACGGGACCGGCAGCCAGCGCCGCTCCCCCGAGAGCGCCCCACCACCCGACGGCACGACTACGCGCCTGGCTGTCCGGAAATGCCCGCTGCACCATGACCAGCGAGTTGGGTACCAGCAGCGCCGCGCCCATGCCCTGGATCAGTCTGGCTCCCACCATCACAGGCAGACTGCCCGCAAGCCCGCAGGCAGCCGACGCCAGAGTAAACACCGCCAGGCCCGAGAGATAGAGCCGGCGCGCGCCGAAGCGGTCGCCCAGCGCCCCGCTTGTCAGCAGCAGTGCGGCGAATGCCAAGGTGTAGGCGTTGACCACCCACTGCAGGCCGGCCACATCAGTTGAAAATTCACGCTGCAGGGCATCCAGTGCAACGTTGACCACACTGATGTCCAGCAGCACCACGACGAAGCCGAACGCGGCGGCCCAGAGCGTACCGCGCGCGGAAGCAGAAAAAGCTGCCATTTGGGGTCCCACAAGCATAAGAGACCGTCCATGCTAGGCTTGGTTGGCACCCTCGAAAATTCCCCGAAATCACACTCCAGACCTGCGAAAACGCACCGATGTTCGACTGGGAGAATCTCCGTCATTTCTTGGCGGTTGCGCGCGACGGCACCTTGTCAGGCGCGGCTCGGGCGCTGCATGTCGACCATGCAACCGTCAGCCGTCGTGTTGCGGCCCTGGAGGTCGAACTGCAGGTTGCGCTGGTCGAGCGCTTGCCACGCTCCATCCGCCTTACCGCGATGGGCGTCCAGATTTACGAGCACGCCAAGGCCATGGACACCTCAGCATTTGCTGTCGCCCGCGCGAGCCGGGCCAGCCAGGAGGCTATCAATGCCAGGGTGACCCTTAGTGCACCGCCAGTGCTGGTGGCGCACCTGCTGGCGGAACGGGTTGCCGACTTCCGGGCAGCGCAGCCCGGCATTCAACTTTCCGTGTCGGCCCAAGCCCAGCAGGTATCACTCGCCCGCCGCGAGGCGGATGTGGCTCTGCGGCTCGTCCGTCCCAAGGAAGCCAGCAGCGTTGTGCGCAGAATCGGACGAATGTCGTTCGCTCTCTATGCCAGCCACGATTACGTCGCCACCCGTCGGCCCGAAGAGTGGGCCTTCATTGCCTATGACACGCAGTTTGCTGACATGCCCCAGCAGAAGTGGCTGCTGCAGATCGCAGGAAGCCGTGCCGTGTCGTGCGAACTGAGCGACATCAGCAGTCATCGGGCAGCTGCTCTGGCCGGAGCGGGCGTGGCCGGGTTGCCGCGCTTTCTGGGTGATGCCGCGCCAGGACTGATTCAGCTGGCGCATGACGGAGCGCCGTTCTCACGTGACATCTGGCTGGTGGTGCACCGTGACCTCCGGCGGTCACCCTCGGTACGCACGGTCATGGACTTTGTGGCGACCGTCGTCGCGGACCGGCCCGGCCTTGCGTTGAACGCGTGAGCCGGTCCACTGCCGTGCCGATAGCGGCTCAGTCGGCCGTGACCACCGTGGCCGGCTTCTTCATCAACATCTCCAGCGCCTTCCCGACCGCCGCGAACGCGAACGCGCCGGTGATATGCGTGGCCGCGCCCAGCCCGGCGCCGCAGTCCAGCTTCAGCGCCGCGTCGGCGCCAAGGTTCGGGCGGATGCCGCACACGCTGCCGTCGGCCTGCGGGTACTTCACGTTTTCCAGCGAGTACACCGCCGGCACGCCGAAGTAACGCGAGGCGTTCTTGGGGAAGTTGAAATCGCTGCGCAGCTTCTTGCGGATCAGCGCCATCATTGCGTCGTGTTCGGTGCGCGAGACATCGCGGATCCGCACCAAGGTGGGATCAGTACGGCCACCGGCCGCCCCCACGGTGAGAATGGGCAGCTTGCGGCGGCGGCACCAGGCGATGGTCTCGACCTTGACCCGGAAGCTGTCGCAGGCATCGATCACCAGATCGAAATCGCGGTCCAGCAGCTCGACCATGTTGGACACGGTCAGGAACGAGGCAACCGCATCGACGCTGATGTCCGGGTTGATCGCGCGGCAGCGCTCGGCCATCGCCTCGGCCTTGTTGCGGCCGTACTGGCCGGCCAGCGCCGGCAGCTGGCGGTTGGTGTTGGACACGCAGATGTCATCGGCATCGATCAGGGTCAGGTGCCCGACCGCCGTGCGCGCCAGCGCCTCGACCACCCACGAGCCGACGCCGCCCATGCCCACCACCGCCACCCGGCGGCTGGCGAGCAGATCCACGGTGCCTACTCCATACAACCGGTCGATGCCGGCAAATCGTTCGCGCAGTAAGTCGTTCATGCGCCTATTTTAATGCGCCCAGGCCCGGCCGGGACGCGCCGTGGACAGGACGCGTCGTACCATCGCCGCAGCCACCCTCACCGAAGCCCTCACCATGAACGACCCCGTGACCCCGCAGCGCCGCCCGTCCGCCGCGTACCGCTACCTGTTCGTCGGCCTGCTTGGCCTGGTGATCGGCCTGATCGCCACGGTGATGGTCTCGCGCGCCATCCAGGCCCGCCAGGATCCCTTCCCCGATTCGCTGATGCACGTGATGAACCGCCAGGTGCAGCTGCTGCAGGCCGCGCAGGCGCAGAACCGCTGCAGCCTGGCCGACACCGTGCCGCGGCTGCAGACGCTGCGCTCGCTCTCCAATGATCTGGACCTGGCCTTTCCCGGCCTGAAGGACAGCCAAGGCTTCCAGCAGCACGCCAGCGCCCTGCGCGCCACCCTCAATGAGGCCTTGGCCGCACCGCCGACCGACTGCCCGGGCATGGCCACGCTGGTGGAGAAGATCCAGGCGGACTGCAAGGCCTGCCACCAGGATTTCCGCTGATTCATCTTCCAGCCACGCTGGCGGCCCGGGATTGGCACGCTGTTCACGCAGCACAGGACACGATCTGCTCCATGCGCACCAGACGCATTCGACCACCCCTCTGGCCAGGAGATACACCATGAAGATTCAACTGATTGCCGCCGCTGCCGTTGCCACCGTCGCCCTGGCTGGCTGTGCCACCACCTCGCCGGGTTACGGCAGCAGTGGCTACAACAACGGGTACGGCAATTCCGGCGGCAACTACAACACCAACCGGTGTGCCGACTGCGGCATCGTGACCCGCATCAACCAGGTCGCTTCGGGCCGCAGCGCGCCGAGCGCGACCGGCGCGGTGCTGGGTGGCATCGTCGGCGCGGTCGCCGGCCATGAGATCTCCGACCACACCGGCGGCAGCCGCGGCAACAAGAACATCGCCGCCGCCGCAGGCGCGGTGGGTGGTGCGCTGGCCGGCAACCAGATCCAGAAGAACGTGACCAGCGATACCTTCGACATCACCGTGCGCATGGATGACGGCCGTACCGTGGTCGTCAACCAGCGCGATCTGGGTGGCATCCGCGAGAACACCTACGTCCGCGTGGTCAACGGCAAGGTGATCCTGCGCTGATCGGCGCAACGCACACGTAGACAAAAAAGGGCCCGCGCAAGCGGGCCCTTTTCGTGTTTCAACCAGGCAGGACCCGGTCTGCGCTCAGAGCGGCTTGACCTTGTCGGCCTGCAGGCCCTTCTGGCCAGTGACCACTTCGAACTCGACCGCTTGACCTTCCTTCAGGCTCTTGAAGCCCTGGGATTCGATCGCACGGAAGTGCACGAACACATCTTCGCCGCTCTCACGGCTGATGAACCCGAAACCCTTCGCGTCGTTGAACCACTTGACGGTGCCCTTCTCAGCCATCTCAGCTACTCCCTAACTGTCTTGTTGTTGGATACACCCGTACAGGCGGCTGACAGCAAGGGGAAGCGGGGTGCAACGATGCAGCGGATCTGGAAGATCTACCATCATCAGGCCACGATCCACGGTGACCTTGCCAAGCTCAGCGTCTGCAACTTAACCCGAGCAAAACGAAAAAGCAACTGGCCAAAACCTTCGGATGTCAACCCCATTTCAGGAACCATACTGGACAGCATGGACTATTCATTCATCTTGTACCTGCTAGCCGTCGTTCTGGTGCTCGTCGGCATTGCCGGCGTGATTCTTCCCGCCCTGCCCGGCATCCCGCTGGTGTTCGCCGGGCTGGTGCTGGCGGCATGGGCCGACGATTTCGTCCATGTGGGCTGGCTGCCGCTGACGGTCCTGGGCCTGTTGACCCTGCTGTCTTTCGCCGTGGACATCCTGGCCACGGTGGTCGGCGCACAGCGGGTAGGTGCCAGCCGCAAGGCCCTGTGGGGAACCTTCTTGGGCAGCATCGTCGGGGTGTTCTTCATGCCGATCGGCCTGTTCGTGGGCCCGCTCGCCGGCGCACTGCTGGGCGAGTACTGGCACACCCGCGAGCTGGGCCGCTCCACCAAGGTGGGCCTGGCGACCTGGCTTGGCATCCTGCTGGGGTTCGCGCTCAAGCTGGCGCTGGTGATCGCGATGCTGGGCCTGTTCGCGTTCGCCTGGTTCTTCTGAGGTCACCGCCAGACCGGGGCTTCACGCCCTGACCACACCATTGACCGGCATAAACCGGATCAGATCGACCGTGTCGTGCGCTGGCGGGATTATTCCTCAGCGGCCACACTGTGCCGGTTGACCCATTCATTCTTGTCACGCGGCCCTGCTCCCATGACCATGCCCCATTCCCGTTCCGTCCTGTTCACTGCCCTGGCCTTGGCCGGCACCGCCCTGCCCGCCGCAGCACAGGAGGCGGCACCGAAGCCGGCGTCACCGGAGGCCTGCGCACTGGTGGACACCGACGCAGCGCGCCTGGCCTGCTACGACACGCTGTTCGGGCGCACGCCCGACGTGACGCTGGCCGCCGATGCCGCCGCCACCGCCGCCAAGCAGGAGCGCCGGGAAGAACGTCATGCCGCCCGCAGTGCCGACGCCGACGCGCCCGCGACGCAGCGGGTCAAGCAGCGCCTCGGAGAAGTGTTCAAGAACGACGGCCATGAAGATGCGCTGGCCAATGCCGGCAAGGGCTCGCTGCTCGACAGCCGTTGGGAGCTCGCGCAGGACTCCAAGCTTGGCGCGTTCCAGCTGCGCGCCTACAAGCCGGTCTACCTGCTGCCCGCGTTCTGGACCAGCGACAAGAACCAGATGCCGCAGTCGCCCAATCCGGTCAACACGGTCACCACCTCGCAGCAGCTGGACAGCGCGGAACTGAAGTTCCAGCTCAGCTTCAAGACCAAGATCGTGGAGAACCTGTTCGGCGACAACGGCGACATCTGGGCCGGCTACACGCAGAGCTCGCGCTGGCAGGCCTACAACGCCGACAACTCGCGCCCGTTCCGTGAGACCAATTACGAGCCGGAAGTGATGATGATGTTCCGCAACGGCTACTCGATCGGCGGCTGGCGCGGGCGCATGAGCGGGATCGGCGTCAACCACATGTCCAACGGCCGCGCCGATCCCCTGTCGCGCAGCTGGAACCGGGTGATCGCCACCGTCGGCCTGGACCGGGAAAACTGGGCGCTGGTGCTGCGCCCGTGGTATCGCATCCCGGAAGACCGCAAGGACGACAACAACCCGGACATCTCCGATTACATGGGCCGCGGCGACGCGACCCTGACCTGGAACAAGAACGGCCACGAGGTCTCGCTGATGGCGCGGCACTCGCTGCGCGGCGGTGATCGCTCGCACGGCGCGCTGCAGCTTGATTACGGCTTCCCGATCAGCAACCTGCTGCGCGGCCATGTGCAGATCTTCGATGGTTACGGCGAGAGCATGATCGACTACAACCACAAGGCCACCTATGTCGGCCTGGGTGTGTCGCTGCTGGAGTGGTATTGATGGCGGTGACGATCTGGCACAACCCGCGCTGCAGCAACTCGCGCGGGGCGCTGGAGATCCTGCGTGAGCACGGCATCGAGCCGGTGGTGATCGAGTACCTCAAGACCCCGCCGGACCGTGCCACGCTGGCAGGGCTGATCACGCGCATGGGCATCGCCCCGCGTGCGTTGCTGCGCAACAAGGAGCCGGCCTATGGTTCGCTCGGGCTGGACGACGATGCGTTGTCCGATGCCGCGTTGATCGAGGCGATGGTCGCCCACCCGGAGCTGATCAACCGCCCGATCGTGGAGACCCCGCGCGGTGCACGCCTGTGCCGGCCGCCAGAGACGGTGCTGGAGATCCTACCGGCGTAAAACCGCGCCTCAGCTGCCGCCGCAGCGGCTGGTACACCGGTTGTTATCCTCCCCGCAGGTCAGCGCCGGCAGCCGGTTGCGGCAGTAGTCGCTGCTGGCCTGGCATGATTTACGCAGGTCCGGGTTGTCGATCTTGTCGCACTTCGCATCGCGCTGGGTCGCCACCCCGGCGCCACAGCTATCGCCGCTGCCAAATCCCGTACGGTTGGTCATGCAACTGTCGTACTGGCGTTGGCACTGCTGCATGCACTGGTTGGCGGCGGTGACCTCGCGCAGGCTGGGCGGGGCGGTGTGGAAATCGCCATCACTGCTGCAGGCGGTGACCAGCAGGATCAACAGCAGGGCGGAAAGCATCCTCGGCATCGTCGTGCTCCGTGTGGAAAGCATCCGGCCGTGGCCGGCATGTGTGCATGCCCGGAATGTAGCACTGCTTGTTTTCCGAATTAAGGCCGGGGTTCCCGGCGCGGTCGCAGACGCCTGTTGCGTTACATCGGCTGCGGCGCGCGTCGCATCTTCGACGCGCACATCGACTGACGTCCTTCAACGCCAGTCGGTGATGCCCTCGCGCCGGTAGACCTCGGCGAACGCCGGCCGTGCTTTCAGACGATCGGCGTAGGCCTTCAATGCCGGCCAGGTGTCACTGGGCGTGGGCATGTTGCGCGACCAGCGCATCAGCATCACCAGCATGAAATCGACCACGCTCAACGACTCGCCCAGCACATACGGGCCGCGCGTGGACAGATGCTCGGCCAGATGCTGCCACGCGCCTTCCAGCCGCTCGCGCGCCCGCTGGCGGGTCGCGTCCACGTGCTCGGGGCCCGCCATTTCCTGCGGGTAGAACCACGCCCGATACGCCGGTTGCACGGTATTGGCGCACCAGAACATCCAGCGGTACGCCTCGGCACGGTCGGCAGTCCCCGGGGCTGGCAGCAGGGCCGCTTCCGGATGGCGGTCTGCCAGATGCAGCGCGATCGCTGCCGCTTCGGTCAATACCTGCCCGTCCAGCACCAGCGTCGGCACCAGGCCCGCCGGATTCAAGGCGAGATACGCTGCATCCTTGTGCTCGCGCTTGTCGAAATCCAGCAGCACCAGATCGTGCTCGATCTGCAGTTCCAGCAACAGCCAATGGACGACCAGGGCGGCGGTACTCGGCGATCCATACAACGTGGTGCGCATGCTCAGGGCCTCTTGAGGGAGGCGCACAGTATGCGCTCGCGCTCCGTGCCATCACATGGGTACAGAGCACGGGCGATGGGGACGCGTTCTGTCTCTGCCACTGCGCCGCGGACGCTCGCAGAATGCGTCTTCTGCCCCGCCGCCAGCCCAGGATCCTCCCATGCCCGATTCGTCCGCTCTGCTCGCCTTCGGTCTGATTTCGCTGGGCATGGTGCTGACGCCCGGGCCGAACATGATCTATCTGATCTCGCGCTCGATCTGCCAGGGACGCACCGCCGGGCTGATCTCGCTGGGCGGTGTCGCGCTGGGTTTTCTGGTGTACCTGGTGTGCGCAGCACTGGGCATCACCGCGCTGCTGATGGCAGTGCCGCATGCCTACGATGTGTTGCGTTTCGCCGGCGCGGCGTATCTGCTGTACCTGGCCTGGCAGGCGCTGCGCCCTGGCGGACGTTCGCCGTTCCAGCTGCGCACGCTGGACCATGACAGCCCGCGCAGATTGTTCGGCATGGGGCTGTTCACCGCGCTGCTCAATCCGAAGATCGCCGTGATGTATCTCTCGCTGCTGCCGCAGTTCATCCAGCCCCATGGGCATGGCAGCGTGATGGTGCAATCGGTGGTGCTCGGGCTGGTGCAGATCGCGACCAGCGTCAGTGTCAACGCACTGATCGTACTGGCCGCCGGCAGTATTGCCACCTTCCTGGCCGGACGCCCGCGCTGGCAGACGGTGCAGCGCGGCCTGATGGGTACGGTGCTCGGCGCGCTGGCGGTGCGCATGCTGGTGGACGCGCGCCGCTGAGGAGAAGCACTGGCCAACGGTCGGTGCCTGCCCGCCTCAGCCACGAAAAACGGCGCCCTTGGGGCGCCGTTTTCGTGTGCAGCGTTATCGCGACGGGAAGCCTCAGGCGACGACGACCGGAATCTTGCCGATGCGGGCCTGCCACTCGCGCGGGCCGGTCTGGTGCACGGACTCGCCGGTGGAATCCACCGCCACGGTCACCGGCATGTCCTGCACGGTGAACTCGTAGATCGCTTCCATGCCCAGATCCGCGAAGCCGACCACCTTGGCCGCCTTGATCGCCTTGGAGACCAGGTAGGCCGAGCCGCCGACCGCCATCAGGTAGGCCGACTTGTTGTCACGGATCGCCTCGATCGCCGCCGGGCCGCGCTCGGCCTTGCCGACCATGCCCAGCAGGCCGGTCTGTTCCAGCACCTGGCGGGTGAACTTGTCCATGCGGGTCGCGGTGGTCGGGCCGGCCGGGCCCACCACTTCGTCGCGCACCGGATCGACCGGGCCGACGTAGTAGATGAAGCGGCCCTTGAGGTCGACCGGCAGCGGCTCGCCCTTGTCCAGCATCTCCACCATGCGCTTGTGCGCGGCGTCGCGGCCGGTCAGCAGCTTGCCGTTGAGCAGCAGGGTCTGGCCGGGCTTCCAGCTGGCGACGTCTTCCGGAGTGATCGTGTCCAGATCGACCCGGGTGCCCTTGGAGGCGTCATAGGTGATCTGCGGCCAGTCTTCCAATGACGGCGGATCGAGCATCACCGGGCCGCTGCCATCCAGCGTGAAATGCGCATGGCGGGTGGCCGCGCAGTTCGGGATCATCGCCACCGGCAGGTTGGCCGCGTGGGTCGGGAAATCCTTGACCTTGATGTCCAGCACGGTGGTCAGGCCGCCCAGTCCCTGCGCGCCGATGCCCAGCGCGTTGACCTTGTCGAACAGTTCCAGGCGCAGTTCTTCGGCACGGTTGGAGGCGCCACGGGCCTTGAGCTCGTTGATGTCGATCGGCTCCATCAGCGACTCCTTGGCCAGCAGCATCGCCTTCTCGGCGGTGCCGCCGATGCCGATGCCGAGCATGCCCGGCGGACACCAGCCGGCGCCCATGGTCGGCACGGTCTTGAGCACCCAGTCCACGATCGAGTCGGACGGGTTGAGCATGGCGAACTTGGACTTGGCTTCCGAACCGCCGCCCTTGGCCGCGACGATCACCTCGACGGTGTCACCCGGCACCACCTTGACGTTGACCACGCCCGGGGTGTTGTCCTTGGTGTTGATGCGCTTGCCGGCCGGATCGGCCAGCACCGAGGCGCGCAGCTTGTTGTCCGGATAGTTGTAGGCGCGGCGCACGCCTTCGTTGGCCATGTCCTCCACGCCCATCGTGGCGTCGTCCCAGCGCACGTTCATGCCGATTTCCAGGAACACGGTGACGATGCCGGTGTCCTGGCAGATCGGCCGGTGGCCTTCGGCACACATGCGCGAGTTGATCAGGATCTGGGCCATCGCCTCCTTCGCGGCCGGCGACTCTTCGCGCTCGTAGGCAGCGTTGAGGCTCTTGATGTAATCGACCGGGTGGTAGTACGAAATGTACTGCAGCGCGTCGGCGATGGACTGGATGAGGTCTTCCTGCTTGATCGATGTCACGACTTGCTCGCTTGCTGGAGGCTGGCGGGGTTGAACCGCCGATTTTAACAAGGACCGCCACGCGGCGTTGAGAATCGCTCGCGGTGGCCCGGTTTGGTGCACAGTGGCTGCCCAGCCTTGTCACAGCGGTCTGCCCGGCCGCGTCCTTCCGGCATGACCCCGACCGATACCTTCCAGACCCACCGCCCCCGCCTGTTCGCCCTGGCCTACCGCCTGCTGGGCAGCCGCAGCGACGCCGAGGACACCGTCCAGGACGCCTGGCTGCGCTGGCAGGGCACCGACACCGCCGTGATCCGCGATCCGGAGGGTTGGCTGGTCACCGCCACCACCCGGCTCGGGCTGGACCGGCTGCGCGCCCGGCGCAGCGCGCGCCTGGACTACGTGGGGCCGTGGCTGCCCGAGCCGCTGGAGATCACCCTGGACCCGGATCCGCTGCAGGACCCGGCCCAGCGCCACGCGCTGGCCGACGAGGTTTCCGTGGCGTTCCTGGCGCTGCTGGAGCAGCTCACGCCGGACGAGCGTGCTGCCTTCCTGCTCAAGGACGTGTTCGACTACGACTACCCGGACATCGCCCCGCTGCTGGAGCACTCCCCCGCCAACTGCCGGCAACTGGTGCACCGGGCGCGGCAGCGGCTGCAGACCGGCGCCCCACGCTTCGCGGTCTCGCCCGCGCAGCACCGCGACCTGCTGGCACGCTTCATGGACGCCTCGCAGCAGGGCGACCTGACGGCGATCCGCTCGCTGCTCGACGCCAACGCCGAGATGATCTCCGATGGCGGCGGTCGCGTGACCGCGGCGATCCGCCCCCTGCTGGGCGCTGAGCGTATCGCGCAGCTGTACTGGGCGATCGCCCGTCGCAATGGCCAGCATCCCGCCCAGCTCGGCCAGGTCAACGGCGAGCCGGCGATCCTGCGTTTTGCCGGGGACCAGTTGCACTCGGTCACGATGATCACGGTCGATGGGGAGCGCATCGTGCGCGTGCTCAGCGTGCTCAATCCGGAAAAACTCACCGCGCTTGTCACAGCGCGCGAGGCTGGCGCGTCCTCCTGATGAAGACGGCCATTGCGGCCGTCATGGAGTACTCACATGTCCGCTTCGCCCCGCGTTCCCTACACCCGTCTGGCCGCTGAGGCCTTCAAGGGCCTGCTGGCCACCAGCAAGGCCGTCCACGACAGCTCCATCGATCCTGTATTGATGGAGCTGGTGTTCATGCGGGTCTCGCAGATCAATGGCTGTGGCTACTGCATGGACATGCACGGCACCACCCTGCGCAAGGGGGGGATCGAACCGCGCAAGCTCGATACGCTGCCGGCCTGGCACGAGAGCCGCTTCTTCGATGCGCGCGAGCGTGCCGCGCTGGGCTGGGCCGAAGCGCTGACCCGGCTGAGCAGCGCAGCGCCGTCCGATGCGGCCTACGACGCACTGGCCCTGCATTTCGATGAGAAGGGCATCAGCGATCTGAGCATGGGCATCGCGGTGATCAACGCCTGGAACCGCCTCGGCGCCGGCCTGCTGCCGCCGCTGCCATAAGGAAAGGGTAGTGCCGGCCGCTGGCCGGCTCCGCATGATCGTCGTGCTGCACGGGTAGTGCCGGCCGCTGGCCGGCTCCGCACGATCGTCGTGCTGCACGGGTAGTGCCGGCCGCTGGCCGGCTCCGCACGATGCTGGATGCAACCTGGCGCCGGCCAGCGGCCGGCACTACCGGGCTGCGGTCCGCGTGCACTGAATTCATGCATCAACCACGGTCACGGCGCGCACAATACCGCCCATGCCCGCCTCCCCCGCTGCCGGTGCACCCGGCCAGAAGAATCCCAGCCTGCGCGAGCGCGTCAATGCGATGCGCAACCTGCCCCCGTTCCTGCGCCAGGTCTGGCAGACCAGCCCCGGGCTGACCCTGGCCAGCCTCGGGCTGCGTGTGATCCGTGCGTTGCTGCCGGTGGCGATGCTGTATGTCGGCAAGCTGATCATCGATGCGGCGGTACTGCTCAGCCAGCACGATGCGGGCTTCCCGCCGTTCGGCGAGGCGCTCTCCAGCGGGCTGCTGAACCCGCTGCTCGGGTTGCTCGCACTCGAGTTCGGCCTGGCCATGGCCTCGGACCTGCTCGGCCGCATGGTCAGCTACGCCGATACGTTGTTGTCAGAGCTGTTCACCAACGTCACCAGCGTGCGCCTGATGGAACACGCCGCCGAGCTGGACCTGGAAGATTTCGAAGACCCCGACCTGCAGGACAAGCTGGACCGCGCACGGCGCCAGACCATGGGCCGGATGAACCTGATGAGCCAGCTGTTCGGCCAGGTGCAGGACAGCATCACCGTGGCCAGCCTTGCGGTCGGCCTGATCGTGTACGCGCCGTGGTTGATCCTGCTGCTCGCGGTGGCGCTGATCCCGGCGTTCATCGGCGAATCGCATTTCAACGCCGCCGGCTACAGCCTCAATTTCCAGTGGACGCCCGAGCGTCGGCAGCTGGAGTACCTGCGCCAGATCGGGGCCAGCGTGGAAACCGCCAAGGAGGTGAAAATCTTCAACCTCCATCGCTTCCTGATCGACCGCTACAAACGGCTGGCCGAGAAGTTCTACCTGGCCAACCGCGCCCTCGCGCGCAAGCGCGCGATCTGGGGCACGCTGCTCGCCGCGCTGGGGACGCTCGGGTACTACGCGGCGTATGCCTACATCGCCTGGCGCACGGTACGCGGCGATTTCTCGATCGGCGACCTCACCTTCCTGGCCGGCAGTTTCCTGCGCCTGCGCCAGCTGCTCGAAGGGCTGCTGATCGGCTTTTCGCAGGTCGCCGGGCAAGCGCTGTACCTGGACGATCTGTTCTCGTTCTTCCAGATCGAACCGGAGATCCATTCGCGCCCGGACGCGGTCGCCATCCCGCAGCCGATCACCCAGGGCTTCGTGTTCGAGAATGTCGGATTCCGCTACCCCGACGCCGAAAGCTGGGCGGTACGCCATCTGGATTTCGACCTGCGTGCCGGCGAAGTGCTGGCGCTGGTCGGCGAGAACGGTGCCGGCAAGACCACCCTGGTCAAGCTGCTGGCCCGCCTGTACGACCCCGACGAAGGCCGCATCCTGCTTGATGGCCGCGACCTGCGCGATTACGACCTGGATGACTTGCGCGCCAACATGGGCGTGATCTTCCAGGACTTCGTGCGCTACAACCTCAGCGCCGGCGAGAACATCGGCGTCGGCCTGGTCGAGGCGATGACCGACGACGCCCGCATCCGCGATGCCGCGCGCCGCGGCATGGCCGATGAAGTGATCGCCGGCCTGCCCGGCGGCTACGACCAGCTCATCGGCCGCCGCTTCAAGATGGGCGTGGACCTGTCCGGCGGTCAGTGGCAGAAGATCGCGATCGCGCGTGCCTACATGCGCGATGCACAGGTCATGATCCTGGATGAACCGACCGCGGCGCTGGATGCGCGCAGCGAGTTCGAGGTGTTCCAGCGCTTCAAGGAACTGTCCGACAACCGCACCGCGGTGCTGATCTCGCACCGGTTCTCCTCGGTGCGCATGGCCGACCGCATCCTGGTGCTGGCCGGCGGCCGGATCGAGGCCAGCGGCACCCATGCCGAACTGATGACCCAGGGCGGACGGTATGCCGAACTGTTCGAGCTGCAGGCCGCCGGGTACCGCTGAAACCCAGACGCGACAGGCCTGTCCGGCCAGTCAATGAGAATTTATCTCATTTGAGATAAACTAGACCCGACGAAACCGACCAGAACCCCACCCCCATGTCTTCCGCTTTTGGCGCCGAAACGGTGCTTGAGGTCCGTCACTGGACCGACGCCTACTTCAGCTTCACCACGACCCGCGACAGCGGCTTCCGCTTCGAGAACGGCCAGTTCGTGATGATCGGCCTGGAAACCGAGGCGCGCCCGCTGCTGCGCGCGTACTCCATCGCCAGTGCCAACTGGGAAGAAAACCTGGAGTTCTTCAGCATCAAGGTCCAGGACGGCCCGCTGACCTCGCGCCTGCAGCACATCAAGCCGGGCGACAAGGTGCTGGTCGGCAAGAAGCCTACCGGCACCCTGCTGATCAGCGACCTGCACCCGGGCAAGCACCTGTACCTGCTCGGCACCGGCACCGGCCTGGCGCCGTGGCTGTCGGTGATCAAGGACCCGGAAACCTACGAGCGCTTCGACAAGGTGATCCTCACCCACGGCGTGCGCTACGAAAAAGACCTGGCCTACCGCGACCTGTTCGAGAAGGAACTGCGCGAGCACGAATTCCTCGGCGATATGATCGGCGACAAGCTGCTGTACTACCCGGCCGTCACCCGTGAGGCGTTCCCCAACCAGGGCCGCCTGACCTCGCTGATGGAAAGCGGCGAGATGCAGAAGACCCTCGGCCTGCCGCCGCTGGATCCGGAAAACGACCGCGTCATGATCTGCGGCAGCCCGCAGATGCTGGCCGACCTGCGCACCGTGCTGGACAGCCGCGGCTTCCAGACCTCGCCGCGCATCGGCACCCCGGGCCACTACGTCTTCGAGCGCGCGTTCGTCGAAAAGTAATCGCGGCGCCGGGCTCCGCCCGGCTGATCGACGAACCTGCGCGCCAGCCGGGCAGCGCCTGGCTCTACGGGGCTGATTCGCCAACCGCAGCCCTGCCGGGTAGAGCCGACCGTTGGTCGGCTCCCGCGGCAACGATCGCATGCACGTTGGGCTATATTCCGCGTCAGCCCGGCAACGGCCGGGCCTGACCTGGAGCCGTACCGATGATCAGGAAGATCCGCCCCGCCCTCGCCTGCCTGCTGCTCGCCATGAGCCTGGCTGCCAGCGCCGCCGCGCCCGCAACGCCCTCACCGAAAGCCGGCGATATCCCGCCGCAGATCCTGGGCAAGGACCGCCGGGGCAATGTGGTGGACCTGGCCAGCCAGCGCGGCAAGGTCGTCATCGTCACGTTCTGGGCCTCGTGGTGCGGCCCGTGCCGCAAGGAACTGCCGATCCTGGGCCAGCTGCAGAAGGTCATCGGGCATGACGCGCTGCAGGTCTACGCGGTGAACCTGAAGGAACCGCGCGCCGATTTCGCCGCCATCGCCCGCAGCCGCAACGCCCCGCCACTGGACTACATCCACGACGCCAAGGGCGAGGTCAGCGACCAGTACGGCATCCAGACCATCCCGCACATGTTCATCATCGGCCACGACGGCAGCATCGCCGGCGTGCATCGCGGCTACTCCGAGCAGAGCCTGCCGAAAATCGTCGACGACATCCTCGCCCTCCTGCCCGAAGACGTGCGCAACCGGAAAGCAGGCGGCTGATTCCACCGCTGCGGTGTAGAGCCACGCCATGCGTGGCTGGAACGTCGGCGATCCGATGATGCGAGCCGGTAGAGCCACGCCATGCGTGGCTGGAACGTCGGCGATCCGATGATGCGAGCCGGTAGAGCCACGCCATGCGTGGCTGGAACGTTGGGCGAACCGGTGATGCGAGCCGGTAGAGCCACGCCATGCGTGGCTGGAACGTTGGGCGAACCGGTGATGCGAGGAGCCGGCCAGCGGCCGGCACTACCGGGATCACGGAGCCGGGCAGAGCCCGGCGCTACGCCGGCGCTGCCTCGCTCCGGCGTTACGCCAACGCCGCCTCGATGTCGCCGCGCAGCGACTCGGGCTTGTCGGTCGGCGCATACCGCGCCAGCACCTGCCCATCGCGCCCGACCAGGAACTTGCTGAAGTTCCACTTGATCCCGCGCGTGCCCAATACCCCTGCCTTCTCGGCCTTGAGCCACTGCCACAGCGGATCAGCGCCGGCGCCGTTGACCTCGACCTTGTCCGACATCGGGAAACTGACCCCGTAGGTCAGCGAGCAGAATTCCCCGATCTGCGCCGCATCGCCCGGCTCCTGGTGCCCGAACTGATCGCAGGGAAACCCGACCACCACCAGCCCCCGTGGCCCGAACTCCCGCCACAGCGCCTCCAGCCCCTCGTACTGCGGCGTAAAGCCGCACTTGCTGGCCACATTGACCAGCAGCAACACCTTGCCCCGGTACTGCGCCAACGCCTGCGGCTGGCCGGACAGGTCCACGAACGGGAAGTCGAAGGCAGTGGTCATGGCAGGGGATTCCGGTGGAAAGACCTCATCTTAGCTTGCCTGCTGGGCTCGTCCTGCACGGCTGGGGAGCCGGCCAGCGGCCGGCACTACTGCTCCCAATCTGGCCACACGCCGCTTTTTAAGGCGCCAATCAACTGTCCGGCGCCGCAGTTGCTTTCGCCATGCCCCGGCCGTGGTCCGGCCAAAACATGCCTTTCGACACAAGCCCCTCCGCAACGGCTCGGGTTACCCTCAAAGACTTGTCTGACCGGAGAATTCCCCTTGACCACCCGTCTTGCCCTCGCCGTCGCCGTGACCCTCGGCCTTGCCCTGCCCGCCTATTCGGCCACCGCCGCCACCCCGGCCGCGACCAGCGCCCAGCAGGCCAACCCGTTCTTCGCCGACAGCCCGCTGCCGCTGCACTTCCCGCAGTTCGACAAGATCAAGGACAGCGACTTCGCGCCCGCCTTCGACGCCGGCATGGCCCAGCAGCTGAAGGAAGTCGAGGCGATCGCCAACAACAAGGCCAAGCCGACCTTCGACAACACCCTCATCGCCCTGGAAAAGAGCGGTGAGACCCTGGACCGCGCCACCACCGTCTTCTTCAGCCTGGTCGGTGCCGACACCAACGACGCACGCAAGAAGCTGCAGGCCGATTACTCCGCCCGCTTCGCCGCGCACAGCGACGCGATCGCGCTGAACGGCAAGCTGTTCGCCCGCATCCAGACCCTGTACGACACCCGCGCCCAGCTCGGCCTCGACGCCGAGGGCGTGCGCCTGGTCGAGAAGTACTACGAGAGCTACGTCCGCGCCGGCGCCAAGCTGTCCGAAGCCGACAAGACCAAGCTCAAGGAAATGAACGCCGAACTGGCCAACCTGGGCACCAAGTTCAGCCAGAACGTGCTGGCCGAAGTGAACGCCTCGGCGATCACCGTCGATGACGTCAAGGAACTGGCCGGCCTCTCGCAGGAGCAGATCTCCGCCGCTGCCGAAGCCGCCAAGGCCCGTGGCCAGGACGGCAAGTACGTCATCACCCTGCTCAACACCACCGGCCAGCCGCCGCTGACCAACCTGGCCAACCGCGCGCTGCGCCAGAAGATCTACGAAGCCTCCATCACCCGCGGCAGCCGCGGCGGTGAGTACGACAACACCGCCCTGGTCTCGCGCGTCATGCAGCTGCGTGCCGACAAGGCCAAGCTGATGGGCTTTGCGAACTTCGCCGCCTACAACCTGACCAACCAGACCGCCAAGACCCCCGAAGCGGTCAACGCCATGCTCGGCCAGCTCGCCCCGGCCGCCGTCGCCAACGCCAAGCGCGAAGCCGCCGACCTGCAGGCGATGATCGACAAGGAGCAGAAGGCCGCCGGCAAGCCCACCTTCAAGCTGGAAGCCTGGGACTGGGCGTTCTACAGCGAGAAGGTCCGCCAGGCCAAGTACAACTTCGACGAATCCCAGCTCAAGCCGTACTTCGAAATGAAGAACGTGCTCGAAAACGGCGTCTTCCACGCCGCCCAGCTTGAATTCGGCCTGACCTTCAAGCAGCGCACCGACCTGCCGGTCTACCACGAAGACGTCACCGTCTATGACGTGTTCGATGCCGACGGCAGCCAGCTGGCGATCTTCATCTTCGACCCGTACGCACGCGCCTCCAAGCGCGGCGGTGCGTGGATGAACTCGTACGTCTCGCAGTCCGAACTGACCGGCTTCAAGCCGGTGGTCGCCAACCACCTCAACATCCCCAAGCCGCCGGCCGGCAAGCCGACCCTGCTGACCTGGGATGAAGTGACCACCACCTTCCATGAATTCGGCCATGCCCTGCACGGCATGTTCTCGAACGTGAAGTACCCCTACTTCTCGGGCACCTCGGTGCCGCGCGACTTCGTCGAGTTCCCCTCGCAGGTCAACGAGATGTGGGCCGATGATCCGGTCATCCTGAAGAACTACGCCAAGCACTACCAGAACGGCACGGCCATGCCGCAGGCCCTGCTCGACAAGGTCGTCGCTGCCGCCAAGTTCAACCAGGGCTTCGCCACCACCGAGTACCTCGGTGCGGCCATGCTCGATCAGCGCTGGCACCAGATCGGCCCGGACCAGGTGCCGGCTGCCAAGGACGTCATGAAGTTCGAAGCCGATGCCCTGGCCAAGGACGGCATCTTCTACGCGCCGGTCCCGCCGCGTTACAAGACCCCGTACTTCAGCCACATCATGGGCGGCTACTCGGCCGGCTACTACGCCTACATCTGGTCCGAAGTGTTGGATGCCAACACCCAGAAGTGGTTCCGCGAGAACGGCGGCCTGAGCCGCAAGAACGGTGACCACTTCCGCCAGACCCTGCTCTCCAAGGGCGGCAGCGTCGATGCGATGGAGCTGTTCCAGAACTTCGCCGGCCACGCCCCGCAGATCGAGCCGCTGCTCGAAAAGCGCGGCCTGACCTCCGGTGACAGCAAGAAGTAAGCGTCCGCTGCAACGACGTGCAGTACAAAAAACGCCCGGCACTGCCGGGCGTTTTTTTTGGTTCTTCTACCCATGGCGATACGGACGTGACGGTAGGTACCAACCGTTGGTTGGTGCGACCCTCAATGCGCCTGCGGGTCGAACCAGGCTTCCCAGGTAAACGGTGAGGCAGCCATCGTGCGCGCCTGTTCGAACGCCGCCCTCGCCTGCGCCGTGCGCCCGGTATTGAGCAACGCCACGCCAAGGTTGAATGCCGCATGCCGATCGTCGCTACCCAGCGCCAACGCCCGCTGCAACACCTCACGCGCACGGGCGTACTGCGCGCGGTCACAGGCAACGGCGCCGAGCCCGGTCAGGAGCAGCGGATCTTCGCTGTGTGCCGACAACGCGGCCTCCAGCGTGGCCGTGGCCGTTGCAAGTGCAGCGTCCGCATCACGCGTACCGGCGAACGCGGCCTCCACCTCGCTGCGGGCGCTCAGCAACGCGTGGACTACGACGGAAGAAACGGCGTCATGCATGCGGCGCAATGCTAACGGGAAACACACCCGACCGGCGATGCCGGGCGGGATCAACGCGGCTGCCAGCGCTGTGCCGGCAGCCGCAACCGCGCTTAGTTCGAGGCGGTGGTATAGACGTAACCCAGCGGCGATCCTGCCTGGTCAACCTTCGCCTTCACCTTGAAGTGGAACGCCGGCAAGTTGGAGCCGCTCATCCGGCAGTTTTCGGTCTCGGTCACATTGCAGGTGTACGCCTGCTCGGTCGGCTCGAAACCCATGCCGATGTACATGTCCAGATCTGGATTGGTGCGCAGCATGGTGGTGGTGTAACGGTTCGCCCTCGGCTTGATCACACCGGAGATCGTCTCACCTGCCATCAGCGTTACAGTCATGCCCGCCGTGCGTGAGCCGCCCGGCGCCGTCTGCAGGTTCCAGGACAGGCACACCATGTCGGACGGATCAGTGCACGCCACTTCTTCCACGTCGTAGGCCTTGCGCGCGGCCGACGCCTGGCTGGCCAGGGTGCAGGCGAACAGCACCGCGATGGCGCTGGCGAAATGGGTTTTCTTGTTGCTCGTCATCTGTTGATCAACTTCATGTTGGGAACGGATGCCATCGCGAACCGCAGCCGAGAGGCCACGGCGCGCAACGACCGCGCCAACTTGGCCATGCGGCGGCGGCGAAAAACTGCGCACCGAGCCACGTATCGTCCGGTCCCGCAGCGCAGCGTGCCCGCGAGGCATTGAACGACCCAACCGCGACACATCGTGATTCTTTCAGCCTATCGAAACTGAACGAATGCAATCCCGTAATAACGCCTCGAGGGGCGACACGCGGTATCCATGCCGATCCCGTCAGCGCGGCGCCACATACCCACCCGGCACCCCATGCGGCGACAGCACCAGCTGCCACAGCTGCGCATGCCGGCAACGGAAGCTGGCCATCGAGGCGGCCAGGTAGAAACGCCACATGCGCTTGAAGCGTTCGTCGTAACGCTGCGGATCCAGCTGCGGCCACGCGTTTTCCACGTTCAACCGCCACGCCTGCAGCGTCCGGTCGTAATCGGTGCCGAAGTTGTGCCAATCCTCCAGCACGAACAGCCCTTCAAACGCGGCGGTGAGCTGGGCGGCCGAGGGCAGCATCGAATTGGGGAAGATATAGCGCGCAATCCAGGGATCGGTGCGGTGGCGCGACTGGTTGCCGCCGATGTTGTGCAGCAGGAACAACCCGTGCGGATGCAGGCAGCGCCGCGCCACCTCGAAGTACCCGCGATAGTTCTTGTCGCCCACGTGCTCGAACATGCCCACCGAGAAGATCGCGTCGAAGGTCTCGTTGAGGTCGTGGTAGTCCTGCAGGCGGATTTCGATCGGCAGACCGGCACACAGCTGGCGCGCGTACTCGGCCTGCTCCTGCGAAATGGTGATGCCCACGCCGGAGACGCCATAGCGTTCGGCGGCGAACTTCAACGCTTCGCCCCAGCCACAGCCGATATCCAGCACGTGCTGGCCGGGGCGCAATTCCAGTTTGCGGCAGATCAGGTCGAGCTTGGCCTCCTGCGCCCCGTCCAGGTCCTGCGCGTCGCGCCAGTAACCGCAGCTGTAGACCAGGCGCTGGCCGAGCATGGCCTCATACAGGTCGTTGCCGAGGTCATAGTGGCGCTTGCCGACTTCGAAGCTGCCACCGCCCGCCTGCAGGTTGAACAGGCGCGCCTTGAGTCCATCGGCCACTTCGCGCCAGCTGTGCACGCGCTCGTCCAGATGAGCCTGCATCAGGTGATACAGGAAGCCGTCCAGCGAGGCGGCGTCCCACTGGCCGTCCATGTAACTCTCGCCCAGGCCGAGCGAGCCCTGGGCCATGACCCGCGCGTAGAAGCGCGGGTCGTGCACCGTGATGTCCTGCGGCTGGTCACCGTCAACGGTGACCCCCGCCTCATGCAGCAACCCTGTGACCCGTCGTTGCAGCCCAGCGTCCACGTCGCCTCCGTCGATCAGCCCCGGGCGAACAACCCCGCGACATCCTGCCCCACGTGCGGCACCAGCACGGCGGCCGGGACGTCCACGGTCTGCGTGCCGTCCGAGTACGGCCCTACCTGGTAGGGCGGGAACACGAAGCGTATCGCAGAGATGCGCCCGTCGGAACCGGTCAGCGGCTGGAACTGCCTGAAGTTGTCGGCACTTGGCCCGGTGCCGTCGGCGATCATCCGGCTGGCATTGCGCAGCGATTCCTGCATCTGCGCCGGTTCCATTTCATCGCCGCTCAACCGGGTCGCCACGCGCTTGCGCAGCTGGTCGGCCACGTAATCGCTGATCGCCTTCCAGCCCTTGGCATCGGCCACCAGCTTGTCGGCGGTCAGCATCTGCTGCTGCTCCGGCAGCCACACAAAGCGCGCCACCAGCGGCTCACCGTGGGCGCCGCCGGTATAGCGGCTGCCATCGGCGGTCACCACCACCAGCTGCGGCGTTTCCAGCACCTTCTCGAAGGTCAGCGAAAGCTCGTAGGGCATGGTCGGCTTGTCGTTGCCCAGCCCGTCCAGCGCCTGCTGCAGCTCTGCCCGCGCACTGTCGGCATAGCCACCCAGCGCCTTGGCCAAGCCCGGATACCGGGCGATGTCCGGCGGGTAGGTGATCCCGACCACGGCCTGCGGCGAGGTCTCGATCACATCGCGCAGCTCGACCGGTGCGTCTGGAGCCACCGCGGGCGCGACGGCTTCGGCGGCCGTGTCGACCGGCGCCGCCGGTGCTTGTGTGTCGCCGTCGTGCTTGTTGCAGCCTGCCAGCACCACCACGCCCATGGCCATGGCCAACGCGCTGGCGCGCAGCGCGCGACGGTTTCCTGCGATGTTCATCCTGAAATCCCCTTGTTGTAACCCACCATCATGATCGGCCATCCCTGAAGCATGACCCGCTGTCGTCATCGGACCAGCAGGTCGTCGTACTCCTCGTGCCGCTGCAGGAACGCCTCGGCGTAAGCGCAGGCCGGCACCACCTTGAATTTCTGTTCGCGCGCATAGCGCAGCGCCACCTTGGTCAACTCACCCGCCACGCCACGGCCGGCGATCGGCTCCGGCACCTCGGTATGGGTGATGATCATCCGCTTGCGCTTGATCTGGTAATCCAGCAGCGCCAGATGCCCTTTGACCCGTGCCTGGAAGCGGTGATTGGCCAGATCGTGCTCCACCTCGTAAGCCAGTCCGGGCGGCGTGACCGAAGCCATGAGCGGTGTCTCCTGCGGCGACTGCAGCGATAGTGCGCAGCCGGCCGCCATGATCGCGTGAAGCCTGAACAGGGGCAAGCAGCGACGTGCTGCGTCACATCCCGCCCTAAAGCCCGGCGCCTGCAGGCCGATACCGGAGTCGGACAGGGCGTGAAAGCTGGCATGGCTTTTGCGAAGACCTGCCTGTACGCACCCGCTTTCCGGAGGTCCGCATGGACAACACTGCACCTGCCCCCGCCCCCCACGGCGACGCCGACACATCCCTGCTGGAGGGCTTGTTCCAGTTGGCCGTGAATGGCCAGACCCAAGGCTGGGAATTCGACCAGATCGACAACGAGGTCTATGCCCGCCTGCTCAGCACCTATGGCGTAGACGGCAAGAAGGCCGCCTGACGGTTGCCGGGCTCACGACCAACGGTCGTGAGCTACCCCGGCCAGACACGTCGTCGTAGGTACCGACCGTTGGTCGGTACGCCCCACCCCGCGCCAGATACCACGTCGCAGGTACCGAACGTTGGTCGGTACGCCCCACCCCGCGCCAGATACCTCATCGTAGGTACCGACCGTTGGTCGGTACGCCCCACCCCGCGCCAGATACCTCATCGTAGGTACCGACCGTTGGTCGGTACGCCCCGACTCAACCGCCGAGGCGGAAGGTCGGGTTGCTCAGCTCACGCAGGAAGTGGCTGAAGATGCTCGGCTGCATGGCCAGCATGAACAGCACACCGAAGGCCGCACCGGCCAGATGCGCGCTGTGGTTGATGCGATCGCCGCCGCGGCGGTCCATCCAGATGCTGTAGCCGACATAGAACACGGCATAGATGATCGCCGGCGCCGGAATGAACAGCACCAGGATGATCGACCACGGCTTGATCAGGATGAAGGCGAACAGCACCGCCGATACCGCGCCCGATGCGCCCAGGCTGAGGTAGTTGGGGTTCTTCTGGTTCTTCAGATAGCTCGGCAGGATCGACACCAGCAACGCACCCAGGTAGAACGCCGGATACGTCAGGTAGCTGCCGCTCAGCTGCAGCATCACCTGTTCGATGAAGCCGCCGAAGAAGAACAGCGTGATCATGTTGAACGCCAGGTGCGACAGATCGGCGTGGATGAACCCGTACGTGATCAGGCGATCGTACTGACGGTTGCGGTCCACCGCCGGCGGCCACAGGATCAGGCGGTCGGCGAGCGCACGGTTCTTGAACGCCATCCACGACACGATGACGGTAATGGCGATCAGCAGCAGGTTGACTGGGGTCATGTCAGGCTCAGGCGGTGCGGTAGTTGTCGACCATACGATAGCGCTTGGCATACCAACCGAAGGCCAACGCCGCCAGGAACGCAAAGCCGGCGAAGAAGAACATCAGGAACGCCGCCTCGCTCAAGCCGGTACTGGCGATCTGGTGGGTCACCGTATCGTTGCGCACCGCCGCGTTGGACAGCAGCACCCACAGGTTGCCGATGGTGGTGGTCAGGTTCCAGAAGCTCATCACCACGCCCTTCATGGCCTGCGGCGCCTGGCTGTAGGCGAACTCCAGGCCGGTGGCCGATACCAGCACCTCACCGAAGGTGAGCAGCGCGTAGGGCAGCATCTGCCAGAAGATGGACATCACGTTGCCGCCATCCATCATCACCTGGATGCCACCGACCACGATCCAGGCCAGGCCGCTGAAGGCGATACCGGCGGTCATCCGGCGCAGCGCGGTCGGCTCGAAGCCGAAGCGGCGCAGCATCGGGTACAGCACCAGGTTGTTGAACGGGATCAGGATCATCACCAGCAGCGGGTTCAGCGCCTGCATCTGCGACGCAGTGAACCAGCTCGGCATGGCCATCTGCTGGCCCTGCAGCACCCAGGTCGAGGCCTTCTGGTCAAACAGCGAGAAGAACGGCGTGGTCAGGGCGAAAATCACCAGCACGCGCAGCACCGAGCGCACGCCCTCGACCGCTTCGGCCGGATGCACCGCACGGGCGCGGTCCAGCTGGATCCAGGTACCGCCACCGATACCGGCCAGCAGCAGGACCAGCGCGATGCACAGGCAGATCACGATGCCCAGGCTGCCCACCAGCCCCATCGAGGCCACCGCCAGCACCGCGCCGAGAATGGCCAGGGTACGCCCCGGACGGCCCTTGCCCGGCACCTGTGCCGACAGCGCGGTGCGCACCACGTTGCCGAACGAATGCGGGTCCTTCGGCGGCAGCGGCACAAGCACATAGCGCTTGCGGCCCATCCAGAACACGAAGGTGGCCACGAACATCAGAATGCCCGGGATGCCGAAGGCCCACGATGGGCCCAGGTTCTTCAGCGCCAGCGGGATCAGCAGCGAGGCGAACAGCGAGCCGAAGTTGATGATCCAGTAGAAGGCGTCGAACACGACCTTGGCCAGATGCTTGTTGCTCTGGTCGAACTGGTCGCCCATGAACGAGGCCACCAGCGGCTTGATGCCGCCCGCGCCCAGCGCGATCAGGCCCAGGCCGACGAAGAAGCCCTGGCGGCTGTCCTCGAAGATGGCCAGACAGGCGTGACCGGCGCAATAGATCAGGCTGAACCACAGGATGGTGTGGTACTTGCCAAAGAATTTGTCGGCCAGCCAGCCACCGAGCAGCGGGAAGAAATACACGCCGATCATGAAGCTGTGCATGATGTCCTTCGCCTCACCGGCGCGGCCATCGGCGGTGATCTCCTGCAGCAGCAGCGAGGTGATCAGGAACTGCACCAGGATGTTGCGCATCCCATAGAAGCTGAAGCGTTCGCAGGCCTCATTGCCGATGATGTAGGGAATCTGGCGCGGCATCTTGCCTTTGCCTGCGCTGGCGGCTGCGATATTGCTCATCCTGTGGGGCTGTCCTGCGAACACGAAAGGACCAAGATTACCGGAACCCCCTACCCCAGCGCACGCTGCACAGCTGCATGACAGGCGGCGCCGGACATGGCAGGCGGGCCCGAAACGACCGCGCGGGATGGCGCCCATGTCACGGATCGTCGACGGGGGAAGCGTAAACTTATCGTTATGCGCACGCACATCAAGGGTCAGACCCGACGTTGGACCGGCTGGATCCTGCTGCTGTTGCTGGCGGCCCCCGCCGCAGGCGCGCATGCGCGCCAGGCCGAGGAGGCCCTGCCCTCGCTGAAGATCGCCACGCTGGAACTGCCGACCCAGGACGATGCGCAGTGGCAGCAACGGCGGGACCAGGTGCTGCAGCTGCTCGAATCCATGCAGCCGGACGTGATCGCGGTGCAGCGCGTGCTGCAGACCCAGGGGCGCAATCCGGCCTGCTGGCTCGCCAGCCGGCTGCGCTACAGCTGCGATTTCGTCACCGCCGATCCGCCCAGCCAGCCGTTGCGCCATGGCAGCGCGATGCTGACCCGGTTGCCGGTCACCGATGACGCCGTCACCCTGCTGCACCCGCCCGGGCAGTTCAGCGCGGCCGGCATGGTACGGATCAAGCTGCGCGAAGAGCTGATCAACATCTACGTGGCCCGGCTACGGCCGGAGCCGGATGACGCGCAGATCCGCCGGCACCAGACCAGCGACCTGATGACCTGGATCGGCGCGACCGCCGAGGGCCTGCCCTCGCTGATCGCCGGCGATTTCTCCGCGGAGATCACCGAACTGGTGGGCAGCACGCCGGGCTTCCAGCCAGCCCGCAAGAACCCCGGCGAACGCGTGGACCCGCCCTCACTGGCCGGCGCAGCGCGTGGGCACGGCCTGGACGTGCTGTTCCAGGTGAAGTACTTCGGCGGCATCCGCCAGGACAGCATCAAGCTGCCGGCCAGCGAGAGTGACCCCACCGCGATGCGCCTGGGAACCATGGCGACCCTGCGCCTGCAGACGCCGGAAAGCACCAGCGCGCCCTGACGTCGCAGCGCTGCGGGCGGCGCAACGAAAAACGGCCAGGCATCGCTGCCTGGCCGTTCGCGTTTCAGGTGACCGTGCCGATCAGGCAATGGCTTCCTGGTAACGACGCTCGACTTCATTCCAGTCGACGACGTTGAAGAACGCGCCGATGTATTCCGGGCGACGGTTCTGGTACTTCAGGTAGTACGCATGTTCCCACACGTCCAGGGCCAGGATCGGCGTGTTGCCGTCCATCAGCGGGCTGTCCTGGTTGGCGCTGCTTTCCACCACGACCTTCTTGTCCGGGGTGACGCTCAGCCAGGCCCAGCCGCTGCCGAAACGGGTCAGGGCCGCCTTGGTGAAGGCTTCCTTGAACTTTTCCAGGCCGCCCAGCTGCGAATCGATCGCCTTGGCGACATCACCGACCGGCGCGCCGCCGCCGTTGGGCGACATCACGGTCCAGAACAGGGTGTGATTGGCATGGCCGCCGCCGTTGTTGCGCACGACGCCCTGCAGATTTTCCGGCAGCGACTTGGTCTTCTTGACCAGCTCTTCCACCGGCAGGTCGGCGAACTCGGTGCCTTCCAGCGCGGCGTTGACGTTGTTGATGTACGTCTGGTGATGCTTGGTGTGGTGGATTTCCATCGTCGCTGCGTCGATATGCGGCTCGAGCGCGTCGTAGGCGTAGGACAGCTTGGGGAGGGTATAGGCCATGTGGTTCTCCTGGTAGCTCACTCACCCGGCAAAGACCGGGCGTTGCGGAGTCGATGATGGGGATGGCCGATAAGCTTACCAAGGGCCATGTAAAGGAAACTTCGTCCTGCGCGGTCGATCGCGTGTCCGGATCGTGACGCGACAGTGACGGGGCACGCCGGGCACCGCGGGCTCCTTCGCCGTACAACACGCCTGTTCGGCTGGGCCTCACCGTGCGGGGCGATGATCGCAGTAGAGTAGTCGCCTCGCCCATCGCCCCTGGCCCCTCATGCGCAAGCCACTGCTGTTGTTGATCGCCATCGCGCTGCTGGTGGGCGGCCTGGCCGCCATCAAGCTGGCCCAGCGCCCGCCCGCGCCGCAGTTCGCGCCCTCGCTGACGCAGCCGGATGCCGCGCCGCCCGCCGGCGCCGCGACGTCATCACCGGCATCGACCCAGGCAGTGCGCGATCCCCTGCCCCCCTTCCTGCCCGCCGAGGCGCGCGACACCATCGCGCTGATCCAGCGCGGCGGCCCGTACCCGCACCGGCAGGACGGCAGCATTTTCAGCAACCGCGAACAGCGCCTGCCGCAGCGGCCGCGCGGCTACTACCACGAATACACGGTGGACACGCCCGGCGCCGGCAATCGCGGCGCGCGGCGCATCGTCACCGGCGGCACACCCCCTACTGGCTGGTTCTATACCGATGATCACTATGAAACGTTCCGCAGTTTCGACGTTCCACCTGCCGGGAGCTGGCAATGACGCATGACGGATTCGAATTGGGCCTGCACGACATCAACAATGCCGGCATCTATGCGATCGGCAACGATGATGTCGCCCCGTTGTCGGCGGCGATGCGCGATGCCGGCCTGCGCGTGATCCAGATCGATCTGGACGGCTGCCACGACAAACGCACGCTGCTGATGCGCCTGGCCGCCCGCCTGGATTTTCCAACCGGCTTTGGCGGCAACTGGGATGCGCTGACCGACAACCTGCGCGACCTGGCCTGGCTGCCGGCCAACGGCTATGCGCTGTTCTTCAGCGACGCTGATGCCCTGCGCAGCGATGCCGGCGCCGATTTCGATACGCTGCTGGATGTACTCGACGAAGCCAGCCGCTACTGGAGTGACGGCAACGTGCCGTTCTGGGCGTTCGTGGCATTGCAGGATGCGGACGTGGAACCGGACGCGGACCCCGCACCGTAACGCCCAGCATCCGGTAGAGCCACGCCATGCGTGGCTGCGAGGCGCCTGATGCCTGACCCTAGGGCAGCCACCCATGGGGTGGCTCTACCGCCGATGAGGCGCAGCCTCATCGGCTGCCGTTGTCTTCCTGCAGCTCTTTCTTGAACGGGATGTCCGGCGGCGGCCGCGCGATGGCCGGCTGATCCTGCATGTTGGGATCGCTCAGGCCGCACCCGCCACCGAACTGCAACACGGAAATCACGCAGGAAATGGACGAACTCGTGCCCGGGATCGGAATCTCCACGGCCTTGATGCCCTTACGCACCCACTCGGCCAGCAACGATTCGTTGGGGGCCCAGTACTTGTCGAACGAGGTCGGCGTGTAGTCGTACGGTGGGCGCTTGAGCCATGTGCCGGACTGTGCGATGCGCTCCTTGCTCCAGCCGTCCTTATCGCCGCCCGGTGCGCCACGCTCGCTGTTAGCGTGCCCGTCCTGGCCTGGCACGCGCACGCTGCCGTCGGCCTTGAACAGGCTGCCGCCCGTACCTTGGGTCGCACTCACGGCCCGGCCATTGAGGTCGGCATCCTGCGGATGATTGGCCGCACCCCAGTCGTCGGACCGGTTGGGCGTGGTCCAACTGCCCGGGGGCGCCCTGGAGGGGCTCGACGCGGCGCGCGCTGCAGTCGCCGCCGTGGATGCACTCGCCGTACTGCTGGCATTGCTTGCCGCCGCCGGTGATGGCGGTGCCGGGCGCGGGGCGGCGTTGGGCACCGCGCGTTCGCGTACGGCGACCTCCGGCGATCGACCGGGCACCGCCACCTCGCGCGTGGGCACTGTGGCCACGCTCACCGCCGGCGCGGTCACCGGCCGGATCTCGCGTTCGCGCACCTGCACGTCACGTTGCGGAACGGTGGCCTCCACCCGTGGCCCGGGAATGGCCACGGTCGGTGTCGGCGCTTCTATCACGGTGACCTGCCGCTCCTGCACGCTCAGCTCGGGCGTGCGCACCTGCGGTTCGGCCGGGCGCGGCGCCGGTACGGTGGCACGCGGCGTCGGCGCCTTCACCGTGACCACGGTGCGCTCACGGACGGCGATGTCCTGTGGCTCGCGCGTCATCACACGCACGGCGGTGCGCGGGACGCTGGTCGGCGGCACCACGAAATCGGTCGTGGCCAGGGCCACCTCGGTCGCCTGGACGGGCTGTTCCACCGCGGGCGTGGCCGGCGCGGGTGGCGCCGGTTGCGGCTCGCTCGGCGGCGCCGGCGCTGCGGTCGGCTGCGGGGCCGAGGCTGTCTGCGCATCGGCCTCGGCCTGCGCCATCGCCTGGGCATTGGCCATCGCCGCAGCGACCGCCGCTTCCGCCGTGGCCGGCTCGGCAGCGGCGGGTTGCGCGCCTTCCTCCTGCTGTGGCGTGCCGCGTCCAACGAACGCCACCTGCACACGCCCGCTCTCACCGCCCTGGTCCGGTTCGGCAGGCGGCCGGATCAAGGCGACCCACAGCAGCAACAACGCGAACATCAGATGCAGCAACGCGCTGATCACGGCCGAGGTCCAGCGCATCCAGCGCTGATCGCGCGGCGCCGGATCCCAGCCCTGCCAGAGCAGGCGCCGCATCGCCTGGACGAAACTCAGTTCCGGCAGGCGCCCGCCCTGCGGAAGCGGCTCGCGCTGGGCCAGCTCGGCCAGCACTTCGCTGGCCCGGAACGGCCGCGGCAATGGCGACAACGCGCGCAGCCACAGGCCCCATCCATAGGGGAGGCCGGTGGTTTTTTCGAGAATGCGCTTGTCCGGCTGGCGAGCCAGCAGCCAATCGAGGATGTCGTCAGCCCGGCGCAGTGGCACGCAGCGCGATCAGGCTGCCGTGCCGCGGGGAATGTACGGCGCGTCGCCACTCTCGTGGTCGGTCGCATCGCGTACCGCGGTGATGCCGGGCACACGCCCCATCAGGGTTTTTTCGATGCCCTGCTTGAGCGTGACGTCGGCCATGCCGCAGCCCTGGCAACCGCCGCCGAAGCGCAGCATCACCACGCCATCGGCCGAGACTTCCTGCACCGCGACCTTGCCGCCGTGCGAGGCCAGCTGCGGGTTGACTTCGTTCTCCACCACCCAGCGCACGCGCTCGACCAGCGAGGAGCCTTCGGTCGGCGCCTCGCCCTTGATCTTGGGGGCCTTGATGGTCAGCTGCTGGCTGCCCGTGGCATTGGTGACGAAATCGATCTCGGCACCATCGAGCCAGGCCACGCTGGTAGCGGCCACGTAGAGGGTGAAGCCATCGCAGTCCACGGCCCACTCGTCACCGAGCAGCTCACCGGGATCGGCGAACTCCAGGCGGGCATCGGCGCGCGGGGTACCCGCATCGACGGCGGTGAGGCGTACGCCCATGCCGGGCACGGCCTCACGTTCGATCAGCTTGCGGAAATAGGATTGGGCAGTGTCGGATATCTGGATCATCGGGCTATTCTAGCCAATCCCTTGTTATGCGCTCATTCGGTTTATACACCTGACCGCGCATTGTTCAGTCATACAGATGTGGAGGAACCCATGGCCGACCTGATTCCGCTGGCGCAAGCCCACTGCGTGCCGCGCAAAGGCAGCGACCACAAGCTCGGCACCGCCCGGGTCACCGAGCTGCTGGCGCAGATTCCCGGCTGGGAGCTGGCCGAGGCCGGCCAGGCGCTGACCCGCACCTTCCGCTTCGACAACTACCACGGCACCATGGCCTTCGTGAACGCCCTGGCCTGGGTGGCCCATCGTGAAGATCACCACCCGGACCTGGGCGTGCATTACGACCGCGCGGTGGTGCGCTTCTCCACCCACGATGTGGGCGGCCTGAGCGAGAACGACTTCATCTGCGCGGCGAAAGCCTCGGCCCTGACGGAGTAAGCCCATGAAACTGCAGTACCTCCTGCTGTCCAGCCTTGCCCTGGCCGCCCTGGCCGGCTGCAACAAGACACCCGCCGAACCGGCCGCCCCGGTCGCGGCACCCACCGAGGTCGCCGCGGTCAAGACGCCACCGCCGGAGTACCCGATCGAACTGGCCTGCCAGGGGATCGGCGGCACCAGCACCTTCAAGGTGACCATCGCCGCCGACGGCCAGCCCAGCCAGGTCCAGCTCGCCAGCGGCAGCGGCAACGCCCAGCTCGACGAGCAGGCGCAGAAGGCCGTACAGGCCTGGCAGTTCAAGGCGGCCACGCGCGCCGGGCAGACGGTTCCGACCACGATCCAGGTGCCGGTCAGCTTCAATCCGCCGCAGCCCAAGCCCGACCAGTGCTTCGCGGTCGAAGAACGGCTGCGTCGCGGCGGTTGATCGCCGCGTTGTGTTGAGGTCAGCCGCCGCAAACCTCGTGCTCCCTACTCCGCGCCCCGGTGATGTTGCCCGGGGCGCGCTGCACTTCTACAAGGACGCGTTGGCGGATGCCTGATATTTCCAGTGAAAACGTATGGATCGCCCTGGCGGTCACCCTGGCCGCCGGCCTGGCCACCGCCCTGGGCAGCCTGATGGTGCTGTTCTCGCGCCGGCCCAACCCGCGCCTGCTGGCGTTCGGACTGGCCTTTGCTGGTGGCGCGATGGTCTTCGTCTCGCTGACCGAGATCCTCAACAAGGCGATCGACTCGTTCACCCAGGCCTACGACGCCCGGCTGGGCTTCGCCTATGGCACGGCGGCCTTCCTGGTCGGCGTGCTGCTGATCGTGGTGATCGACCACCTGATCCCGAACCCGCACGAGAGCCTGGACAAGCAGGACCCGCTGTTCCGCGACAACAACAAGGCCTACATCAAGCGGGTCGGCCTGCTGACGGCGGTGGCGATCACCGCGCACAACTTCCCCGAGGGCCTGGCCACGTTCTTTGCCACGCTGGAAAGCCCGTCGGTGGGCATGCCGCTGGCCTTCGCCATCGCCATCCACAACATCCCCGAGGGCATCGCGATCGCGGTCCCGGTGTATTTCGCCACGCAGAACAAGTTCTACGCGTTCGGCGCCAGCCTGCTGTCCGGCCTGGCCGAGCCGATCGGCGCGGCAATCGGGTATGTGGCCCTGTCCGGCGTGCTCAACCACGCCACGTTCGGCTGGGTGTTCGGGATCATTTCCGGGGTGATGGTGTTCCTGGCCCTGGACGAACTGCTGCCGGCGGCCAAGCGCTACGCCAAGGGCCACGAGACCGTGTACGGCCTGGTGGCCGGCATGGGCAGCCTGGCGATCAGCCTGGTGCTGTTCAAATGGTGAGGCCCGGGCGCTACCCCGATAACGCCGGACGCTGTTGCCCGGATAACGTCGGCGCCGGGCCCACCGCCCGGTAGTGCCGGCCGCTGGCCGGCTCTTCCCGATGTCGATCAAGGCTGGGCAGAGCCGGCCAGCGGCCGGCACCACCCGCCGATCGGCGCGGGCTTATCTGCCGGCGCTTACTTCAACCGGTTCAACACCTCGACCAGCTCCTCGGCCAGCGGTGCATTGATCAGATACGGCGTCTTGCCTGCATCCAGCGCGAACTCCAGCGATGCGGCGTGCAGGAACAGTCGTTTCAGGCCGATCTGCTCACGAAGTCGCTTGTTGACGTCCGGATCGCCGTACTTGTCGTCACCGGCCACCGGGTGACCCAGATGCTGGGCATGCACGCGGATCTGGTGGGTACGGCCGGTTTCGATGCGGACCTCGCAGTACGAATGCCCACCCTTGCGCTCCAGCACCTTGAAGTGGCTGATCGATTCCTTGCCGATCGGATTGACCTGCACGTGGCGCTCGCCGCCCTGGCGCAGACCCACGTGCAGCGGGGCATCCACGGTCATCGTGCCATCGGGCATGCGGCCGGCCAGCAGGGTCAGGTAGCGCTTGCGGATGCCGGCGCCGTGGTCTTCGCGCAGCAGTGCCTGCAGCTCGCTCAGCGCCGAGCGCTTCTTGGCCACGATCAGCAGGCCCGAGGTATCCCGGTCCAGCCGATGCACCAGCTCCAGGGTCTTGCCCGGGCGCAGGGCACGCAGCGTTTCGATGGCGCCGAAGCTGATGCCGCTGCCGCCGTGGCTGGCCACGCCCGACGGTTTGTTCAGGGCCAGCAGCCGATCGTCTTCGAACACGATGGCATCTTCCAGCCTTTTCATGAACGCCGCGGGCGGACCGGCCTTGTCGCCTTCCTCGTTGAGACGGACCGGCGGGACCCGGACTTCGTCGCCGCCCTCGAGCTTGCGCTCGGCCTTGGCGCGGCCGCCATTGACGCGGACCTGGCCACTGCGGACGAGCTTGTAGATCAGGCTGCGCGGTGCACCCTTGAGCTGGCCGAGCAGGAAGTTGTCCAGGCGTTGCCCGGCGCGGTCGGCCGGGACAGTGATGATACGTACGCTGGTCATGGCTTCAGCGGCTTTGGGGGTGGGCTCGGTAACGGTCATTGGCCTTTTATTCTGTTACACTCGGCGGGCGAGATAAGGGATTGATTTCGTTGGAAGTTGTTCTGGGCCAGAAGCCCGACTTCCCGCGATTCCGGCACAGTGCGCAGCCACCGCCCCCGGGGCGGCCATGTTAGCGGCTCACCGGCGGTCCCGGCCATCGCCGGATGTCTGACACGCATTCGCGCTGAACATGTCCCTGTGGCGCTCCAGCCTGGCTGAAAGCTGCCTCCGGCCCCGTTACACCCAAACCAAAACAAATGAAGCGCTCCCGCGGCCTGCCGTGGTGTTGTAGCGCTGGAAACCCAAACCGCCCTCCCCGCGCATGCGCGATGGGCGGTGAAGCGTGACCAGAAGCGAAACCCCATGGCGTTCCGCGCGGTAGCAGCGCGCGAGGAACGCAAGAATGAAGCGAATGCTGATCAATGCCACGCAGGCTGAAGAGCTGCGGGTAGCCATCGTGGATGGCCAGACGCTGTACGACATCGACATCGAACAGCCGTCCAAGGAACAGAAGAAGTCGAACATCTACAAGGGCCGCATCACGCGCCTTGAGCCTTCGCTGGAGGCCGCTTTCGTCGAATACGGCGGCGAGCGCCATGGCTTCCTGCCGCTGAAGGAAATCTCCCGCGATTACTTCCAGGCCGGCGTCGACCACAACAAGGCCGGCATCCGCGAGCTGCTGCGTGAGGGCCAGGAAGTCGTGGTCCAGGTGGACAAGGAAGAGCGCGGCAACAAGGGCGCTGCCCTGACCACGTTCATCTCGCTGGCCGGCCGTTACATGGTCCTGATGCCGAACTCGCCGAGCGCCGGTGGCGTCTCGCGTCGCATCGAGGGCGAAGACCGCGCCGCGCTGAAGGAAGCGCTGGACAAGCTGAACATCCCCGACGACATGGGCGTGATCATCCGCACCGCCGGCGTCGGCCGCGATGCCGAAGAGCTGCAGTGGGATCTGGATTACCTGCTGCAGGTCTGGAAGTCGATCGCCGAAGCGGCGCTGACCAAGCCGGCCTCGTTCCTGATCTACCAGGAATCGCGCCTGATCGTGCGCGCCCTGCGTGACTACCTGCGCGCCGATGTCGGCGAGATCCTGGTGGACACCGAAGAGCTGTACGAGACCGCCCAGGAGTTCATGCAGCAGGTGATGCCGCAGACCCTGCGCAAGCTCAAGCATTACAAGGACGACATCCCGCTGTTCAACCGCTTCCAGATCGAATCGCAGATCGAAGGCGCGTATGAACGCAACGTCCGCCTGCCGTCGGGCGGCTCGATCGTGGTCGACCAGACCGAAGCGCTGACCGCCATCGACGTCAACTCCTCGCGCGCCACCAAGGGCAGCGACATCGAGGACACCGCCTTCCAGACCAACCTGGAAGCGGCCGAAGAAGTGGCCCGCCAGCTGCGCCTGCGCGATCTGGGTGGCCTGGTGGTCATCGATTTCATCGACATGGCCTCCAACAAGCACCAGCGCGAAGTCGAGAACCGCCTGCAGAACGCGCTCAAGTACGACCGTGCGCGCGTGCAGCTGGGCCGCATCTCGCGCTTCGGCCTGATGGAAATGAGCCGCCAGCGCCTGCGTCCGAGCCTGGGCGAATCCAGCCAGATCGTCTGCCCGCGTTGCGACGGCCATGGCCGCATGCGCAGCGTCGAGTCGCTGTCGCTGTCGATCATCCGCGTGGCTGAAGAGCATGCGATGAAGGAGAACACCGGGCAGGTGCTGGTCCAGGCCCCGGTCGAGATCGCCAACTACCTGCTCAACGAAAAGCGCAGCGCGCTGCGCGAGATCGAACAGCGCCATGACGCGCCGATCGTGATCGTCGCCGACGAGCAGCTGCACACCCCGCATTACGAAGTCACCCGCCTGCGTGAGAACGAGCTGGGCGAAGAAAGCGGCAAGCCGAGCTACCAGCGCGGCACCCCGCGCAAGCTGCCGGTGCACGCACTGACCAAGGCCCAGCTGAACATCCCGGTCGCCCCGGTGGTGACCCAGGTCAAGCACAGCCAGCCGGCCCCGGTGCGTGAAGCGCCGGAACCGGAAGCCGCACCGGCCCCGGTCGCCGCCCCCGTGGCCGCCCCGGCGGCAACCGGCGTGGTGGGTTGGCTCAAGCGCATCTTCGGTGGCGAACCGGCCCCGGCCGCCGCACCACAGCCGGGCAACCGCCCGGGCCAGGACGGCAACCGCAACGGTCGCAACAAGGACCGCAACGGCAAGGACCGCAACGGTCGCCGCGATGAGCGTGGCGAGCGTGGTGGCAACGGCAATGCGCAGGCGCAGGGCCGTGGCAAGGACCGTGGTGAGCGCGGCGAACGCGGCCCGAAGGGCGAGCGTCGCGACGAGCGCCGCCAGGACACCGCCGCACCGGCCAACGGCAATGCGGCACAGGTGCAGGCACCCGCCCAGGGCAAGCCGCGCAACGAGCAGCAGCCGTCCAAGCCGCGCAATGAAGCGCGCAATGACCAGCAGCAGCCGAAGCTGAAGCAGAAGCAGGGCCAGAACGGCCAGGCCAAGCCGCAGCAGAACGACGGCGACAAGCCGGCCGTGAGCGAGAAGCCCGCGCGTCAGCCCCAAGCCGATGCACCGAAGCCGACCACCGCTGCGCCGGTCGCTGCCGACGCCGCCGTGATCGCTGCGGCTGCCGTGGTCGCCACCGATGCCGCCGCGCCGGCCGCCCACGTCCAGGAAACGGCCAAGGCCGCTCCGGCCGAGGACGCACAGCTGGGCGACACCGACGCCACCGAACAGGGTGACGCGCCGGCCAATGCCGAAGACGGTACCGGTGAAGGCGCTTCGCGTCGTCGTCGCGGCCGTCGCGGTGGCCGTCGTCGTCGTCGTGGCAATGGTGAGCAGGCTGCCGGCAGCGATGGCCTGAACGGTGACGACAACGGTCTGGATGACGAGGGCGACGACCAGGACGGCGATCAGGACGGCGATACCGCCGCCCCGGCCGAGCGCCAGGTCGCCAACAACGGTCAGCCGCAGCCGGAGTTCGAGTTCGACGACGAATCCGGCAACGCGCCGGCCGCCGCGCCTGCGCCGGTCCAGGCCCCGCGCCCGGCCCCGGTGGCGGCAGTGGCTGCCGCCGCTCCGGTCGCCGTGGTCAGCAGCCCGGTCGTGACCGCGGGTCATGCCGAGCCGACCCCGGCACCGGTGGCCGACAAGGCCCCGACCCCGGTCGTCGAGAAGGCTGCTTCCCCGGCCGTCGAGCCGGTCGCCGAGAAGGCCCCGGCCTCCTACAACGACCCGGTGCCGTTCGTGGAAAGCCCGAAGCCGACCCCCGCTGCTGCCCGGCCGGCTGCGCCGGTGGAAGCCGCGCGTCCGGTTGAACCGGTCGCTGCTCCGGCAGCCCCGGCCCCGGTCGCTGCTCCGGTGGCGCCGGCTCCGGTCGCTGCTCCGGCGGCTCCGGCGCCGGTCGCTGCTCCAGTGGCGCCGGCCCCGGTTGCTGCTCCGGCGGCCCCAGCCCCGGTCGCTGCTCCGGCGGCGCCGGCCCCGGTTGCTGCTCCGGCGGCTCCGGCTCCGGTTGCTGCTCCGGCGGCTCCGGCTCCGGTTGCTGCTCCGGCGGCCCCGGTCGTTGAGACCACCCCGCAGGAAGTGAAAGAGCCGACCGTCGCACCGGTGCAGACCAGCATGCTGGATGCCGTGGATGCGACCCAGGCCCCGGCACAGCCGGCGGCCCCGCAGGCCCGCACCGAATCGGCCCCGGCAGGCCCGGTCGTGCACAACGGTCAGCTGTTCGGTTCGGCCGCCAGCGAAACCCCGGCGGCGACCAACGCTGCCGAACAGGCCGCGCAGGCCGAAGCCCGCGAGGACATCCCGACCGATGCCCCGCAGGCCGAGGAAGGCGACAAGGCCGACCAGGAAAAGAAAGACACGCTCTGATCCTGAGTGACTGACGCAACAAACAGACAGCGGCCTTCGGGCCGCTGTCTGCGTTTGGGGTGTTGGATGACGCAGGCATCGGCGTGCGTCAGGCGGTCATGAGGGCGGCACTGAGAGCAATCCACGCATGGCGTGGATCTACACACGCCATCGGACGCAACAAGGGTAGACCCACGCCACGCGTGGATCCTGCACGGGATACATCAAATGCAGAGCCACGCCATGCGTGGATGCGGCCGTTTGCGTGCTACGCCGTCACCGACGACGCGGCGCGCACCTCAGGGCGTCGTCGCGCCGGCGTTTCCGGTGCCCGGCGCGAACTGCAGCCGGGTCCACACGCCGTAATGATCCGACGCCCAGCGGCCGTCTGCGTACGGTTGGTCGAACAGGATCTTCGCCTCACGGGCGAGCAGTCGATCCTGCTGGAAGAAGATGTGGTCGATGCGCGAGGGCGCGTCGTAGTAGTGCCGGTTGAGCGTACTGACCTGGGCCAGTTCGTTGTTGACGTGCACGCTGCCGTAGCTGTCCCCGTAGTGGTTGCGCAGCTCGCTCAGGTCACCGGCATCCACCAGTGCATTGAAGTCCCCCGCCACGACCACCGGCGCGTCGCCTGCGCTCTGCGCGATGAAGGCCAGCAGATCCGCCACCTGCTCTCCACGGATGCGGCTGCCCACCTCGTCCGAACGCTCATTCAAGTGCGTTGCGTAGACGTTGACCGGGCGACCCTCCACGTCGATGCGCAGATGCGCCACGGTGCGGTAGTCGCCCAGCGGTGCCAGCAGATGGTCGTTGCGCGACAGCACCGGCCGCCGGGTCAGCAGGGCATTGCCGTAGCGCTTGAAACGCCCCGGCGGATCGGTCGAGACGAACTGATACTCATAGCCCAGCTTGCGCGCCAACCATGCGGCCTGGTTACGCACATGGGGCTTCTGGATCACTTCCTGCAGCGCGATCGCATCGGGCTGCAGTGCCTGCAGTTCACGCAGGATCACCTGGCGGCGGGCCGGCCAGTTCTCGCGATCGTGGTGAAGATTGAAGGTGACCATGGTCATCTCCTGCGCGGGTGCCGCCACGGCGCTCTGCGCCAGTGCAACCAGGGGCGCGGACGCCAGCACCGCGGCCAGCAGGCCGCGCATCATCATCTTCCTCATTACGGTGCCTTGCGTTCCGCCCGGCGTACCGACGCCGGAATCTCGATCTCGACCTTGGCCGGCACCTGCATCACGCGCAGTTCGCCGCCCACCCATTCCGCCGGCTCACCATTGACGGTGGTGGCGCCCGGCTCGCCGCTGTACGGCCACGGCAGCACCACGCCACCGACCGGCGGCACCAGGCCGGCCGACACGGTCAGGGTGAGCTGCTTGTCGTTGCGGAGCAGCGCGTAGTTGAGCTGCCCGTTCGGGGTGCGCAGGCCCTGCACGCCGACCCCCTTGCCTTCCAGCCAGCGCGACGGCACGCCCGCGGCCAGCACCAGGCTGTCGTCGATATCGCGGCTGTAGGCGAACATGTCCAATGCCGAACGCACGAAGTCCGAGGCCACCCACGCATGGGGCAGGTCCCCCAGGAAGAACGGTTTGCGCGGCGTGCGCGAGACCACTTCGGCCCACTGGTTCCACGGCTGCGGTGCACGGTCCTTGAAGAAGAACTCGGTCGCCTGCCAGGCGCGGTCGCGCCAGCCCAGGCGCACGAAGGCGGCCACGTTGCGCCACTCGTACGGGGTGTAGTCCTTCCACTCGCGCTTGCCATCGCGGCGCGCTTCGAACTCGCTCCAGTAGCGCTCGAACGTGTTGTTCAAGTAGGGCTGCGGCAGGCGCCCCTGCTCACCGGCCGGCGCCAGTGCGATGGTGGTCGATGTGGCATCGAAATCACCCAGCTCGGCCGAGCCGGGCAGGTAGTCGATCTTGTGCTGCGCGGTCGCCGCCAGCAGCGAAGCCTGCAGGTCGTCACGAAACTGATCGCGCGACTCACTGATCTGCATCGCTTCGGCCTTGCCGAGCGTGCTGGCGATGATCGCCGCGTCCTTGTAGCCGCGCAGCGCCCAGAAGTTGTCCCAGTACGAATGCATCGGCTTGGCCGAATAGCCTTCGTGGCTGATCGAGACCGGCATCATCCCGTAGAAGGCGGGGTTGCGCGCCCGATTTTCTTCGGTGCGTTCGCTCAGGCGCAGCTGCTCCATGTACTGGTAGGCGCCCTGCACGTGTGGCCACATCACCTCCAGGAAGGTGGTGTCACCGGTGTAGCGCCAGTACTCGGCGATGTTGAAAATGAGCTCGCCATGGCTGTCGTTCTCCGGCACCGGATCGCTGCCGCGCGAATCGACGCAGCACGGCACCTTGCCATTGTCGAACTGATACGGCGCATACCAGTTCACGTACTGCCGCACCGCATCGCTGCGGCCCATGCGCAGCAGCCCTTCGGAGATCATTGCGCCATCGCGGATCCAGCTGCGCGAATACGAACGCGTGCCCGGCTGCAGGCTGGGGCCGATGCGCGAGATCAGCATGTGCGCCAGCGCGGTGCGCAGCGTATCGGCCAGCGGCTTGCCGGCCGCCGGGACCTGCAGCGTCACCTGGTCCAGCTTGGTCCGCCACATCGAGGCGACCTGCTGCTGCGCCTTGGCCGCATCGAAGGCCTTGGGCATCACCCAGTTGCCGGTCTGCGGCAGCACGATGGCGACCTCGCGGCTCTGGCCAGGCTCCAGCTTCCAGCGGTACAGCAGCGCGCCCGAGGCCAGGCCGGTGCTGTCCTTCACTTCGGTGGTGCCCGGCAGCTTGCCGCTGGCCAGGTGGACCACGTCGAACTTGCTGTCGAACGCGGTGGCGAAGGCCGCGTCCGGTGCCTGTGCCGGGTACAGGCGCGGCGTGCCGTTGACGTCGACATGGGTCGGGTCGAAGGACAGGTTGTTGATCGGGCTGACGCCGCCGACGGTATTGAGGAACTGGGTCGGCGGGTTCACCTGCCACGGGCGCACGGCCAGGGCCAGGGTGTACTCGTGGGCGACCTTGTCGGGGTTGCGCAGGGTGTAACGACCGACCAGCTGCGCGTTGTCCGGCGTGCCCTGCACGAAGCCGGTCACCTGCAGGCCAGCCTTGTCGTGGGTCCAGCCGACGTTGGCGATCGGCAGGTAATCGTCCTGCAGCGACTGGTCGGTCTTGACGTCGGCCCAGCTCAGCAGTTTGTTGTCCACCAGCACGAACGGTTCGACGCTGAAGCTGGCCTTGGCCACTTCCAGCGCACCGTCTTCGCCGATCAGGGCCTGCTCGCGGCCGCCATCCAGACCCAGCAGCGTCCAGTACGGCTGCTCGCCGGTGAAGCCGCGCGGCACCGAACCGCGCGGCAGGTCGGCACCGACCGAACGGACGAAATCATTCGGGGTATCGGCGAACTCGAGCGGCTTGAGCGTGATATCGCGGATACCATAGCGCCAGCTCGGGCCGCCCTTGAGGTCGAAGCGCAGATAGCGCGCGTCCGTATCCGGCAGCGCCAGCCAGTCGCGGCCACCGCCGCCGGCGGTCACCTCACGCAGCGTATTCCAGCTGCGCCCATCGGCCGAGGAACGCACCACGTAGCGGGTGGCCTCCAGTCCGGGCAGCCATTCGATCACCGCCCCGCCAAACTCGCGCACCTTGTGCAGGTCCAGGCTGATGGTCTGTTCGGCCACGCCGCCGCTGATCCAGACCGTGTCCGGCTTGCCATCGACGATGCGGTTCTGCAGCGCGGTGGCGGTATCGGCGATCACCGACGGGCTCAGTGAAGACGTATCGGCCGGCGGCAGTCCCTGCAGCGTGAGCCGGTCGAAACAGACCGTGCCCTTGCCGCCGACCTTGCTGTAGATCGTGAATTCCACGGCCGCGCTGCGCTTGAGCGTCTTGTCGGTCTCCGGGCCCCAGGCCTTGTCGATCTGGCGCTTGCGGTACTGCACCGGCGTCCAGGTTTTGGGGAACGCATAGCCGGGGCGGTTGACCCACCACACGTTGTCGCCGCTGGCGTCGATCAGCTTGAACTGCAGATCGTTGGCAGGGGAATCGCCGCGCAGCTGGAAGCCGAACTTGTAATTCTCCGGGTACTGGATGCCCAGCTCGCGGCGGATGCCGACATAGCCGGACACGTTGTGGAAGTCGTAATCCACGCACAGCGCGCGGCCTCCGCCACTGCCGGCCACGCTGCGCAGCGAGCCGCTGACCTGGTCGGAGACGACCAGCTTCCACGGCGACATGTCATCGAAGCTGTCCAGCACCTTGGGTGCGGGCAACACCGGCGTCGCCGGCGGTGCGGCTGAGGCCGCCAGTGACCAGACCAGACCCAGACCCACCGCGACGACGGCATGCTTCACCCTTTGACACTCCCCAGCAACAGACCTTGGATGTAATAACGCTGCAATGCCAGGAACAGCAGCAGCACCGGAACCACCGTGACCACCGCGCCGGCCATCATCATTTCAACGTCCATGATGTGCTCGCGCGAGAGCGTGGCCAGGGCCACCGGGAGAGTGTAGTGCTCCTGGTCGGTCAACACGATCAAGGGCCACATGAAATCGTTCCAGGCAGCCATGAAGGTGAAGATCGACAGGGTCACCAAAACCGGCTTGAGCATCGGCAGCACGATCTGGAAGAAGATCCGCAGCTCCCCTGCCCCGTCGATGCGGGCCGCTTCGAGCAGCTCGTCCGGGATCGAACGGGCGTACTGGCGGACCAGGAAGATGCCGAACACCGTCGCCAGCGCCGGCACGATCACGCCACCGAAGTTGTTGACCAGGCCCAGCTGCTTCATCAGCAGGAACAGCGGCAGCATCGCCACCTGCGCCGGGATCACCAGCGCGGCCAGCAGCAGCTGGAAGATGCGCTCGCGGCCGGCAAAGCGCAGCTTGGCGAAGGCATAGCCGGCCATGGTGTTGAGCAGCAGCGAGCCGAAGGTGATGGCCAGCGACACCATCAGGCTGTTGACGAAGTTGTTGGCCATGCCGGTGCGCGCGAACAACTCATGGTAGTTCGCGGTGGTCAGCGAGGACGGCAGCAGCGGCGGCGGAAAATGTGCCGCTTCGCCGGTCGGCATGAACGACACCGACAGCATCCACAACAGCGGCGCCAGGCTCAGGACCGCCAGCACCACCAGGCCACCATTGACCCACCAAGCATGCCAGCGCGATTGACCGATTTCACGACTCATACCAACTGCCTCTTGCGGCCGAAACGCAGCATGATGCTGGTCACGCCCAGGATGATCAGGAACAGCAGGAACGCCACCGCGGAGGCGCGCCCCAGGTTCCACCACTTGAAGCCTTCTTCAAACATGAAATACAGCACGCTGACAGTGCTCTGCAGTGGGTCGCCACGCGTCATCACGTAGGGCTCTGCAAACAGCTGGAAGTAGCCGGACACCGTGATCACGCCGACCACCAGCAGCACCGGGCCGAGCATCGGCAGGGTGATGTGCAGGAACTGCTTCCAGCGCGAGGCACCGTCGATGCGCGCGGCCTCGTACAGGTCATGCGGAATCGCCTGCAGGCCGGCCAGGAAGATCACCATGTTGTAGCCGAAGTTCTTCCACACCGCGAACAGCATGATGGTCGGCATCGCCCAGTTCGGGTCGCCCAGCCAGTCGATCGGGCTGATGCCCAGATGGCCCAGGCCGTAGTTCACCAGGCCGTAGCTGGTATGGAACAGGTAACGCCAGATCACCGCCACCGCGACCAGGGTGGTCACCACCGGAGCGAACAGCGCGGTACGGAACAACGCTTTGAAACGGGCGGCCGGTGCATTGAGCAGGATCGCCGCACCCAACGACACCGCGATCGACAGCGGCACACCGACGATCACGAAGTACGTGGTATTCCACAGCGACTTCCAGAACATCGGGGTCTGCAGCAGATCGATGTAGTTGCCCAGGCCGACGAAGCGCAGGTTGTCACCGTCGGCCAGTGCGTACAGATCGAAATCGGTGATGCTCAGCGCCAGCGCCGAGAACACCGGCAGGCCGAAGAACACCGCGATGACCAGAATGGCCGGACCGGCGAACATCCAGCCGGCAAGCGAACGCTGCTTCATGGTGCCGCCTCCGTGGCCACCGCACTGGAGTGCGCCGTGTCGCTCGCCCCGGAGGATTCCTGCCGGTGCTGCTCATGCATCCAGCGGCGTTTGGCGAGGACCTTGTCCACGCGTTCGTCCAGCTCTTTCACTGCTTGATCCTGGTCTAGGCCACCACGCACCACCTGTTCGGTGGTGATCCGCATTTCCTGGGCGATCCGCTCCCACTCCAGCACCTTCGGGGTCGGCTTGACCCGCTCGAGCTGGTCGCGGAACGGCTGCGCCAATGGGTCGTTGGCCAGCGAGGGGTATTCCCAGGTGCTGCGCCGCGGCGGCAGGTCGCCGATGATCGAATGGAAGCGCTCCTGGATCGCCGGGCGCGACAGGAACTCGATCAGTTTCCACGAGGCTTCTTTCTGCTTCGAATCGCGGAAGATCACCAGGCTGGTCCCGCCGGCGATGCCCGCGCCCGGGCCATCCGGACCCGGCAGTGCGGCGGTGCCCCACTGCCCTTCCAGTTCCTTGGGCTGCAGCTTCTTGAACTCGCGGATGTTCCAGGGGCCGGACACGTAGAACACATTGAAGCCGCGGAAGAACTCGTCCCAGACGTTGGAGATCTGCGTCTCGGACATGCGCGGGGCCCAGCCCTGCGCGAACATGTTCTCGTAGAAGCCCAGCGTCCTGCGGAAGCCCGGGCTGCTGAAATTGCCACGGGTGTCTTCATCGCGCAGCAACGGATCGGGCTGCTGCAGCGCGAAGGACAGCTGCTGCTCGAACTCGTTGATCGGCATCAGTACCGCGTAGCGGTTCGGGCCCTGCATGGCCTTGATCGCCGCCATCATCTCGTTCCACTCGGCCCAGCTGCGCGGCGGGTGGTCGTAGCCGGCCTTGGCGAGCATGTCCTTGCGGTAATACAGCAGGCGCGTATCCACGTACCACGGCACCCCGACCAGTTCGTCGTGGATGACATTGGTATCCCAGATGCCCTGGAAGTAGTCGGCCGGGTCCACCACCTTGGACTGCGCCACGTAGGGCTGCAGCGGGGTCAGGGTATTGAGTTCGGCGAACTCGGGGATCCAGGTATTGCCCAGCTGGCACACGTCCGGCAGCCCTTCGGCGGCGAACGCGGTCAGCAGCTTTTCATGCGCGGCCGTCCACGGGATGTTCTGCACATCGACATGGATGCCGGGATTTTCCGCTTCGAATTCACGGACCAGGCCGGTGACGACTTCGGCCTCGCGGCCCATCGCCCAGAAACGCACGGTGACCCCTTCCGGTTCTTTCCGGCAGGCACTCAACAACAGACTGCCGGCAATCAGCAGCAACAGACTCAACCCCAGCTTCGGGCGCGACGACAATGGCACTGCTTACTTCCCCTGCTGCTGGTTGCGGTTCGAATTGGAATTGTTCTTCTGTTCCTGGGCGGCCGCCGCGCGCGATTCGGCGATGCCGACCGAGCGGGCCGAGGCCGCCTTTTCATCTTTCTGCAGTTCCATCGGCTGATCCTCGCCTTCCGGGGTCAACCAGCCACCGCTGAAGCCGGCACGCTCCAGACCCTTGCGGATATGGGCGTTCTTCTTCATCACATCCCAGACGAAATCGTTCCGGTAGTTGGCGATCATGGTCAGGATCGGGCCCTGGTCGATACCGATGTAATCGCTGGCCACCCAGCCGCGATCCGGCACCAGGCGACCGGTCTTGATCGGAATGTCGTAGTTGAAACTCGGGTTGAACGAATCCAGGAAGCCGTAGCTGGAATAGATGTAGTCGCCATAGCGCTTGTGCATCTCCACCGCGGCCGGGATGACTTCTTCCGGCGCGAACACGATCGAGGCGATCGCCGCGGTCGGCGCGATGGTGCCGTCATCGAAGTTCTCGCGCAGGCCCGCGCCGCGCGAGGAGTAATGGCGGAACTGGCGCTGCTCGCCGCGGTATTCCTGGGTGGTGTTCTGCGGGCCATCGCTGGCGGTCAGGCCCCACACGTTCTGGCCGTAATCCTTCCAGTTCATCGGGTTGGCGATCGCGTACTCGCGCTGCGCCAGGGCAGCCGAACGGCTGTTGAGGAAGTAGGTGCTGCCCCGCTCGCGCATGTAGGCATCCTGGATGTCGCGGAAGTCCACCCAAACATGCGTGTACTGGTGCCCGAACAGCGGGCCGAAGGACAGGTATTCCTGGCCCTGGTAGACGCCCCAGTCGTTGTCGTAGGTACGCGTCCAGACCGTCCAGGCGTCCGGGCTGACCGGGTGGGTCGGCGAGCCGAGCGCGAGGATGTAGACCATCATCGCCTCGTTGTAGCCCATCCAGTCGTGGTCGATGAAGCCGCTCTCCGGGAACCAGCCCATCGAGATCAGCGGCGCGCGCTGCTGCAGCCACGGCCAGTCCACGCGCTTGTACAGCGTATCGGCGATCTCGCGGATCTCTTTTTCGCGTGCGTCGTCACCATCGTAATAGGACTGCGCGAACAGCACGCCCATCATCAGCAGCGCGGTATCCACGCTGGACAGTTCCACCCAGCTGTCGTAGCGGCGGCCTTCCTGCATGTCCAGGAAGTGGTAGTAGAAGCCTTTGTAGCCGCCTTTGCCGGTGCGCTGCGGGCCCATCGGCAGGTCGCGGAAGAACTTCAGCGTCAGCAGGGTGCGGTCGATCGCCTGGTTGCGGCTGACCCAGCCGTTCTCGATGCCGATCGGATAGGCGGTCAGCGCATAGCCCACCGAGGCGATGCTGGCGAACGGGCGCGACGGGTAACGGTCCGGGCTGAGCCCGTTGACCTCGTTGGTGGTATCCCAGAAGAACTGGAAGGTGCGGCGCTCGATATCGTCGAACAGCGGCGGCAGCTCCGGCTTCATCGGCCGCGGCGGCACATCCGCCTCGACCAGGATCACGGGCGGCTTGGGCTTGGCCGGCTCCTGCTGGGCCTGCGGCTGGCAGGCAGCGACGGCGAGACTGATCGTCGCAGCGGTCAACAGGTGGCGTGCCTGCATGGGCCAACTCCTTGTGCGTTGTTCGTGACTGGGAAGCATAACGTCCAATGACCTGAAATCGTTTACAGAACGCGTCCTTAAAAAACCACGCAGGCGTGGTCCAGAGCCGCGGGTCATTGCCCAGGCCGCTGCCACCCTCCGTGGCACCGGCCTGGACAATGGACTGGCCCGAAGGCCAGCCATTGCCATGAAACCGGCCCCGTCCGAAGACGGGGCCGTTGTTGCATCAGAAGCGGAAGCCGACTTCTGCCTTCACCTGACGCGGCGTACCGATGATGTCGCCGGTCTCGTTGTAGCTGGCCTGCAGCTTGCCGTTGGTCTTGACGTAGTTGTAGGTGGAGAAGTTGTCGAAGTTGAACACGTTGATGATGTCGATGCGCGCGTACAGCTCGGTCTCGCCCGGCATCTTGAACGTCTTCGTCGCCTGCAGATCGACCGAACGGTAGCCGAAGATCTTGCCACCCAGCAGGAACTTGCCATTGGCGTTGGGCACCGCGGCCTGCGGGGTCGGCAGGTTGTAGCCACTGGCCTGCGGCACGCCGTACCAGTCATTGACGGCAGTCGGGGTGGCCAGGGTGACCTTGCCACCGAAGGTGATGCCCCAGAAGCCCGCGTACGAACCGGTGACCACCAGGCGGTGGCGCGGCGCGCCGTTGGAACGGATGGTCGGGTAATCCTCGATCAGGCCGCGGTCGAACGCGTACTTCTCGTTGATGTCGCGGTTGTGGCGCGCGGTGGTCCAGGTGTAGGCCACCGAGGTACCCCAGCCGCTTTCCTGGGTGAACGGCTTCTGCGCCGACAGCAGGACCTGGGTCGCACGGGTCTTGATGCCCTGCTGACCGATGATCAGGCTGCCGAAGCCCGGCACGTTGCAGCTCCAGGCCTGGCTCAGGCCAGGGTCGGTGCCGCCGCACAGGCGCGGGTCATCGAAGAACTGGCCGGTCGGGTAACGGTTGCCCAGGGTGAAGGCGAAGCCGTCGTAGCTCAGGGTGCGGGAGATGGTGGCATCGGTCAGCCACTCACCCACCTGGTTGCTCATGCCGAAGCTGAACTGATCCGAGTACGGCACCTTGAGGTTGTTGTTCAGCAGATCGACTTCCAGACCGGCATTGCTGGTCGAGCCGACCAGGGTCTGCAGGTTGCCGATCCCGTTGAGCAGGTTCGGGTTCCAGTCGTAGCAGGCGGCCTGACCGTTGATGCAGGTGCCGGTCGACGGATTGCGGAAGTAGATGGTCGGCTGCGGCAGGGCCAGCTTGGTGGTTTCCAGCTGCAGGTTGTCGAACAGGTCGCGATCGTACGAACGACCGGCACCACCGTGGAACACGTGCTGCTCGTCGGCGTTGAGGTCATACGAGAAGCCCAGGCGCGGCTGCCAGGCATCCTTGAACGCCTTGCGGTTCTTGCCGGTGCTGATGTAATCGCCGATGTTCAGGCCACCCAGCGCCAGCGAATCGGCGTAGGTCTGGCCAGCGGCCGCACGCGGATCCTGCGAGTAGATCGCGTCGACCACCTGCTGCGGGGTGACGAAGTCCAGGTACGACGGGGTCTTCTCGTAGTCCCAGCGCAGGCCGAGGTTGAGCTGCAGGTGATCGTTGACCTGCCAGTCGTCCTGGATGAACAAGCCGATCTGCTTGGACTTCGAACGCACTTCGCCCGACACGCCCGACACGCCGGTCACCGGCTTGACGAACTGCGCCTTGTAGGGGATGGAATCCGGGAAGTCCGGATCGCCCAGGGTGTAGGTGAAGGTCGGGTTGATCTGCGCCGCGTCAGATGCGTACAGGTCGATCTGCTTGTACTTGGCGCCCATCTTGATGGTGTGATCGCCGGCCCACTGGATGCCATCCAGGGTCAGGTTGTCTTCGATCGACCAGCCCTTCTGGCCCTTCACCTGCGAATCCAGCGCCGATGCGCCACCGATCTTCACCACGGTGCGGTCTTCGGTGCCGTCCGGTGCGGTGTAGGTGATGCCGTTGGCCAGGGTCAGCGGGGTCGGGTTGTTGAACGAATCTTCATGGGTGACCATCAGTTCGTTGTAGTAACGCTCGCCGCTGTGGTTCCAGCGCAGGGCGTAACGACGGTCGGTGTTGACCACTTCACGGCCGGCTTCCGGCGCGGTCTGGCCGCTGAACTGCGACTGGGTTTCATCGCGATCCTGGAAGGTCAGCTCGATGCGATCGTTGTCGGTCGGCTCGAAGTCGACCTTGGCGAAGATCAGATCCTGCTGGAACGGCTGGCTGGCCGGGCCGAGACCGGCGGCGCCTTCCGGCGGCAGCAGGGCGGCAGCACGGCCGACCGCGCCGTCAGGCGCGATGGTGACCGGCAGGTCGAAGCGCTTGGCTTCATAGGTCACGAAGAAGTGAGCCTTGTCCTGGATGATCGGACCACCCAATGCAAACCCGTATTCCTTCTCGGCCGATGCCTCCTTCGTCTGGCCAGCCTGACGCTCGGCCGGGGTCTTGGCGCGCATGTCTTCGTTGGTGTAACGGTAGAAGGTTTCACCCTTGAACTCGTTGGTGCCGGACTTGGTGGCCGCGGTCACGGCCGCGCTCGACACCTGGCCGTATTCGGCCTTGTAGTTGCCGCTGATGACCTTGTATTCGCCGATCGCCAGCTGCGGGAACGGGTTGCCGGCGCTGCCGGACTGGCCGGCCACGCCGCCGCCCTTGACGTAGCTCTTCTGGCCCACGCCGTCGATGTAGACGTTGGTGCCGTCGGAGTTGGTGGCACCGCCACGCAGGGAGGTGTTGCCCTTGGCATCACGGGTGAAGATCAGGCCCGGCACCGCATCGGCGAATTCCAGGAAGTTGCGCGACACCTGCGGGGTGGTCTGGATCTGCTGCAGGCTGACGGTCTTGCCCACTTCGGAGGTACGCACTTCCTGCAGCAGGGTCGGTGCAATGACGTTGACCGTGTCCAGGTTGGTGGCGTTGGCGGTGCTGCCGTTGGCCGGCGCGCCGCTGAAGTTCAGGGTCGCGGTCGAGGCCACGGTGACGGTCACCTTCTGCGTCTGGCCATTGGCCACGACGTTGTAGGTGCCCGGGTCCAGGCCCATCAGCGAGTAGCTGCCATCGGCACGGGTGGTGGCGCGGCGCACGGTGCCGCTGGCCACGTTGGTGGCGGTGACTTCGGTGCCGGCGGCAGCCTCGGCGACCTGGCCGCGCAGCGACGAGGTGGCCGACTGCGCCATCACGCTCGGGGCGGCGCCCAGCATCAGGCAGGTGACCAGCGCGCTGGACAACAGACTGCGGGCGGGCGCGCGGTTGCGGTGATTGGAATACGTCATGTAACTCTCCGGGTGGTGGTGGCCGTCTTTGCGGCCCCTGTCGTTTTATGTGGTGCGTTGTTTTAGGGCGTCACGACCAACGGTCGTGACCTACTGCTAGGTTCTGGCTTTGCTCGAATCACGCACGATCAGGGTCGGCACGAGCGTCTGCTTGTCGCCGGCCCCTTCTGTGTTGTTGCCATCCATCAACTGCAACAGGCGCGTCGCGGCCTTATCGCCGAGGTCGGCGATACTCACCTGCATCGTTGTCAACGATGGGTGAACGAAACGTGCCAGCGGAATGTCATCGAAACCCGCCAAGGCGACATCGGTCGGCACACGGACACCTGCCTGCGCGAACGCATACAGACACCCCAGCGCCATCATGTCGTTGGCGGCGAACACCGCATCGGGCAGCGTGCCGGCTGCCAGCAACTCCTGTCCGGCGCGATGGCCGGAAGCTTCGTCAAAGTCACCGGGCAACTCGATCCCTTCGGCAGCATCGCCGAAGGCCGCCAGCGCATCGCGGAAACCGCGCAGGCGCTCACGGGCGTCGTAGTTGAGATCCGGACCGGAAATGAAGGCGATGCGCCGATGCCCGACGTCCAGCAGGTGACGGGTCATGGCCATCGCGCCGGCATGGTCATCGATGCTCAGCACCGGATGATCCTGCTCGGGCAGGTACGTGTTGATCAGCACCGTGGGCAACGACTGCGGCAGGTTGTCGGTCAGGAAGCCCGGGCTCTCGGCATACGGCGAAAGCACCAGCAACCCATCGACACGGCCGCGCATGGCCCGCAGGGCCGCGCCCTGCTGCTCCTGGTCACCGTGGTAACTGGACACGAGCAGATGCTGGCGACGCTCGCGGGCCACCCCGTCGATGCCACGCATCAGTTCGGAAAAGAATTCGCCATAGAGATCGGGCAACACCACGCCAATGGTGTTGGTCCGCCGGCTGCTCAGGCTCCGGGCCGCTGCATGCGGGGTGTAGCGCAGTCGCGCTGCCACCTCCAGCACCAGCTTGCGCACGGGCTCGGCAACATTTTCATGGCCATTGAGTGCGCGCGAGACCGTGGCAACAGAGACACGGGCCTCACGGGCGACATCTTTGATAGTGATCGCTGCCTTGTTCACTTCGCCGCCCTCCACGGCTTAGAGATCTGGGCTTGGCGCGGAATGTAAGCGTTTTCAAACCCGGATGTAAACACTACGTTAGCCTCATGTCGTACGGCGGTAACCAAAAGCTGTCCATGGCGGCCCCTTTCGGGACTGGCCAGGACAAGGCGGGACAAGGGTTTCAGCGGTTTTTGACCGGTGTCTCGGCTCGGATGGACAACGCATGGATATCGGTCTCCATCATCGTCCCCAGGGCCGCATAGACGGCCCGGTGGCGCGCCAGCGGGAGCTTTCCTTCGAAGGCGGCGCTGACCACGTGCACCTTGAAGTGCCCCCGGCCGTCACGCGCGCCCTCATGGCCGGCGTGGCGGTGGCTGTCGTCCTTGACCTCCAGCAGCTCCGGATCCAGTGCCTGCTGCAGCGCCTCGCGGATGCGCTCGACCCGGTTCACGGCAGGACCTTGCGGAACGGACGCACCTGGACACGAACATAGACGCCCGCCTCTACATAAGGATCGGCGGCGGCCCAGTCCTGGGCGTGGGTCAGCGAATCGAACGCGGCGATCACCACGCTGCCACTGAAGCCGGCCGGGCCGGGATCTTCGCTGTCGATGGCCGGGCACGGGCCGGCCAGCAGCAGCCGCCCCTCGTCCTGCAGGGCCTGCAGCCGGGCCAGGTGAGCCGGGCGCGACGCCAGACGGGCCGCCAGCACATCCGTGCCGTCATAGCCTTCAATCACATACCACACGGGCAACTCCGAGGTCTTGTTGAATCAATCCCGGGCATTCTAGCGGGCTGGCTGGACACTGGCGCGGCAACCCCGTAGTCTTATGTCCATTGCACGTGGCTGGATGCAGCGCCCCGTCGGCAACCGGCTCCACCGCCAGCCGACGACCGATCCACTGCCCCACACCAGCACACGTAGACGACCTCCCCGTAGTTCTGTCGCTGCCCATCGCGGCGCGCCTTGCTGTTTGAAGTGTGGAATCGCGCCGACCCAGGCGTGTCATGGCTTGCCATCCTGCCGCCCGGGACCGTTCCGGACGCTGGCATGGTGCGGCGACCGGTCCGTTGCAATACTGACGTCTATTTGATGACTGCCGAACTCGCGCCCGACGCGAACCCGCCAATCCGAGTGCCCGCCCCACAGCAGCAGGAAATGCCGCTGGCCGTGGTGCATGGACAGCCGGTCCTGCAGATTCCGCAGGACCTGTACATCCCGCCGGACGCGCTGGAAGTCATCCTGGATGCGTTCGAGGGTCCGCTGGACCTGCTGCTGTACCTGATCCGCCGGCAGAACCTGGACATCCTGGATATCCCGGTCGCCGAGATCACCCGCCAGTACGTCGAATACATCAACGTCATGCAGGAGCTGCGCTTCGAACTGGCGGCCGAGTACCTGGTGATGGCGGCGATCCTGGCCGAAGTGAAGTCGCGGATGCTGTTGCCGCGGCCGCCCAGCATCGAGGGCGAGGAAGCCGATCCGCGCGCCGAGCTGGTGCGCCGGCTGCAGGAGTACGAACGTTTCAAGCAGGCCGCCGAGGACATCGACAGCCTGCCCCGCCAGGACCGCGACACCACCGTGGTCCACGCCTTCGTCCCCGACCGCGCGGCCGTCAAGCTGCCGCCGCCGGTGGATCTGAAGGAAATGCTGATGGCGCTGCACGACGTGCTCAAGCGCGCCGAGCTGTTCACCGGCCACGCGATCAAACGCGAGGCACTGAGCGTGCGCCAGCGGATGGGCGACGTGCTGGGTCGTCTGGAAGACGGCAGGTTCTACCGGTTTGAAACGCTGTTCACCGCCGAAGAAGGCAAGCTGGGGGTGCTGGTCACCTTCCTCGCCCTGCTGGAACTGGCCAAGGAACAGCTGCTGGACATCGTCCAGGAAGCTCCGCTGGCGCCGATCTATGTCAAGTCCCTGGCCGCCGGCAACACCAACGAACCGCTGCAGTTCAACAGCGAGTTCGACGACAACGACGCCGCCAACGCATCCGACTGAGCACCCGACCCACGTATGGATCAACCGCTGATCAACCGTATTGTCGAAGGCGCCCTGCTGGCGGCCAGTGAGCCGTTGACGCTGGCGCAGCTGCAGGGCCTGTTCCCGGAAGAGGAGCCGGCACCGCCGGGCAGCATCGAACGCGCGCTGGAACTGCTGCGCGAGGGCTGTCAGGACCGTGGCGTGGAACTGGTCGAGGTGGCCTCCGGCTTCCGCTTCCAGGTCACCAGCGAAGTGCATGGTTACATCACCCGGCTGTGGACGGAGCGCAAGACCCGCTACACCCGTGCCACGCTGGAAACGCTGGCATTGATCGCCTACCGCCAGCCGATCACCCGCGGCGAGATCGAACAGGTCCGCGGCGTGGCGGTCAGCAGCAACATCATCCAGGCCCTGGAAGAGCGCGAATGGATCCGCGTGATCGGCCACCGCGACGTGCCCGGCAAGCCGGCGCTGTTCGGGACCACCAAGGGCTTCCTGGATTATTTCGGTCTCAAGCGCCTGGACGAACTGCCGCCGCTGTCCGAGCTGCGCGACCTGGGTGAGCTGGAACCGCAGCTGCCGCTGGACAGCGAAGGCCAGCCGGCTGGTCGCCTGCCCGCCGGCGCGGCGACCCCGGAGGCCGAGCGGGATACGGACGCGGCCAATGACGACGCCACTCCGGCGCCGTCAGGTCCGTCAGGTCCGTCAGGTCCGTCAGGTCCATCAGACCCGGCAGACCCGCCAGGCCCGATGGACCCTGTTGCCGCCCGGCTGGCCGCCCGCGTGGCGCTGGCCTCGGCGAGACTGGCGGAGCAACCGGCAGAACCGGACAATAGCGAGGCGGCCGATGCTTCGGACGCCTCCGACACCCCATCCCATGCGCCGTTGCCGCTTGCCGACGACGACGCGGATACGACCGCCAGCGATGGCGAACCCGATACCGCGCCGGGAGAGCGCGCGGCGCCCCAGAACGAAACCGAAAACAACGCCGTCGCGAAGACGACCGTGGCTGTTGACGAAGCCGATCCCGAACCAGAGGCCGACGCATCCGTTGCCGGCCGGAGCCAAGTAAATGAGTGACACCCCCCGCAAGCCATCGTTGAACAAGCTTTCGCTCAAGCGCGAAACCGCCTCCGAACAGCCCAAGCTCGAAGAGCGCCTGCACAAAGTGCTGGCGCAGGCCGGCCTGGGTTCGCGCCGCGCGCTGGAACAGCGCATCGCCGATGGCCTGGTCAAGGTCAACGGTGAAGTCGCGCAGACCGGCCAGTCGATCAAGAGCGGCGACAAAGTCGAACTGGACGGCCGTGGCTTCGTCGCCACCGCGCTGACCGAAACCTCCCGCGTGCTGGCCTACAACAAGCCGGAAGGCGAAGTGACCACGCGCGAAGATCCCGAAGGTCGCCCGACCGTGTTCGAAGCGCTGCCTGCCCTCAAGGGCGCGCGCTGGATCGCGATCGGCCGCCTGGACATCAACACCACCGGCCTGCTGCTGGCGACCACCGATGGTGAGCTGGCCAACGCGATGATGCACCCCTCCTACGAGGTCGAGCGCGAGTACGTGGTGCGCGTGCGCGCCCCGGAAGGCGAAGAGAAGGTGCCCGACAACATCGTTGACCGCCTCGCGCGTGGCGTGGCGCTGGAAGACGGCCCGGCCAAGTTCGACGAGATCGAACGCATCGGCGGCACCGATTCGCACGACTGGTTCCGCGTGGTGGTCAAGGAAGGCCGCAACCGCGAAGTGCGCCGCCTGTGGGAATCCCAGGGCTGCCAGGTCAGCCGACTGAAGCGCACCCGCTACGGCAAGGTCAGCCTGCCGCGCGAACTGCTGCGTGGCCAGTCGGTCGAACTGCCGGCCAAGCAGGTTGAAGCGCTGCGCGCCGAACTGAAGCTGGAAGAAGGTGCTCCGTCGGCACTGACCCTGCAGCCGGTGATCGGCCAGCGTCGTGCCGCCAAGACCACCGTGCGCGTGTCGCGCGACGGCGGCCGTGGCAACGCCTACGTCAACGGCCACAACTCGGCCGATGAAGGCCGCGAACTGCGTCGTTTCGACAATGTGCGCGAAGAGCGTGGCCGTGGCCGCGGTGGCAAGGGCGGCGGCTTCAAGGGTGGCCTGACGGTCAGCGGTGAAGCGGCGGCCAAGCAGTCGCAGCGCCCGTTCAAGGCGCGCCCGGACAAGGGCAACCGCGCGCTTCCGGAAGGCAACCCGGCTGCGTTCCGCAGCTGGTACGTGCCGGACGGTGTCAGCACCGGCCCGAGCGGCCACCGCAATGCCGGCCCGGGCGCAGCCCGCGGCCCGGGCGCGCGTGGTCCGGGCGCTGGCGCAGGCGCCGGTGGCCAGGGCCGTCCGTACGGCAAGCCGAAGGGTCCGGGTGGCGCAGGCGGCCCGGGGCGCGGCAGCTACGGCGGCGGTGCTGAAGGGCGTGGCGGTTACGCCGGCGGTGGCGGTGGTTACGGCGGCGAGAACCGCGGTGGCGAAAGCCGTGGCGGCTACGGCGGCCAGGGCCGTCCGGCCGGCGCCGGTGCCGGTGGCAACCGCGGTGGCCAGAGCGGCCAGGGTCCGTCGCGTCATCCGTACGGCCATCCGGGCAATGCCCCGAGCTTCCCGTCCGACCACGCCAATCCGGGCAGCAGCCCGTACGGCAGCGCGCGTCCGGCGGGTAACCGCGGTCCGGGTGGTCCGGGTGGCAATCGTGGTCCGGGTGGTCCCGGTGCGCGTGGCCCGGGCGCCAATGCGCGCGGCCCCGGCGGCCCCGGTGGCAACCGCGGTCCCGGTGGCCCGGGCGGCAACCGTGGCCCGGGTGGCCCCGGCGGTCGTGGTCCCGGCGGTCCGGGCGGTCGCCCGGGTGGCAACCGCGGCCCGGGTGGCGGCGGTCACCGTGGTGGCGGCCCGCGCGGCGGCTGATCAGTGAGATAAAAAAACCCCGGCTTCGGCCGGGGTTTTTTGTTGGGGCTGAGCGGTGCAGCCACGCAAGGCGTGGCCCTACCCCCTCAACGGCGTTCGATGGTGAACCGCCCCACGCCCACGCCCAGATCCCAGCCCTTGCCGGTTCCGGCCAGGGCCAGCGATACATCGCCCTTGGTCATCACCTGCGCATTGCTGGATTTGTCGGCGCCGGCGTGCGCTTCAACAGCCGCGTAGGAACCGATCAGGTCGTTGACCGAGTAGGCGCCGGAGAACTTGCCCTTGCCGTCGACGATCTTCGACTTGCCCACGGTGAGCCCGCCGCCCTTGGCGGTGATCTTGACCGGGATGCGGGTGCCGTTGTCGCACTGGATGGTGCCGGTACCCGAGGCGGTCTTGTACAGCACCGACCAGCCGGCCAGGTTGTAGTGCAGCTCGCAGTCAATGTTGCCGGCGGCCTGCGCGGCCGGGACGGCCGAGATGCCGGCCAGTGCGATCAATGCCAGGGAGAACTTCTTCATGCGGGTCCGCTCGTACTGAAGGGGTAACAAGCCAAATCTAGCAGCGCGCGCGTGTGGCGCGGATGATGCGCATCGCGCGCATCCGGCATCCGTTCAGCACGAGCGGCCCGGGTAGTAGTGCCGGCCGCTGGCCGGCTCCAGGCAATCCTGCAACGCCCATGAGGGCCGGCCGCTGGCCGGCTCCAGGCAATCCTGCAACGCCCATGAGTGCCGGCCGCTGGCCGGCTCCAGGCAATCCTGCAACGCCCATGAGCGCCGGCCGCTGGCCGGCGATGCGCACCGCCAGCAACGTGCAGAGCCGGCCAGCGGCCGGCACTACCGTTTCAGCTGCGTTCCTGCAGGCTGAAACTGTCGGCATCGAGCATCGCCGGGAAGCGCGCGCGGTGGGCGGCGAGTGCCGCGGCCGAGATCGTGGTGGTGACCACCTGCTCGGTTTCGCGCACTTCCACCTGCGGCTGGCCGAGGAAATCGATCACCGCACTGTCGCCGGCGTAATGCAGATCGTTGCCGTCCACACCGATCCGGTTCACCGCCGCCACAAAGCAGAGGTTCTCGATCGCACGCGCACGCAGCAGCGTCTTCCACGCATAGGCGCGGGCCGATGGCCAGTTCGCCACGAAAATCTGCAGATCGAAATCCAGCTGATCGGCGCGCTCGACGTTGTAGCGGTTGCGGCAGAACACCGGGAAACGCAGGTCGTAGCAGACCTGCGGATTGATCCGCCAGCCTTTCCACTCCACGCACAGGCGCTCGCGGCCGGCGGCGTAGCGCTCGTGCTCGCCGCCGTAACGGAACAGGTGGCGCTTGTCGTAGTACTGCAGCTCGCCCTCCGGCGTGGCCCACAGCAGGCGGTTGTAGACGCCCTCGCCCACCCGCAGCTGCACGCTGCCGGTGACCGCCGCGCCCAGCCGCGCGGCCTGCTCGCGGATCCAGGCGACGGTGGGGCCGTCCATGCCCTCTGCCTTGTCGATGGCATCGTTGGAGAAGCCGCTGGTGAAGGTCTCCGGCAGGATCACCAGATCGGTCTGCCCGGCCAGCGGCGCCAACAGCGCACCGTAATGCGCGCGGTTACCCGCCGGGTCGTGCCAGCGGGTGTCGCCCTGGATCAGGGAAATGCGCAGATCCTGCAGCTCGGTCACGGCACCCATCACAGTGCCCGCAGGCGGTCGATCGCCGCGTCCATCGTGGCGTCGTTCTTGGCAAAGCACAGGCGGACCAGACGCTGGCCGGCCGGGGCGGTCTCATAGAACGGCGACAGCGGGATCGCCGCCACGCCCTTCTCGATCGTCAGCCATTTCACGAATTCGTGGTCCGGCAGATCGCTGACGGCCGCGTAATCCACCAGCTGGAAGTAGCCACCCGGCACCGGCAGCGGTGTCAGGCGCGTGGTCAGCAGCTGCTCGCGGAAGCGGTCACGCTTGGCCTGGTAGAACGCACCGAGTTCCAGATGGTGCTCGGGCTCATCGCGGATCATCGCGGCGAAGCCGTACTGGGCCGGGCCGAAGCTGGTGAAGGTGTTGTACTGATGCACCTTGCGGAACTCGGCGGTCATCGCCGGCGGCGCAATGGCATAACCGATCTTCCAGCCGGTGCAGTGGTAGGTCTTGCCGAAGCTGGAAATCACGAACGCGCGCTCGCGCAGTTCCGGATGGCGCAGCGAAGATTCGTGGCGACGACCGTCGTAGATGATGTGCTCGTACACCTCATCGGAGATCAGGTAGATGTCGGTGCCGCGCAACACATCGGCCAGCGCCTGCATGTCCTCGGCGGTCAGCATCGCGCCGGACGGGTTGTGCGGGGTGTTGACCATCAGCAGGCGGGTGCGCGGGGTGATCGCGGCACGCACGCGGTCCCAGTCGACCGCGAAGGTCTGCGGGTCCAGCGGCACGTGCACGGCACGCGCGCCGGCCAGGTCGATCGCCGGCTCGTAGCAGTCGTAGGCCGGGTCGAGCACGATCACCTCCTCGCCGGGGCGGACCACGGCGTGGATGGCGTTGAAGATCGCCTCGGTGGCGCCGCTGGTGACGGTGATCTCGGTATCCGGGTCCACCTGGGCGCCGTACAGATCCAGCGACTTCTGCGCGATGGCGTGGCGCAGCGGCGCCACGCCGGTCATTGGCGGGTATTGATTCAGACCGCCCTGCATCGCGGCGACGGTTTCATCGATCAGCCGCTGCGGTGCGGAGAAATCCGGGAACCCCTGGCCCAGGTTGACCGCGCCGTGTTCGGCGGCGAGCTGGGACATCACGGTGAAGATGGTGGTGCCCACCTTGGGCAGCTTGGTTTGCGGTTGCATCGGCAGCAGGGAAAGAACCGGGGGAACTCCCAGTGTACGCAAATCATCCTGCCCGTTCCCCCGATACAATGGCGGCCCATTCCGGTGCAAAGATCCCGCCCCTTGAACGCCCCTCCGTTGCTGGCCGCGCATGGCCTTGGCTTCAGTCGCAACGACGAACCCGTCTTCGGCCCGCTGGACCTGCACGTGGATGCCGGCGAAGCCCTGCTGGTGCAGGGCGACAATGGCGCCGGCAAGACCACCCTGCTGCGGGTGCTGGCCGGCCTGCTGCGCGCCGGCAGCGGCCAGGTCGAGATCGATGGCAAGCGTGCCGGGCACAAGGAGCGCGCGAACTATGTGGCCTACCTGAGCCACCTGCCCGCACTGAAGCCGGACCTGGACACGCTGGAGAACCTGCATTTCCTGTGCGGACTGCACGGCCGCCGCGCCCGCCAGATGCCCGGCAACGCGCTGGCCATCGTCGGCCTGGCCGGCTATGAGGACACCTTGGTGCGACAGCTGTCGGCCGGGCAGAAGCGACGCCTGGCGCTGGCCCGCATCTGGCTCTCGCCCGCGCCGCTGTGGCTGCTTGACGAGCCGTACGCCAATCTCGATCTGGACGGCATCAACCTGGTGAACCGCATGATTTCCGCGCACCTGCGCAGCGGCGGTGCCGCCCTGGTCACCACCCACGGCGCGTACGCCGCGCCACCGGTGCGCACGCGCCTGCTGACCCTCGGAGCGGCGCCATGATCGCGCCGGGTACCGAACCGGGTCTATGGCAGACCGCGCGGGCGCTGGTCGCCCGCGACATGCGCCTGCTCTGGCGCCGCCGCGGCGATGCGCTGCAGCCCTTGCTGTTCGCGTTGCTGGTGGTGGTGCTGTTCGCATTGGCACTGGGCCGTGATCCCGAGGCGATGGCACGCGTGGCCGCAGCCGTGATGTGGCTGGCGGTGCTGCTGGCCGGCCAGCTGGCCCTGGATTCGCTGTTCCGCAGCGACGCCGAAGATGGCTCGCTGGAGCAATGGCTGCTGGCCCCCGTCCCGCTGGCCTGGCTGGTGCTGGTGCGGGTACTGGTGCACTGGGTCACCACCGCCCTGCCGCTGATCGTGATGTCGCCGTTGCTGGCGGAAATGCTGCATCTGCCGCATGACCAGCTGCCGATGTTGCTGGCATCGTTGCTGCTGGGAACGCCGCTGCTGAGCTTGATCGGCGGGGTGGTCGCCGCGCTGACGGTCGGCATCCGGCGCTCTGGTATTCTCGTGGCGCTGCTGGCCCTGCCGTTGTATGTGCCGGTGCTGGTGTTCGGTGCGGGCAGTGTGGCGGCGGTCGCCCGCGGCCAGGACCCGATCGGTGCGCTGCTGATGCTGGGCGCCGGGCTGGTGGTGGCGCTGGTGCTGGCCCCGCTGGCGACGGCCGCGGCGATCCGCATCTCGCTGAGTTGAGCGGTATGGCGTACTGTCGGTGGCGTGAACTGCGTTGTGAGCGTCACCTGCCTCCGCGTCAACCGTTGCCGAGCCACTCCACGTCCGTTCCATCGTCGCCCTTCGTTGGATAGCCACTGCCGCATGCACCCGATCGTCCGCTGGTTCCACCAACTCGGTTCGCCGCCCACCTTCGACCGCTTTGCCGCGCGCTGGTCGCGGGTGTTCTACCTGGCGGCGGTGCCGGTGCTGCTGGTCGGCATCTGGCAGGCGCTGGCGGTGGTGCCGGCCGACTCCAAGCAGCTGGACAGCTTCCGCATTCTCTATATCCACGTGCCGAGCGCGTGGATGAGCCTGTTCGTGTTCGCGCTGATGGCGCTGTACGCCGCGATCGCGCTGATCTGGCGGATCAAGACCTGCGAAATCCTGGCGATGGCCTGTGCCCCGCTCGGCGCCGGCTTCACCCTGATCACCCTGCTCACCGGCAGCATCTGGGGCAAGCCGACCTGGGGCACCTGGTGGGACTGGGACCCGCGCATGACCACCGAGCTGATCCTGCTGTTCCTGTACCTGGGCGTGATCGGCCTGTACCACGCCATCGAGGACCGTCGCAGCGCCGCGCGCGCAGCGGGCCTGCTGTCCATCGTCGGGGTGAGCCTGCTGCCGGTGATCCGCTATTCCGTGGAATGGTGGGGCAGCCTGCACCAGGGCCAGACCATCCGCCTGTTCGGCGAGTCGACGCTGGATGCCAGCATGGCGCTGCCACTGTGGCTGATGGTGATCGGCACCAAGCTGTGGTTCGCCGGCTCGCTGCTGGCCAAGGCCCGCGCCGACAACCTGCTGCGCGAAGCCGGCAAGGCCTGGGTCGCCGCCGGCCCCCGTGCCCCACGGGAGGACAGCCGCCCATGACCCACCTGCCCTATGTGATTGCCGCCTATGCCGTGTTCGTGCTGGTGCTGGGCAGCGATGCCATCGGCTCCTGGCTGCGCCTGCGCTGGGCGCGCCGCCTGGCCGCGCGCCGCCAGCAGCGCCAGCAGGCCCGCGCTGCCGCCGGCAGCGCACCGCCGCTGGCACCGGAGCTGACCCGATGAATCCGGTCCGGCGTCGCCGCCTGCTCTGGGTGATGCTGCTCGTGCTGGCCTCCGGCCTGGCGACCGCGCTGGTCGCGATGGCCCTGCAGCGCAATATCGCCTACCTCTACACCCCCTCCGAAGTGCTGCGTGGCGATGCCGGCGATCACGCCCGGTTCCGTCTGGGCGGCATGGTGGTCAAAGGCTCGCTGCAGCGCGCACCCGGTTCGCTGGATGCGCACTTCGTGGTCACCGATGGTGACGCGACATTGCCGGTGATCACCTCGCGGATCCTGCCGGACCTATTCGCCGAGGGCACCGCCGTGGTCGCCACCGGACGCCTGCAGGACGGCCGTTTCGTTGCCGAAGAAGTGCTGGCCAAGCACGACGAGACCTACATGCCCAAGGAAGTGGCCGACAAGATGGGTCAGGCACATATCAAACACGATGTGCCCGTGCCGGCGCCGGAGACGTACTGAGTGCTGCCGGAACTGGGGCAGATCCTGCTGGTCACCGCACTGTTGATGGCCGTGCTGCAGACCGTGCTGCCGCTGTGGGGCGCCCATCGCGGCCGCGCCACGTGGATGGCGGTGGCGCGACCGGCGGCGTACGCGCAGCTGGCGCTCCTGCTTGGGGCATTCGGCGTGCTGACAGCGGCGTTCGTCACCCAGGATTTCTCGGTGCGCTATGTGGCGGAGAACTCCAACTCGCTGCTACCGCTGGCCTACCGCTATTCGGCGGTGTGGGGCGCGCATGAAGGCTCCCTGCTGCTGTGGGCGCTGGTGCTGGCGCTGTGGTGCGGCGCCGTGGCGCTGTGGTCCAAACGCCTGCCGGCCGAGGTGTCCGCCCGCGTGCTGGGCGTGCTCGGCATCATCAGCATCGGCTTCCTCGCCTTCCTGATCTTCACCTCCAACCCGTTCGCGCGGCTGCTCCCGGCGCCGCTGGAAGGGCGCGACCTCAATCCGCTGCTGCAGGATCCCGGGCTGATCATCCACCCGCCGATGCTGTACATCGGGTACGTGGGCTTTGCGGTGCCGTTCGCATTCGCGATCGCCGCCCTGCTGGAAGGCCGCGTGGATGCGCGCTGGCTGCGCTGGACGCGACCGTGGACCAACGTGGCCTGGGGCTTCCTGACCATCGGCATCGCACTGGGCAGCTGGTGGGCGTATTACGAACTGGGCTGGGGCGGCTGGTGGTTCTGGGATCCGGTCGAAAACGCCAGCTTCATGCCGTGGCTGGCCGGTGCGGCGCTGATCCACTCGCAGGCGGTCACTGAAAAGCGCGGCAGCTTCGCCAGCTGGACGCTGCTGCTGGCCATCGCCGCATTCGCGCTGTCACTGCTCGGCACCTTCCTGGTGCGCTCGGGCGTGCTGACCAGCGTGCATTCGTTCGCGGCCGATCCTTCGCGCGGCACCTTCATCCTGATTTTCCTGGCCCTGGTGATCGGCGGCGCGCTGCTGCTGTACGCGCTGCGGGCCGGCGCGCTGACCAGCGAGGATCCGCGCCGCGGCTTCCTGCCGACCTCGCGCGAGACCCTGCTGCTGGCCAACAACCTGCTGCTCGCCGCCGCCTGCGGCATGGTTCTGCTGGGCACGCTGTACCCGCTGCTGGCCGATGCCTTGGGCCTGGGCAAGGTCTCGGTCGGGCCGCCCTACTTCGGCACGCTGTTCGTGGTGCTGATGGCACCGCTGGTAGCACTGCTGCCGTTCGGGCCGCTGGTCAACTGGCAGCGCGACCAGGCCTCGCGGCGGTTGGCGATGCTGGCACCGTGGGCCGGGCTGGCCCTGCTGCTGGGCGTGATCGCGTACTTCATGGCGCCGCAGGGCGCGTTGAAGACCGCCGCCGGCGTGACCGGTGCGGCCTGGGTCGCGTTCGGTACCGGGCGTTTCGTCTGGACCCGCCTGCGCGGCAATGGCAGGTTCACTGCCGAGATGGTCGGCATGCTGCTGGCCCATGGTGGGGTGGCCGTGTTCCTGGCCGGCGCGCTGCTGGTCGAAGCCTTGAACGTGCAGCGCGAAGTCGCGCTCGCCCCCGGGCAGTCGCTGGTGGTGGGCACCTATGAAGTGCGCTTCGAAGGCGTGGACCATCAACAGGGCCCGAATTACGTCGCCGATCGCGGGCACCTGCGCGTGCTTCAGCACGACCGCGAACTGGCCCTGCTGCATCCGGAAAAACGCCTGTACGCCAGTGGCGGACAGGTGATGACCGAGGCCGGCATCCACGCCCGCCTCAACGGCGATGTTTACGTGGCACTCGGCGAGTCGCTGGGCAACAATGCATGGGCCGTGCGCGTGCACATCAAACCGTTCGTCCGCTGGATCTGGCTGGGCGCGCTGCTGATGGCACTGGGTGGCTTCGTCACCGCCGCCGATCGTCGTTTCCGTCGTCCCTAGGAGTTTCCCGTGTCCGATCCCCGCCCCGCCTCCCGTCCGCTGCCGCCCGTGGCCATCGTCATCGGGGTGCTGTTCTTCTTCGGGCTGTTGGGGCTGATGATCTACGGGGTGATGAAATCCGGTGCGCCGGACCGCGATGTCCTGCCCTCGGCACTGATCGGCAAGCCCGCACCGGCCTTCGAACTGCCGGTGCTGCACGATCCGCACATCAAGGTCAGCAGCACCGAACTGCGCGGCGCCCCCTACGTGCTCAACGTCTGGGGCAGCTGGTGCGCGGCCTGCCGCGACGAACATCCGATCCTGACCAGATTCGCCGAAACCAAGCGCGTGCGCGTGATCGGCTACAACTGGAAGGACGAGCCGGCCGATGCCCTGCGTTGGCTGGAACAACTTGGCAATCCGTTCGTGCTGGTGCTGAGCGACATCGAAGGCCGCACCGCGATCGACTGGGGCGTCACCGCCGCGCCGGAGACCTTCCTGGTTGACGCCAGTGGCGTGGTGCGCTGGAAGTACAGTGGCGCGCTCAGCCAGCGCGTCATCGATACCCAGCTGATTCCGGAACTGGAAAAGGTGGAGCGTGCGAATGCCCAGCCGCAGCTGCCGGCCTCGCCGTAACCGGATGCTCCGCCAGGTCGGCGTGGCGCTGATCGCGCTGACGCTGTCCATGGCCTCGCCGGTGATGGCGCAGGCCGTCTCCGACCCGACCCCGTTGCAGTATCGCGATGCCGCCGAGGAAGCCCGCTTCCACGCGCTGGCCGCCGAGCTGCGCTGCGTGCAATGCCAGAACCAGTCGCTGGCCGATTCCAATGCGCAGATCGCACATGACCTGCGCCGCGAGGTGCTGGTGCTGATGCAGCAGGGCAACAGCGACGCACAGATCAAGCAGTTCCTGGTCGACCGTTATGGCGAGTTCGTGCTGTACCGGCCACCGATGGAGGCACGCAATGCGCTGCTCTGGTTCGGCCCACCGGTGGCGCTGCTGCTCGGCGCGGGCGTGCTGATCTGGGTGGTGCGTCGGCGCAGCCGCGGGATCGAACCGATGGACAAGAGCGAGGAGCGCTGGTGAGCCTTTGGATGGCCCTGAGTGCCGCGGTGGTCGCGGCGGCCGTTGCGGCATGCGTACTGTGGCCGCTGCGTGCGGGCGGCCAACACCGTCCCTTCGCGATCGCGATGCTGGCCCTTGGGTTGGCCGGTGGCGCGTTGTACCTGCTGGTCGGCACGCCGGATGCCGCCGAGCGGACGGCGGCCAGTAACGAACCCGCCACACTGGAAGATGGCGTGCAGGCGCTGGAAGAGGCGCTGGCGAAAGACCCGCAACGCGCCGATGGCTGGGCCCTGCTCGGCCGCTCGCAACTGGCGCTGGGCAAGCTCGCCGAGGCCACGGCCGCGTTCGACCGCGCGGTGCAACTCGCCCCGGACGACCCCGGCGTGCTGGTCGAAGCGGCACAGGCGCGCGCCCAGGCCGCACCCGGCAAACAGTTCGACGACCAGGCCCTGCAATGGCTGCGCCACGCCAACGCACTCGCGCCGGAGAGCGAACGCGCCGGCTGGCTGATCGGCATTGCCCTGCGCCAGCGCGGGCAGGACGCCGAGGCGGTAGCCGCCTGGGAAGCACTGCTGCCCCGCCTGGAGCCGGGTGCGGCGCGCGCGTTGCGCGAGCAGATCGCCATCGCCCGCGGCGCTGCCGGTCTGCCGCCGCTGGTGGAAACGCCTGCCCCTGCGGCGGCTGGCGACCACGCCCTCGCCGTGCAGGTGCGCTTCGCGCCCGGAACCGCAATGGATCCGGCCTGGGCCAACGCCACGGTCTTCGTGATCGCACGCGCGCCGGACGGCCCGCCGATGCCGGTCGCGGTGCAGAAGCATCCGGCCAGCCGGCTGCCGCTGCTGGTGACGCTCGGCGATGGCGACAGCCCGATGCCAACCAGCACGCTGTCCCAGCTGCAGGAGGTCGAGGTAGTGGCACGGCTGTCGCGCTCGGGCCAGGCCAACCGCCAGCCGGACGATGTGGAAACCGCGCCGGTACGGGTGCGCCTGCCCCACGCCGGGCCGGTGTCCCTGGTGTTTGATCGCCCCTGACCGATGCGCGGCCGCGACGCAGCGTGCCGCTCACCACTACGGCGCCATCGCGGCGCCCGGCTAAACTGCGTGCATGACTGAATTCATTCCCCCCGGCACCCGTTATCACGCCCTGCCCTCGCCGTTCGCGTTCAAGCGCGGCGGTGAACTGCACGATGCGCACGTTGCCTACGAAACCTGGGGCACGCTCGCTGCCGATGCCGGCAATGCGGTATTGATCGTCACCGGGCTCTCGCCCGATGCGCATGCCGCGGCCAACGCCAACAACCCGGCCGCCGGCTGGTGGGAGGCGATGGTCGGCCCGGGCAAGCCGATCGATACGGATCGCTGGTTCGTGATCTGCGTGAACTCGCTGGGCAGCTGCAAGGGCTCGACCGGTCCGGCCAGCATCGACCCGGCCACCGGGGAGCTGTACGGCCTGCGCTTCCCCGAACTGTCGATCGAAGATGGCGCACGCGCAGCGGTCGAGGTGGTGCGCGCATTGGGCGTGACCGAGCTGGCCTGCGTGATCGGCAACTCGATGGGCGGGATGACCGCGCTGGCGCTGCTGTTGCTGCACCCGGGCATCGCGCGCAGCCATATCAATATTTCCGGCAGTGCCCAGGCGTTGCCGTTCTCGATCGCGATCCGCTCGCTGCAACGCGAGGCGATCCGGCTTGATCCGCAGTGGAATGGCGGTCGCTACACCGACCAGGCCTATCCGGAATCGGGCATGCGCATGGCCCGCAAGCTCGGCGTGATCACCTATCGCTCCGCGTTGGAATGGGATGGCCGCTTTGGCCGCGTGCGCCTGGATTCGGATCAGGCCGATGACGATCCGTTCGGTCTGGAGTTCCAGGTCGAAAGCTATCTGGAAGGCCATGCCCGCCGCTTCGTGCGCTTCTTCGATCCCAACTGCTATCTGTACCTGAGCCGCTCGATGGACTGGTTCGACCTGGCCGAATATGCCGACGGCGACGTGATGGCCGGGCTGGCCCGCATCCAGGTGGGCAAGGCACTGGCGATCGGCGCCAACACCGACATCCTGTTCCCGGTGCAGCAGCAACAGCAGATCGCCGACGGTCTGCGCGCCGGCGGTGCCGATGCGCAGTTCATCGGGCTGGATTCACCGCAGGGGCACGATGCGTTCCTGGTGGATTTCGCACGGTTCGGGCCGGCGGTCAGCGGCTTCCTGTCCTCGCTCTGAGTTTACCCATGCGCCTTCAAGGAAAGATCAGCGAGTGGAACGACGCGCGCGGCTTCGGCTTCGTACAGCCTAATGGCGGTGGCGAGCGATGCTTCGTGCATATCCGCGCCTTCGCTGCACGTGATCGCCGCCCGGTGCTGGGCGATGTGATCACCTATGACGTGCAGGCGGATGCACAGGGACGCCGCAATGCGGTGGCGGTGCGGTTCGCGCTGGCTCGGGATGGTGGTCGTCCTGCTGCACGCACTGCGGTGCGTGGTGCGGGGCCGGATCGACTGCCGCGCACCGCCATCGCACTGGTGTTCCTCGCAGGCCTCATTGCCGTGGCGATGTGGCAGCACTGGCCGACGTGGGTACCGGGTGCGTACCTGGGCCTGAGCGTGGTGACCTTTGCCTGGTACTGGTATGACAAATCCGCCGCCCAGAATGATCGCCAGCGCACACCGGAAAGCACGCTGCAGGGCCTGGCCCTGCTCGGCGGTTGGCCGGGTGCGTTGATGGCACAGGCCATGCTGCGGCACAAGAACCGTAAAGCCGCCTTCCAGCAGGTGTTCTGGGCGGCCGTAGTGATCAACATCGTGGCGCTGGGAGGGTTGATCCGCGACGGCAGGTTCTTCGGGTAGATCCACGCCATGCGTGGATGCTGTGCACGTAGTGTGCGGATCGCCTTCGCCGCTACCCTTCCAACCTTCCATCCCGCAACCGGTAACTCCGATGCACGATGCCCTCGGGCAGTGCGTCGTGGGTGATCATCAACAGACTGCGATTGCCCAGCGCCGCCACCATGTCCTGCAGCAATGCATGCGCGGTATCCACATCCAGGCCTTCGGTGGGTTCATCCAGCAACAGGATCGGTGCGTCACGCAGCAGCGCGCGCGCCAGCGCCAGGCGCCGCGCCTGCCCGGCTGACATCGTGGCGCCGTTCTCGCCCACCCACGCCGCCAACCCGCCGATCTGCTCGGCCCAGGCATGCAGACGGACCTCCGCGAGCACCTGCCACAAGCGCGCATCGCTGGCCGCCATGTCGCCGAGCCGCAGGTTGTCCGCCACGGTGCCAGCAAACACCGGCGCATTCTGCGGCAGCCAGGCGATCTGACGGTGCCAGTCGGCCTGCGCGAAACTGCGGATATCGGCATCACCGTAACGCACGCTGCCGGCCTCCGGATCCCACAGCCGCAACAGCAGCGAGGACAGCGTGGTCTTGCCACTGCCGCTGTCACCGCGGATCGCAATCCGTTCGCCCGGCGCGAGTTCCAGTTGCACCTGGTCGAGCAACACACGGCCCTGGCCGGGCCAACGGAACACCACCTGATCGAACCGCAGCGTTGCAGGCACGGATGGCACGGTCACCGGCGCGGCGGCTTCCACCACGCCAGGCGCCTGGTCCACGATGGCCTCCAGCCGCACCGCGGCGACGCGGCCGGACAACCACGATTGCCAGGCCAAGCCGATCCCGGCCCACAGCTCCAGCAGTGCGACGGTCAGGAATACCAGTGCGGCCGCCAGCGCGGCATCCACGCTGCCGCGCTCAAAGGCATGCAGGGCCAGCCACAGCATCGCGACCAGGCCACCCGCGCCGCACAGACCGTGCAATGTATTGCCACTGATCAGCCGCCAGCGGCGACGCTTGTCACGCGACTTCAGCTGTTTGGCTGCCACCCGCACGCGCTGGTTCCAATGCTCACGTGCCTGCAGCGCGGCGAGGTCGGCCGCGCCTTCCAGCCCTTCGAAGGATTGGGTACGCAGCTGTGCCCGGTGCAGCGCGCGGTCGCGCTCCTGGTCGGCGGCGCCACGCACGGTCAGCCACGGTACCCCCAGCCCGATCAGCAAGGCGAGCACCGCCAGCAGAGCGGCCGCTGGCAGATAGATGATGCCCGCCGACACCACCGCGACCAGCGAGATGCCGCCCAGCGCCAACAGCGGGCCGATCGCGCGTACCAGCAGGCCATCGACCTCGCCGATATCCGACATCAGCCGCGCCAGCAGTTCACCGGTGCGTACACCGGCCAGACGGGCCGGTGCCAGCGGCAGCGCACGACGGAAGAACCACACGCGCAGGTCACGTGCGATGCGCAGGGTGACATCGTGGCCGACCAGCTTTTCGAAATAGCGCGACACGATGCGCGCCATGGTCAGCCCGCGGATGCCCGCCGAGGGCGAGAAAAAGTTGAACCCATTGCCGAGCCCGGCGGCACCGGCCAAGGCGGCGGCGGTGAGGAAACCACCGGACAAGCCGAGCAGCGCGGTGCCGGCCAGCATCGTCGTCCACAGCAGCAGCACGGTCAGCAGCAGCCGGCCACGGTGCCGGGCGAACACGCCCTTCAGCGAATCGATGTGCGCCGCCTTCATGGCGTTACCTCCGAGGCCAGGCGCGCACCACCGGCGGTCAGGGTCAGGCGGGTATCTGCCCAGCGCATCGCGGTCTCGCTGTGGGTGGCGATCACCACGCTGCGCCCGCGCGCGAATGCCGCCAGGGTACGCAGCAGATCGGCTTCGGTGTCCGGATCGAGGAAGGCGGTCGGCTCGTCGAGCAGCAGCAGCTGCGGATCGCGCAGCAGCAACCGGGCCAGGCCGATGCGGCGCGCTTCGCCACCGGACAATCCGAAGCCGCGCTCACCGATCACGGTGTCCAGCCCCTGTGGCAGTGCGGCAGCGAAGCGCATCACCTGGGCGGCCTCGGCCACGGCGCGCAGGTGCGCATCGGTCGCGCCCGGTGCGGCCAGGCGCAGGTTGTCGGCGATCGTGCCGTGGAACAGATAGGGGCGCTGCCCGGCGTAGCCCACGTCCAACCCCGGGCGCAGCACGATGCTGCCCTCGCGCGGGGGCAGCCACCCGGCCAGTGCTTCCAGCAACGTGCTTTTGCCACTGCCGCTGGGGCCGATCAGCGCCACGCGCTGCCCGGGCTCGATCTGGAATGAAAGCTGCTGCACCACATCGTGATGCGCACCCAGTGGTCGCAGGCTCACCCCACTTACGACGACCGGCGGGGCGTGCTGTTCGAGCAGTTCCGGAGCGCGCGCGGTGGCCGGCGATGCGTCCTCGGCCACGGGGGCGTCCGGCAACTCGCCAAGCAGGCGCTCCACTTCGGCCGCCGCGGCCAGCGCGTTGGCGCGGTCGTGGTAATGCGCGGCCAAGCGCCGCAGCGGTGCATAGAACTCCGGTGCCAGCAGCAGGCAGAACATGCCCACGCCGAGCGTCGGCACCTGTGCATGCAGCGACATCAGGCCGAGATAGCTCAGGCCCAGATAGAGCGCCACCATCGCCACGCTGACCGACGCGAAGAACTCCAGCACCGTCGAAGAGAGGAAGGCGATCCGCAGCACTTTCAAGGTGCGCTCGCGCACACCTTCTGCCGCCGTGGCCACACCGTCCAGCTCGGCCTCGCCTCGCCCGTACAGGCGCAGCAGGCCGAGCCCCTTGATGCGATCGGCGAAGTGGCCGCTCATCCGCGCCAGTTCGCCCAGCTGCGCACGGCCGGCGGCTTCCGCGCCCCAACCCACCAGCATCATGAAGAACGGCACCAGCGGCGCGGTGAACAAGAGAATCAGTGCGATCACCCAATCGGTCCAGGCCACGGCGATGGCGATCAGCAGCGGGACCACGACCACTTCGATGCGGACGGGCTGATAGCCGGCGTAATAATTCTCAATCGCATCGGCATGGGCGAGCATCAGTTCACCGAGTTCACCGGTGCGCTGCTGGCGCAGCCACAGCGGGCCACGCCCGAGCAGCCGCTGGTAAACCCGTTCACGCAGCGCCAGCCGCGCCGCATCGGCGACGTCACCGGCTGCCGCCTGGGTCGCGCTCCCCAGCAGGGTGCGGATGCCCAGCACCGCCAGCAAGCCCAGCAGCACGGGCGTGGCGTCGGCCAGTGGGCGGTGATCCACCAGCACCGCCTGGATCAACCAGGCGATGGCAGCCGCCTGCCCGATCAACAAGGCGCCGGACAGGCAGATGCAGATCGCCGCCAGCCGCTGCTTGCCGCGGGCGGCCGCCGCCAGCCCGCCCAGCCAGTGCAGGCGACGGCGGCGCAGGGCGGTTGTCTCAACAATGGACGCGTCGGGGGGTATGCTCAAAACAAGTCACTGGCGGCCACAGGGAGGTTCCGTCGATTGTAGTAGGTGCTGGCCCCGCCCCCGTGCGGCCAGCGGTCGCAGGGGTGGGATGCATACGATCCCCGCGCAGGTCTGTTTGTACATTGATCTGAATCAAGGCTGTTTGAAGTTGCTGGTCACAGAATTCACCCCGTAGACCCCCCTTCCCGCCACCTGAAACGGCAAAACCCAACGAGGTAGCCAGGCCATGATTGATCAGACAGTCGTAGAACTGTCGCGGCTGCAATTCGCTCTGACCGCGATGTACCACTTCCTTTTCGTTCCCCTCACGCTTGGCCTGTCCTTCATGGTGGCCATCATGGAGAGCGTCTACGTCATGACCCGCAAACAGGTCTGGCGCCAGATGACGCTGTTCTGGGGCACGTTGTTCGGCATCAACTTCGCCATCGGCGTCGCCACCGGCATCGTGATGGAATTCCAGTTCGGCATGAACTGGTCGTATTACAGCCACTACGTAGGGGACATCTTCGGCGCACCGCTGGCGATCGAAGGCCTGATGGCGTTCTTCCTGGAAGCGACCTTCATCGGTCTGTTCTTCTTCGGCTGGAAGCGCCTGAGCCCGGTCAAGCACCTCACCGTGACCTGGCTGATGGCCCTGGGCACCAACCTGTCGGCGGTGTGGATCCTGATCGCCAACGGCTGGATGCAGAATCCGACCGGCGCGATCTTCAACCCGGAAACGATGCGCATGGAGGTGGTGGATTTCGCCGCCGTGCTGTTCAACCCGGTGGCCCAGGCCAAGTTCGTGCATACGGTCAGTGCCGGTTACGTGACCGGTGCGGTGTTCGTGATGTCGATCAGCGCCCTGTTCCTGCTGCGCAACAAGCACAAGGACATGGCACGCCGTTCCTTCGCGGTGGCGGCCGCCTTCGGCCTGCTGTCCTCGCTGTCGGTGGTGGTGCTGGGTGATGAAAGCGGCTATGCCGCCAGCGAACACCAGAAGATGAAGCTGGCCGCGATCGAAGCGATGTGGGAAACCGAGCGTGCGCCGGCCGACTTCACCGCCTTCGGCATTCCCAACCAGACCACCCAGCAGAACGATTACGCGATCAAGATCCCGTACCTGATGGGCCTGATCGCCACCCGTTCGCTGGACCAGCCGATCCCGGGCATCCTGGAACTGGTGGGGCGCGCCGAGAACCGCATCCGCGGTGGCCAGCTGGCCTACGGTGCACTGGAACGCGTGCGCAAGGACAAGAACGACGTCGAAGCGCGCGAGATGTTCGACCGCCATTGGCAGGATCTGGGCCACGGCCTGCTGCTCAAGCGCTATCGCGAGGACATCCTCAACGCCACCCCGGAAGAAATCTCCAAGGCCGCGATGGATACCGTGCCGCGGGTCGCCCCGCTGTTCTGGACCTTCCGCATCATGGCCGGGCTGGGCTTCTACCTGATCGCCTTCTTCGCACTGGCCTTCTACTACTCGTGCCGCCACAACTTCCAGGACAAGCGCTGGTTCCTCAAGCTCGCCCTGTGGTCGCTGCCGGCGCCGTGGATCGCGATCGAATGCGGTTGGTTCGTGGCCGAGTACGGTCGCCAGCCGTGGGCGGTGGACGGCGTGCTGCCGACCTTCTACGCCGCCTCGGGCCTGGCCCTGCATGAAATCCTGACCACGCTGGCGGTATTTACCGCGCTGTACACGGTGCTGCTGGTCATCGAAGTGAAGCTGATGCTCAAGGCGATCCGCAAGGGCCCGGACGACATCCTGCCGTCGCTGCAGGCTGCAGCCACGTCCCTTTCCCCCAATGCCGCTGCGCCGACCCACGGTCGGGCGTAAGGCAGGAGAACCCAGATGGAATTCATTGGACTCGATTACACCACGCTCCGCGTGATCTGGTGGCTGCTGCTCGGCATCCTGCTGATCGCCTGGGCGGTGATGGACGGTTTCGACCTCGGCGTCGGCACGTTGCTGCCGTTCGTGGCCAGAACCGATGACGAACGCCGGCTGGTGATCAACACCGTCGGCCCGGTGTGGGAAGGCAACCAGGTGTGGCTGGTGCTCGGTGGCGGCGCGATCTTCGCCGCCTGGCCGCCGCTGTACGCGGTCAGCTTCTCCGGCTTCTACCTGGCGGTGTTCCTGATGCTGTTCGGGCTGATCCTGCGCCCGGTCGCCTTCAAGTACCGCAGCAAGATGCCCGGCAAGCGCTGGCGCGAGAACTGGGACCGTGCGCTGTTCGTCGGCGGCCTGCTGCCGGCACTGATCGCCGGCGTGGCGGTGGGCAACGTGCTGGTCGGCGTGCCGTTCCACTTCGATGACAGCATGCGCATCTTCTACACCGGCACCCTGATCGGCCTGCTCAACCCGTTCGCGCTGGTGGCTGGGTTGGTCAGCGTGGCGATGGTGGTCTCGCACGGTGCCGCGATGCTGGTGCTCAAGACCGATGGCCCGGTGGCCGAGCGCTCGGCCCGCTACGGCAGCGTCGCGGCAATGCTGACCTTCGTGCTGTTCGCCCTGGCCGGCGTCTGGGTGGCCTTTGGCCTGCCGGGCTACCAGATCACCTCCCAGGTGGTCACCGATGGCCCGACCAACCCGCTGCTCAAGACCGCTGCCGTCGGTGCGGTCGCCGGTGGCTGGCTGCGCAACTACCAGAGCATGCCGCTGACCCTGCTGGCCCCGATCCTCGGGCTGGTCGGTGCACTGGCCAGCGCGGTGCTGCTGCGGGCCCGCCGTGGTGGCCTGGCCTTCCTGGCCTCGGGGGCCTCGATCACCGGCATCATCCTGACCGTCGGCTTTGCGATCTTCCCGTTCCTGCTGCCCTCCTCCAGCCAGCCGGGCTCCAGCCTGACCGTCTGGGACAGCTCCTCCAGCCACCTGACCCTGGGGATCATGCTCATCGCCACGGCCATCTTCCTGCCGATCATCATCGCCTACACCTCCTGGGTCTACCGCGTGATGAAGGGCAAGACCACGGCCGAAGAGATGGGCGACAACCCCAACGCTTACTGACGCGCCCCACGGCGCCATAGGAGACTTACCATGTGGTACTTCGCTTGGATTCTGGGTGCAGGGCTGGCTTCGGTCGTGGCCATTCTCAACGGCATGTGGTTCGAAGCCCGCGAGCAGAGCCGTACGGATCACGAAGAAGGCTAAAAAAAGGTTGCCGATCGGGTCTTCACACCGTATCCTTGTCGGCTCCTTCGGGGTGTAGCTCAGTCTGGTAGAGCGCTACGTTCGGGACGTAGAGGTCGCAGGTTCGAATCCTGTCTCCCCGACCACTTCGGTGGTCGTATTGAAGCCTGGGAACACGTTTCCAGGCTTCTTTATCAAGGGCCGTGGCAACACGGCACCGAAGGTGAAAAACGCGATCCCCCCTTGCCGCCGACCGGCGGGATCGATACAATAGGCGGCTCCTTACGGGGTGTAGCTCAGTCTGGTAGAGCGCTACGTTCGGGACGTAGAGGTCGCAGGTTCGAATCCTGTCTCCCCGACCATTTAATGGTCACAATCAAGCCTGGAAGACGTCACTGTCCTCCGGGTTTTTTTGTGCCTGGCGATTGGCAGGCCGGGTAGCGGCTGCGGATCTCCCCTTCGCAGCTGCCGGTGTAGCGGTACCCGCTGCGCATCATGCAGTGCTGCAGATCATCGAACGTGCGGCCCAGGGCCTGCTGGATCACCGCCGCGCTGGACTTCTGAGGCGTGGAGACGTGGTAACCACCATTGGCGGCCCCACCACATTCGCGCCAGTCGGCATCGCGGGCCGCGCCGTCATCGCCCATCTTCTGCCAGGTGTCGCGTGGCGGCACGAGGGTACGGCTGACCGATGGATCGCCATTCATCCACATGCCGCCGATGCCGCAGGCGCCGAGGCTGAGGGCCAGGCACAGGGCGGTGACGGCGCGTGGGTGCAGCTCAATCACACACGCCCCGAAGATACGCATTCGCCCGTGCCTCGGGTGATGCGGCCGAGCGTTCAGGGGTCGCCGCGCGGAAAGTGATGCCAAGCTGCTCGGCGCTGCGTTGCAGCCCTTGCATCTTCGGCGACTGGCCTGCGACCGTGAGGGTCAGATAGGAAAGGCGCTGCTGCTTGAAGCTGCCGAGCGCCGACTGGACTGCTTTTCGTGTGACATCTTCGCTCTCACCGGCGACGACCAAGCGGGTCATCGGTGGCTCGGCACCCCGGGCCATGAGCGCCTTCAACTGATCCATCCATGCAGCCTTGCTCACCACCGAGCCCAGCATGAGGTTGGCCACGGGATTGCCTGCCGAGGGAACATCAATGTAGAAGGCCGCGCATCGCACCGCTTGTGCCGACTGCGGCGATTCGAGCAGCTCAGGATCAGCGCACGCTGCGCCGGCGATGCCCAGGAGAGTCAAACCAAGCGCGAGGCGGGCAGACGATCCAGATAGTGGACGAAAGAATGACTGCATGTTCTGGCTCCCGAGGATAGTGATACGCACTGGATGGAGGACCGCATACGCCTCGGCGCATCAGCGCTGCGACACGGACCCCTCCGCACGCTGGCATGCAGGGAAACGACTGGGAATCTCACCCTGGCAGGTACCGGTGTACTGATACTGTTTACCCATCATGCAACGTTGAATCTGATCGAATTTCGCACCGGAGCGCGCGGCCGTCTCAGCACCTGTAGTGCCTGGCAGCACCGCATAGTTCCCCTTCTCCGTACCCCCGCAGGACACCCAGTCGAGCTGACGCGCTTCAGGTGTATTGGACGGGTGCTGCCAGCTTTCCATCAATGAAGGTGGGTTGGCCAGCCGCTCATACGCCGCTTTATCGCAGTAGATCATCGGTGTCTGCGGCCCACAGATGCGGCCATTGCCAATCACGCAACCGGACAGCAACGCGACTGCCAATGCAGCTCCAGCCGCTCTGATCTGTCGTTGCGCAGACGGCTCAATCATGCAGCAATCTCCCCGAACCGGACTGGCAGGCGGGATAGCGGCCCGGAATATCGCCTTCGCAGGAACCGATGTAGTGATACTCCTTTCCCAACATGCAACGTTGCGCAGCGTAGAGTTTCTCGCGCGAAAGCTCGGCATCCTCTTGAGGAGTATCCCCTCGCCGGTCTGCCGAAATGTTCCCACTTCGTTGGCCACCGCACGCCTGCCAATCCAGGTCGCGTACCAGGACGCTCGCATCCGGCCGGGTCCACTCGTGGCCCGGCGGGCTGAGATGCCGGGTCGCAGCGGGATTGCCGTTCATCCACAACCCGCCTGCACCGCAAGCGGTCACGCCCGACAGCACGGCCAGCACGGTCATTGTGCGACAAATGCGCAACGCGAAATGATTGCGGGAGATGAACGGCCTGGGGTAAAGCAGCATCCTGGTCACCGCACTCAGTCCACCGGGAACCCACCAGGCACGAACTCGAATCCTTTCCCGGTCATGCACGCATCACTCAGCTGACTCAGCCGCGTACCAATTTCCTTGCGCCGCTTTTTCTGCGCAGCGGTACGATCAGCGTGCCAGATCTTGGTAATCACCGAGCTCTCCTTCAACAGCCCGGCGTACTCTTCATTGTTCCGCAATTCCTGACTGCATTGCTGCCGAGCCTGGTCCGCGTCGGCTTTGCTGGCACCTGCCTTACGCCAGTGCTGTTTGGTGGGCATGACGCGAACGGAACCGGCCGGAACGGGTCCAATGTCCGTTGTGGCCACCCGGCCCGGCGCCGCAGGTGCCGTGGCACATCCGGCAACAGTGATAAGCGCGGCCGCCGCCAGCATCGAGGTGTACTTCCTGATCATCGTTTTTCAGCCTCACGTTTGGGGACCTGCCTGACAGGTTGATTGATCTTACCGATGCCCCACACCTTGTCCGTGATGGACCGCAGCTCCGTACCGTCCGCGGGCAGGTAACCCACGTAGGCACTGTGCGACCCCGGGAAGCTGCCCTGATTCTTCTCGGAGGTCGCCGGGTTTCCGCCAAGAATGACGCGCCAGCTGCCTACGATGTCCGTCGGATGAGTGTTCTGCCATACCTCTCCCCTGGCGTCACCAATCAACCCGACCAACCCCAGCGCTTGTTGTGCATTGGCTGCAGCCCCGTTGTAGAGGATGTAGCCGATGGGGAACATCTTCTGGTCGTCGCCTCGAAGCTGCAACATCGCATTGGTGAAGGTCATGCTGCCGCGGCTGTGATTGACGGCATTGAACTCCCATCCCTCCTCCCTGGCACGCTCCAACAGCGCAATGTTGGCCTGCGATGCGGCCGTCACAGGCAGCATGACGCCCGTAAGGCTGCCCAGGATGCCATTGGCTTTGTCGTACATCGCATACAGCCCTTCGGCCACCTTGTTGCCGGTGTAAGGGTTCAGGATGTAATACACCCCGGACGCGTTGGCTTCATTGGTGTTCTGCTTCGCGCCTGTGGCAAGCGCGTAGGGCTCAGCGTTGAAAATGCCGTTGTTGAAGATGTACAGCTTGCCGTCAATGGCCTGGACATCCTCCAACGCCAGTTCGGTCTGACGGCAGTTGGTCCCGCCCGCTTCACAGGTCTGCAGGACAATGCGACTTTGCTCCGTCGCTGCTTTATGCACAAGATCCGTCGTCCAGGCAGTGCCTTGGCGGAAGGCTTCGCCGGTGATCGCGTGCTCCGCAGCGGCACGCTCTTCGAGACGCTCAAGATCGATCAGCGCGGCAGATTGATGGGCGTTCAGCGTGTCGCGATTCAGCCCGGCCACCTGTTCTTCTGCCCCCTTGCCAGTCAGCGCGCGCTGGAGCTCATCATCCGTGATCAACACAGCGCCATCGCTGATCGCCGCACGGGTTGTCCCCTGCGAGCCGTCACTGGCGTCGCCATGGATCAGCTTGTTGCCGATGATCGTCTTGGTGGCGCCGTACAAGCCGGAGAAGGTTTCATCGGTGACACCGATTCCGCCGCTACTGGCCTTCGCGCTCGAAGCGTTCTCTATGTCGCTGACCACCAGTGCAGCTGTCTGAAGTCGATTCCTGCCGGCATCAATTGCTGCATCGCTGGAGCTGATCGCACCACCGACAAGCTGTGTCGTCCCATCCACATTGATCTGGAAGCCGCCGTCACCCGCACGAATGGCCGACTGCTCGGTGACACTGGCAAATTCACTGTCGCTCTTCTGGTTGAGCATGTAGGCACTGCCACTGAAACCCGCACCGAAAGTGACGCTGCCCCCGACGGTTCTGTCCTTGCTGTGGAAGCTGTGGGTATCCTGCAGACTCTCCACCGCCAGGTTGCCACCGACGTTCATTGCCACCTGCTCACCTGAAACTACCGCGCCACGCAGCGTGGTGTCGCCGCCCGATTCGATGACCAACGACTCTCCTGCAGTCAGGTGCGTCGTGTTCCAGTAGACGTCCTCGCCCTTGCCGCTGCCCCGCGAAGCACTGGCATTGGCCGTGATGCCGGCGCTGGCACCGCCCGAGCCCACAGCGATGGCCACGCCTACGCCGCCACTGGCGCTGCTGCTCTTGCGCTCCATCTCGATCACGTCACGGGACGCAAGAAGCGCGACGTCTCCGTCCGCCTTGAGGCGGATGTTGCCGTCTGCCGTTACGTCACTGCCCTGAATCGTAATATCCGACGCGTTGCCAGCGCCCGTGGCACTGATCCGGACGTCGCCGCCGGCCCGGATCGATGACGCTGCCGCCGTGTCGCTCTGCGTTGTCGTCCGGCTGTCGCTCTTGCTGGCCCCCACGGTGATGGAAATGTTCAACCCGCCAGCCGCGCCTGGATCCGCGCCGACCGCATCGACGCCTTCCTTCACCGCACCCGCTGCTGTCGCAGCACCCATCGCCTGCTTACGCCAGTCAGAGGTCTTGCTGGTCGCACTTGCCATGTTGCCGGCGGTCTGCAGTGCAGTGATCACCGGCGCAGTGACCGCAACAGTGAGACCGGCCTGCCTGAACTTGCTCTCCTGCGCCGTCGTCTGCGTTTCGCGGGCCTCCAGAATCGCGACCTCACGCGCGTGGATGTCCACATCGCCCTCCGGCGCGAGGACGTCACTGCCAATCTGGCGATACGCCCCGCCCGCCAGCAGCACGACATCGCCTGCGAGCGAGCCGACGGTCGACCCCGCCGCGGTGTTGCGCGTGGCCTTGTTGTCGTCGCTCTGCATCTGCGTGCCGGCCGTGATCGCAGCGCCACCGTTGTAGATCAGGCCACTCTGCTCCTTCTTCTTGAAGTGGCTTTCCGTCGCCGATTCGCGAGCGGCCTGGATCACCAGATCCTGGTCGGCGGCAATCGTGGTGCCGACATCGGAGATCACGTCGCTGCCGGTGATGGTGACGTTGCGTCCTTGGATGGCCACTGTGTTCCCGCCAACCGTGCTGCCCTGGGCAACGGTTTCATCGAGGCTGTCGCGGGTGGTGCGGGTCGTGGTGTTGAGCAGGCCGCTATGCCGGTGCTTTCGACCCTCGCTCCAGTTGTAACTGTCTTCGGACACCCCGATGTTGAGGTTGCCGGTCGCCACCGCGACCAGGGCACCCTCGGCGCTGTTGACCGTCGCTGCCTGCAACTCCATGTCCCGACCTGCCTGCAGCTGGACATCGCCGACAGTCCGGACATTGGTACCAACGCCACGGCTGTACCCGCTGCGCAGATAGTTGTCGGCATTGCGCACGTTGTTCTCCTGCCGCGCCTCCCGTACGGTGCCCAGTGACAGGTCGCGGCCGGCGGCGATCACGGTTTGCCCACCGGAGCCCGCGTTGACGATCTCGGCTCCGTCAAGACGAACATCACGCACCGCGCTCGCCAGCAGCGTGCCCCCAGCCTCACTCACGAACAACCCGGCCACGCGGTCGATGTTGGTCCGGCTGAAGTCGCTCAACCCCGCGGTGTTCTGACCGCTGCGGGTGGTGGTGACCAGGTTCAGATCACGGCCGGCGCTGGCGACCAGCACGCTGCGCGCATCGATCAGGCCGCCGAGGTTGTCCAGATCGGTACGCGCGTTGGCACTGACCGTGTCACCGCTGATGCGGCCGTCCAGGTTGCGCAGGTTCTGCGCGTCAATCTTCACCGCGGTACGGCCGGCGATGGTCCCGCTGTTGACCAGGTCGCCGCGCAGGTTCAGCTCCACCGAGCGGCCGGCCAGCAGCGTGCCGGTGCCGTCGATATCACCGGGGCGCACGCGAACGTACACCTGCGGAACCAGTGCGGTGGTGGTGCTGCCATCGGCCAGGGTCACGCGCTGCTCGACCAGCCAGACGATGTCGCTGGTGAGCTGGGCCATCTGTGCCGGGGTCAGCGCCACGCCGGGGCGCAGGCCCCAGGCGTCGGCGATGGTGGCCGCGTTGTCGAGCAGCGCGCGGTATTGCGCTTCATCGTCGGCATAGCCATCCAGGAAGCGGCGGCCGGTGAGCTGGGCGACCTGATCGCGGACCAGCTTCTGTTCGTAGAACCCATCGCCCAACCGCTTCTGCACGTTGGCCGGGTCCACGCCCATCTTCTGCAGCAGGTACTCCGAACCGAGCCAGTTGCGGTAATCGGCAAAACGCGGATCGGTTTCGACCAGGTATTGGCCGGCATTCGGCCCGCTCTGGAACAGGCTGGTCTGCGGCAGTTCGGCATCCACGCCGATGGTGCGGATCACGGTCGGCTGGTTGCCCGCCGCGCCCTGTGCGCCGGTGCCCGCCGTGCTGCCGGGACCGGCCAGCGAGGCGACGCTGGCGCTGACTTCGGTCACCTGGCGCTGTCCACCGATGGCGCCGGCGTCGGCTGCGCCGCCGACCTGCCCACCGACGGTACCGGTACTGACCCCGCCCACCTGGTAGCCGCTGCCACCATCGCGCGTGTTCTGTTCGGTGCGGGTCACGCCCAGATTGATGGTGCGCACTTCATCGGCCGGGCGATAGGCGATCTTCCGGTCCCACTTGCGCTCGTGATAGCGCTTGAAACCACCGCGCCAGCGGCTGTAGGTGTATTGGCTGGTGCCTTCCTCGTGCACGCGGTACTCGCCGAATGCATCGATGTTGCGCAGGTTGCCGAGATCGCCCAGCAACGCGCCGCCAGCCAGGATCTGGCTCTTGTCGTTGATCAGCTCATCGCCACGCAGCGTCATGTTACCGCCGGAAATGATGCGACCCGGCGCGCTGGAGGTGACCTGGGTTTCGTACTCGGTGTGGGTGACGTCGTACTGCGTCCAATCCTTGACGTCGCCGCTGCCGTTCTTCCACCAGTACTTGCCGGCACGGCTCCAGCTGGACCAGGTGAACTCGCTGGCATCATGCATGCCGGGCGTGCCCTTGGGCTGGATGTACAGCTTCTTGGTCGGGCCCACCACCATCACTTCGGTGGTGGCGAAATGCTCGTTGCTGTTGAGCAGGCGCGTGGCATCGATACTCAAGCCACCCAGCGACTCGATGGTCGCGCTGGCGTTGTGCACCGAGCCGGCGCGACCGACTGCATGGCCCTGCGCATCCAGCGCACCGCCGATGTTGAGTGCGCTCTCGCCACCGCCAGCACTGAAGATCAGCGCCTGCTCGCGGTTGACCACGGTGCCGGCGCCGATGTCCAGGCGCTCACGCGCAGCAATGGTGGCCGCGCGGGTGACGCCCTCCAGCGTTTCATCACTGTTGACCAGGGTCGTGGCACCGATCGACAGGCGGTCGCCATAGATGCGGCCGGTGCCAACATTGAGGATCACATCGGCATCGATGCGGGTATCCACGCCGTCGATCAGCCCCCGGTTGCCAAGCACGCCATCGGCGCGCACCTGGGTGCGGAGGCCGCTGATCTCGCCGGTGGCGAGGTTGTCGATCTGGCGTGCATGCAGGTCCAGATCGCCGGCCTGCACTTTGCCTGCATTGGTCCACAGCCCCTGCGTGGAGACCGTGGCCTTGCCATTGGCGGTGATCTGGCCATCGTTGCGGTAATCCTGCTGCAAGGCCAGCACCAGGTCGCCCTGCGACAACACCCGGCCCGTGCCATTGAGTGCGTTGGCATGCAGCGTCTGGTTGCCCGCGGACAGCAGCGTGCCGTCGGTGTTGCCGACCTGGCCGGCACGCACGTCCAGACTGCCCGCCGAGGACACCAGGCCTTGCTGGTTGAACAGTGCATCGGTCGCCTGCAGCGCGATGCGCTGGTCGGCAGCGATCATGCCGCTGCTGTTGTCGATCTGCGCGGCGGTGAGGTCCACGTTGCGACCCTGCAGGCCGAGCGCGGTGCCGCCGCCGCTCGTGGCGCGGTTGTCGATGCGCGCGGCATGGGCGACCAGATCGCCACCGGCCACGGCCAGCCCGGCCTGGTTGACCAGCTCACCGCTCAGAGCGAGGGTCAGATTCTGGGCAGCCTGCAGGCGGCCGCTGCTGTTATCCACGTGCTGCGCCTGCAGCAGCAGCGAGGAGCCGCTGCCGACCTGCCCGCCGCTGCGGTTGTCCAGCGAGGCCAGCCGCGCGTCCAGCGCCGTCTGCGCCTGGACAAGGCCGGCACGGTTGTCCAGTCCACCGGCACGCAGGGTCAGCCCGGCACCGCTGACGATGCCGCCACGCGCGCCCGCGTCGGTATTGCCCAGCCGCTGGCCGTGCGTATCGATGCTCATCCCACCACTGGACTGCAGCAGGCCCGCGCGGTTCTCCAGCGCGCCACTTCGGAGATCCAGGGTGCCGGCGGTGGCGGCGATGATGCCTTCACTGTTGTCCACGCCGCCCAGACGCGTATCCAAGGCGACGGAGGCGCCGGCCAGCGTGCCACGCACGTTGGTCAGCCCTTGGCTGGTCACCGACAGCGCACGCTCGGCCTGGATCACGCCGGCGCTGTTGTCGATGTCCGTCGCGCTGGCGAGGGTGACATCGCCCTCGACCGACGCCAGCGTGCCGGCATCGCGGTTGACGATGCGGCCGGCCTGCACGCGCAGCGCATCATTGGCGGCGATCGTGCCGGCACTGTTGTCCAGGGTCTGCGCGATCTCCACGTCGAGCATGTCGCCCGCGTTGACCGTACCGCCGCGGTTGTCGACGCTGCCCGCACGCAGCTGCTGCGCGCCACCGGAGGCGATCAGGCCGCCCTGGCGGTTGTCGAGCAGGCTACCCACGCCGAGTTGAAGCGCACTGTCGCCCGCCGCCTGGACGGTACCGGCCTGGTTGTCCAGCTGGCCTGCCTGCAGGTCCAGATCGCCCGCGCTGGCCAGCGTGCCGCGCTGGTTGTCGATCGTGCCGGTCACCTGCAGCGCGGAGGCCGCATCACCTGCTGCCAGAATCTTGCCGTCGCGGTTGGAAAGGTTGCCTGCCTGCACGGCCAGCGCGCCGTTGCCGACGATGCTGCCAGTGTCGTTGTACAGCGCGTTGGCCACGCGCAGGCCCAGCGCGTCGGAACCGGTGGCGATCAGTTCGCCACGGCGGTTGTCCAATTGGCCCGCATCGATCTCCATGCGGACGGCGGACGTCACACCACCGGAGACATCGAGGTTCTGGCCCTGCAGGTGCAGGGCGCCATTGCTGAGCAGCTTGCCGCCCGCGCCGGCCAGCGTCGCCGCGTTGATGTCCAGCCGCCCGCTGCCGGCCTGCTGCACCTGCCCGCCCGCGTTGTTCAACAGCGCTGTGGCGATCGCCAGGTCACCGTTGCTGGCGAGCGTGCCGCCACTGTTGTCGAGCGCGGTTGCCGCCCCGATCCGGTTGGCCTGGTTGCCGGTGGCCAGCACTTGGCCACCGCGGTTGTCCATCGTATCCACCTGGAGGTCGAGCGTGCCCGCCTGCAGATCGGCCTGGCGATGATCGACCTGGCCGGCGCGCAGAGTGAGCGTACCGGCGGTGGCGATCTCGCCGCGCTGGCCCTCCAGCGTGCCGGTGGTGAGCTGCAGCCCATCGCTGCCGGCGTGCAGCAGCGCGCCATCGGTGTTGACCAGCACCGCGCTGGCCAGCGCCAGCGATGCCGCGTTGCTGGCAAGACTGCCGCCGGTGTTGTCGAGCGTGCCTGCCACCTGCAGCTGGGCCGGCGCGCTGCCGCTGTGGGCGATCCTGCCGCCGTGGTTGGACAGCTGCGCCGCGCGCACATCAAGCGCACCGCCGACATTCAGCACCCCAGTGTCGTTGCGCAGTGCCTCGCCCTGCACGCGCAGGTCACGCTGCGTGGTCAGCTCGCCCTGCCGGTTGGAGAGCGTGCCACCCTCCACGGCCAGATCGCGCACCCCGAGGCGACCGCCGTCGTTGTCCAGGTCGCTGGCACGCAGGTCGATGTCGCCCCCGGCCAGCACGGCGCCGCCATCATTGTCGAGCAGTCCCGCGATCACCACGCGGCCCTGCGCGAGCGGCGCGGTCGTCGGTGGAGTGATGACGGGCGTGCCGCCGTCGGTGCCCCCCGTGCCGGTCCCGGGCGTGCCGGGGCCGCCCGGGCCCGCCCCTTCGCCCGGCGTGGTCGGCGCGGTGCCGTCCTGTTGGGCCAGCGCCCCGATACTGCCCTTGTCACGGTTCTGCAGCCGCGCGCTCTGTACCGCCAGTGCCTGCACGCCCGCCTGTTCGATGCGCCCGTCGCGGTTGGCCAGCGAGGCGGCCTCCACATCCAGGCGGGTGCCGTTGAGCTGGCCGCCGCTGTTGTCCACGTCCTGGCCGGTGCGCAGGTTCAGTTCACGCCCGGCGCTGACCAGCCCTTCGTTGCGTACACCGCCGGTGGCAGCGATGCGCGTATCGTCGCGCGCCTGCAGTTTGCCGGTGTTTTCCAGCCGGCCATCGACAGTCACGACCAGCTCCCCGGTCTGCGCCCCGAGGTTGCCCGCATTGCGCACGCCCACGCCGTGCTCGGTGCCCATGAGCAGGATCTTGTTGGCGTACATGCCGCCCAGCTGGGCCACATCGAGCGCGTACTGCGGCGCATTGCCTTCGGCGGCCTGCGCCTGCACACGGCTCAGATCGGCGCTCACCGTATTGGCGCCGGTGGTGACCTGCAGCTGCTGTGCCCACAGGCCCGCGTTGAGCTGCACCGAGCGCGCGATCAGATCGGTGTAGTCGACCCGGCTGGCATCCATGCCGGCGCCGAAGATATGGATCGCACCGCCTTGCACGCGGTATCCCTCCAGCGCGCCGCCGTTGAACATCGGGGTGCCGGTGGTCAGGGTGATGCGGTTGGCGTTGATGAAGCCGCAGCCGTCGCAATCGATACCAGCGGGGTTGGCGATCACCACCTGCGCACGGTCGCCGGCCACTTCCACGTAGCCGCGCAGCTGGCTCGGGTTGGCGCCATTGACCTCGTTGAGGATCACCCGCGCAGTGCCGCCGGCCAGCCACGGATTGCCCTGCACCCAGCCGCCGAGCTGGGACTGCGTGTTGCCGCGCGAATTGTTGAGGATGACGCCCTGCTGGTCGACGTCGAAGCGCTGGTAGGAATTGCGCGAGACACCGGCCGCACTCGGGGTCTGGATGTTGATCTGCGGCGTGCCGTTGGCGGTTTCCAGCACGGTCGGGCGCTGGTTGCCGGGCGCATTCGGATCGGCCACCACCTGCGCCGCGGCCAGGCCGCTCACGCCGACCCAGCCCAGCATCACCCACAGCGCGAACGCCATCGGGCGCAGTGCCGCCGTGCGATCGCCATCCTGCCCGGTACCGGCGCCGCCGGGGCGCGGCGTGATTTCCGCGGCGACCTGCCAGAGCATGAGGGCGTGGTTGAACACGAGGCGGTACAGATGCTTGTTCATGACAATTCCTTTGTGTGCGTGCGGTCGGTGCGGCGCGAACGCGCCCGCACTGAAATCAGAACGACCAGCTCAGGGTGAATCCGGTGACGGTATAGGCGTTCTGGAAACCAGAGGGCTTGTTCAACGGGGCGCCGACGAAGCCGTCCCAGTACAGGCCGCGATACGACCCGCGCAGGCCGATCACGCTGCCCGCCAGGTCATTGCCTACCTGCCATTGCGTGGCGCTGCCGCCGACATGGCCGTAATCGGCGCCAACGTAGAATTCCTGCCCGCCGCCCAGGGCCAGGCCGATGTCGTTGCGGATGAGCCAGCCGCGCTCACCCATCAAGGACATCTCGCCATCGAAGCCGCGCACGGTGTAGCGCCCGCCGATCGCGAAGCGGTCCTGCGGCACCAGCCCGCCACGGTTCCATTGCGCTCGCCAGCTGCCGGTGTAACGCAGGCGCTGCTGGCCGAGCTGGAACGGGACGCTCAGCTGTGCGTCGGCGAAGTAGATCTTCGGGTGCGAGGTGGCTTCACCGAACAGCTCCTCGGGCGCTGCGATCGAACCGAACGCCCCGGTGCCGCGGCGGAAGCCGACGGTGCCATCGAGCGTGGCCTGGCCGATGAAATGACGGTGGTTCAGGCCGAGCTCCCAGCCGCCCATGCGCCGGCGCTGGACCAGGATTTCGGTGTCGTCGATGAAGTTGCGCGAATCGCGCTCCCACGCACGCAGGTACATGCTGGTCTTGCTGTCCGCATTGCGGAACAGCAGGCGCGTGGCGCGCACTTCGGCGTTGTAACTCTCGCCGCTGTAGAGATACGACTGCTGGTTGCCGGCCACGGTCTGCTCGTACTCGTAGCCACTGCGCGTCGCGCCGAACAGCCAGTAGCCGACGGGAATCGAGTAGTGGAAGGTGAAGCCCTTGGTACCGCGCTTGCCGCCACTGAACACGTCGTGGTTGAGGTTGACGTAGAACAGGTCGTTCTGGCGCAGCGCGTGGTCCAGCGACATCGTCGCACCGGCCTGGGTCTTGCCGGTGGCCTTGCTGCCGGAATCGTCCAGGCTGAGGTTGAAACGGACCAGCCGCTGCTGCGACCACTGCACCACCAGGTCACTCTGGCCAGGTGCGGCGTCGTCACCTTCGGCCGGGCTGATCTGGATGTCGGCCTCGGCGGTCGGCACGCGCTTGAAATTCTCCAGCCCCTGTTCGATATCGCGCAGGTTGAGCAGGTCGCCACTGCGTGCCGGGATCGCGTTCCACAGGGTGGCGTCACGATGGGTGCCCTCGGCGAAACGGATCTGGCGGAGCGTGCCGGGCACCACGGTCAGTGCCAGGGTGCCGGTGGTGAGGTCCTGCGGCTGGGCCAACACGCGCGTGGTGACGAAGCCGCGCTCGACGATCGCGTTCTGTACCCGCGACATCACCACGTTGATACCGGCGGTGCCCAGGCAGCGGCCGAGCGCCGGATCGCCTTTGACGTTGGCTGCGGGCAACGCCCACTGGAAACGGTCGGCCTGCTCGCCCTCCAGGGTGATGCGGTCGATCACGAAGCAGGGTGCTTCGTCCTGGGGCAGCCGCTCCGGTGCGGCCACCGGCGCGTCCTGCAGACGTGCATCGGGCCGGGTTTCAAGCTGCTCGCGCAGGGCGCGTTCGCGCTCCTGCTGGCGGAGCAGCTCCTGATCCGGGGCGGGCAGCTGCTGGGCACTGGCCGGCAGATAGACCAGGGCCAGCGCGGCCGCCAGCGGGGCCAGAAGGAGGGTGCGCCGGGAAGCGCCATGGGAACCGGCGCGAGCCGGGGTGGGTAGTACGTTGTTTGGCATGCAGGATCTCGAACGTGGGCTGGCACGAACCATCGTTCGCTATAGACCGCCCCTATGGAGGCCCGCCAATTTAAGAGCTATTCGCGACATGAGAACCGTCAAAAACCCCACCCTTCCGGTAGGGCAACCACCCGCTCGCTTGTAGGAATTTTCCTAAATAGTCATTTTTTTGACGCAGCGCACATGGAACGGGACCGCCTGGCCCTTGTTGTGAAGGCGTTTTCACACGTAGCACGACGCGCGGCGGGGCATCGTGCCCGTGGCCGGTCCCCTCGCCTCCGAGCCGCACCACCGCGCCCCACCCCGCGCGACCAGCCGGGGTCTAACCCGTACAATGGCCGGTCCTGGCCCCGCCTTCGGCGGCGGCCAGTCCCCTACCCCGCAGACGCCGGCCACTGGCCGGTCTCTGCCGTTGCACCCGCGCGCCCGCATGGCCGCGGTGCGCCACCTGTCAGGAAACATGCTGATGACTCACCCCACCCCACCGTCCCAGTCCCTGCTGCACGGGCGCCTTCTCGCCTTCGCTGCGATCCTGCTGGCCGCGTTGAACCTGCGCACCGCGGTCACCTCGCTGACCCCGCTGCTGGATGTGCTCGGCCAGACCTTCGGCTTCGGCACCACCATGACGGGCGTACTCGGCATGCTGCCGACGGCGGCCTTCGCGTTGTTCGGGGTGACCACCCCGGCCGTCGCGCGTCGCCTGGGCCTGGAGCGCACCGCGCTGCTGGCGATGAGCCTGGCCACCGTGGGCCTGCTGCTGCGCTCGATGGCCGGCGGCGTGGGCAGCCTGCTGTTCGGCTCGGTGGTGGCGCTGGCGGGTATGGGCATCGGCAACGTGGTGGTGCCACCGCTGGTGAAGCGTTACTTCGCCAACCGCGTGGGCACCATGAGCACGCTCTACATCACGGTGCTGCAGATCGGCACGATGATGCCGGCCCTGTTGGCGGTGCCGGTCGCGCAGCAGGCGGGCTGGCGCGTATCGCTGGGCATCTGGGCGCTGATGTCGCTGGCTGCGGCACTGCCGTGGCTGATGCTCTCGCGCGCACGTCCGCACCCGGACACGATCAGCGCCGCCAACGATCCCTCCAGCGCGCCGCACGGCAAGGTCTGGAAGACGCCGCTGGCGTGGGGCATGACCCTGATGTTCGGCATGACCTCGTTGATGACCTATTCGATGTTCACCTGGCTGCCGCGGATCGTGGTCGAGGCCGGTGCAACACCGGCGTTCGGCGGCATCATGGTGGCGATCTTCGCGGCCTGCGGCCTGCTGCCATCGCTGACCATGCCGGCCCTGGCCGTGCGCCTGCGCAATCCCTTCGGGCTGGTGTTGATCGGCTTCAGCGCGTTCCTGATCGCCTTCGCCGGCCTGTTGTTCGCCCCGATGAAGGCCCCGTGGCTGTGGGCGGTGCTGCTCGGCATCGGGCCGTCCACGTTCCCGCTGGCCCTGACCCTGATCAACCTGCGGACCCGCACCCCCGCCGGTTCGGCCGCGTTGTCCGGCTTCATGCAGGGCGTGGGCTATGCCTTCAGCTGCCTGGGCCCGTTCCTGTTCGGCTGGCTGCACGCGGTCAGCGGCGGCTGGCACCTGCCGTTCGGCTTCCTGGTCCTGTGCGCGGTGGTGCTGTTGTGCGCCTCGTGGGTCGCCTGCAAACCGCAGAAGCTCGAAGACCAGTGGTAGGCGCCCCGCCGCGTCCATCTACACGCGTTGTGCGCAACTGCTGACGTAGCGTGTCGCTAACTGACCCGGTGGGCTGCACCGGGCAGCGTTCGGAGCCTCTGGCGTCGCCAGCCGGCTGAACAGCTTCATCGCGATGGAGTGCGCCGTCCTTGGCTGCGACATGGCCTGAATCTGTAGCGATTCAATGACTTGCCCCTCCCCTCCGGGTTCCACCCGGGGGCTGATGGGTCGTACCCGCGTCTTAACGATTTGGCAACAACTGCGCAGTCAGGCACGATTGGCATGTGATGTGCGTCACACTTTTGACGCAACACACCTTTGAAAGGATGCTCCAAGGGGGGTTCCATGTACGACCATCGGCCGCTGGCGCTCTGCGTCGGCCTGGCATGCGCGACACTCGCTTTTTCCGCTCCGGCGGCTGCAGCCACTGCGCGGGACAACGCATTGGCCGAGATCGGCCAGTTCCGGGACCATGCCCAATGGTTGGACGCACTGGCGGCGATCGAGCGGGCACGGGTGCAGTCGCCCGACGACGCATTGCTGTATCGCCTGCAGGTGCTGACCCTGGCGGACATCGGCAACGCGCACCGCGCCTGGCAGCTGTACCTGGCGCGCCCCACCCTGTTCGATGCGGCACAGAAAGAACGGCTGGAAGGCAATTATCTGGCCAAGCTGGTGGGCTGGAGCCTGGCCTATGGCCCCAGCGAGGACACCCGCCTGGATGAAGCCGATGCCGCGCTGGTGCAGATGCAGCAGTACCTCGAACGCGATGGCACCACCGTGCAGCAGGCGCCGCTGCGGATCCGCCATGACCGGCTGATCCTGCTCAACCGGCTGGGCCGCCATGCGCAGGTTCGCGAGGAGTACCGCACGCTGCTCGCCGAGGGCCACCCGGTGCCGAACTATCTGCTGGCCGCCGTCGGCGATTCGCTGATGGCCACGCAGCATCCGGCCGAGGCGATCCCGGTGCTGGAAGCCGCACTCAAGGCTGACCCGTCGCTGCCGCAGGCGCGTTCGGAACTGGCCTATGCGTATCTGGAGGACGAGCAGGCCGACACCGCGATCGCCCTGCTGAAGAAGTGGCAGGCCGATGAGCCCGCGTGGCGCTGGGCCAACGGTGCCAAGGCACCCTATCCGAACTGGCCGCGCTACGAGGCCGACCTCAACCTGGCCATGGTGCGTGCCTACAGTGGCGACCTGCCCACTGCGCAGCGCGATCTGGAGAAGATGGTCGAGATCGGGCCAGGCAATACCGGCTCGCAATCCTCGCTGGGCAACATCTACCTGATGCGTGGCTGGCCACGGCGGGCGCTGGAGCGCTACAGCATGGCCAACACGCTGGACCCGCGCGACGTACCGGCGCGGCTGGGCCAGTACGACGCCTACGTGCAGGTGCAGCGCGATGACCTCGCGCGCCCCATCCACGACACGCTGCTCGCTGCCTACCCCAACCAGCCCTCCGTGCAGCGCATGGACCGCAGCTGGCGCGCGCATCGTGGCTGGCAGTGGCATGCCTACGCCGAAGGCGGGCGCAGCTCCGGCGGTGGCGGTGCGTCACCGCTGGGCAACGATGACGGCCGCTACGGCGTTGAAGTGCAGTCGCCGGTGCTGGACGACCGCTGGCGCCTGGTCGCGTTCGCCGATCGGCGCAGTGTGGATTTCCAGGACCAGACCATCGACCCGCTGCGGATCGGCGTGGGCACCCGTTACCGCTACGGGCGTGCCGATGCCGAAGCCTTCGTCAACCGCGCCAACGACCACATCGGCGATACCGGCCTCAGTGCCGGGTTCGGCTGGCAGTTCAGCGATCAATGGCATGCCGGCATCACCGCCGCACGCAATGATCCGGATGCCTCGATGCAGGCGCGCGTCTCAGGCATCACCGCCGACAGCATTGCGCTGGCAGCCGACTATCGCCGCGATGAACGTACTCACTGGAGCCTGGGCGCCAGTCAGTTCCGCTACGACGACGGTAATCGCCGCGATACCGTCAGCACCGCCATCGAACAACGCCTGATGACCCGGCCGACCGTGTTCGTGGATGGCCTGGGCAGCCTGTACGCCAGCCGCGGCAGCCGCGACGACGTGCCCTACTTCAACCCATCCGAGGACCACTCGGTGGAGATCGGGCTGCGCGTGGACCAACAACTGTGGCGTCACTACGAACGCCACTTCCGCCATCGCCTGACGGTCTCGGTGGGGCAGTACTGGCAGCAGGGCTATGGCAGCGCGATCGTGCCTTCGGCCGAGTACCGCCACGAGTGGCAGCTCGGCGAAGGCCGCATTTTCGAGTACGGCATCCGCTGGTCGCGACCGGTCTATGACGGACAGCGTGAACGACATATCGGCCTGGATGCCGGCCTGCGGTGGGGAGAATGACATGCGGCACATGGACTTGAAGCGTTGGACCCACTGGCTGTTGCTGGCCCTGCTCACCGTGGTCCTGCCGGCCCAGGCACAGCAACCGCCGGCCGTACTTGATGCGGCCGACAACGGGCTGCTGGTGCTCAGCTACCACGACATCCGCGACGAGGTGGCCGAACGCGGCGACCCGGATGCCTATGCCGTCAGCACGCAGAACTTCGCCGCGCATCTGGACTGGCTGTCGGCCCACGGGTATCACCCGGTCTCGCTGTCGCAGCTGATCACCGCCTCGCAGGGCGGCACGCCGCTGCCGCCCAAGCCGGTGCTGCTTACCTTCGATGATGGCCTGCGCAGCGTGTACAGCAAGGTGTTTCCGTTGCTGCGCGCCTACAACTATCCGGCGCTGGTGGCGGTGATCACCGACTACGTGGATATGCCGGCCGGGCGCCAGATCGATTACGGCTACCGCCCGTTCACCCGCGAGGATTTCCTCACCTGGGCGCAGCTGCGTGAGATGCAGAAAAGCGGACTGATCGAACTGGCCAGCCATACCGACAACCTGCACCACGGCGTACAGTCCAACCCACAGGGCAACTCGACGCCGGCGGTGATCACGCGCATCTACGATCCTGCCCGCAAGACCTATGAAACCGCAGGCGAGTACGAGGCCCGCCTGCGCGCCGATCTGGGCCGCAGCGTGGAGCGCATCCAGCGCAATGTCGGCGTCAGCCCCAAGGCGATCGTGTGGCCGTACGCCGCCTACAACGCGCTGAGCAACGACATCGCCGAGCAGCTGGGCATGCCGGTCTCGTTCGATCTGGAAGGCCGCAGCACGCCGGTCAAGCGTGATCTTCACGGCCTGGCGCGCCTGCTGGTGACCAACAACCCAACCGTGGTGCAGCTGGCCTACGAGCTGCGCCGCGATGTCGAGCGCGATGGCATGCGGGCGCTGCAGATCGACCTGGATGCGGTCTACGATGCCGACCCGGTGCAGCTGGCCAAGAACCTGGATGCGCTGATCGAGCGGGTCAAGAAGATCGGCCCCACCCACGTCTTCCTGCAGGCCTTCGCCGATCCGGACGGCAACGGCTCGGCCGACGCGCTGTACTTCCCCAACCGCCATCTGCCGATGCGTGCGGACCTGTTCAACCGGGTGGCGTGGCAGCTCAAGACGCGCGCCGGGGTGAAGGTGTTCGCGTGGCTGCCGGTGCTGGGCTACGAGCTCAAGGACCCGGCCATCCGCAAGGCGCTGGCCATCGAGAGCCCGGAAAGCGACGGCATCTTCCGGCTGGACTTCACCCGGCCGCAGGTCCGCAGGATCATCGATGACATCTACGAAGACCTGGCGATCAACGCGTACTTCGAGGGCCTGCTCTTCCACGATGACGCCTACCTGCGCGACACCGAGCTGACCCAGTTGCCGCCCGAAGACGATGACGGTGCACGCACCCAGGCGCTGATCGACTTCACCCTGGAGCTGCGCACCGCGGCGCAGCGCTGGCGGCCGAAGCTGGGCACCGTGCGCAACCTGTATGCCCAGCCCGTGCTGGAACCGCAGAGCGCGAGCTGGTTCGCCCAGCGTCTGGACCTGTTCAACAAGGCCTACGACCACACCGCCCTGATGGCGATGCCGTGGATGGAAGGCAGCCGCAGCCCGGAACGCTGGCTGGACCGGCTGGTGGTGGCAGTGAAGCAACACGATCCGCAGTTGTCGCAGACGATGTTCGAGCTGCAGACGCTGGACTGGCGCACCGGCAAGCCGATCCCCGGCGACCGCCTGCGCGCGCAGATCCGCCGTCTACAGGCGCAGGGCGTGCGTCATTTCGCCTGGTATCCGGATGACTTCATCGCCGGACGTCCCTCCACGTATGACGCGCGCGCGGCCATGTCGGCCCGCAGCTTCCCGTACGAGGAAAAGTGAGGTCGCCATGCATCCTCTTCTCTACACCTTGTTCCAGTTCGCCTTCTTCTACCCGATGGTGATGGCGTTCTTCTGGATGTCCGGCGGCCTGTATTACTTCTTCCGGCGCGAACGCAAGGCACGCGACCGCGATGATCCGCCGCCGATGGCTGAGTATCCGTTCGCGTCGATCCTGATCCCGTGCCACAACGAAGCGGAGAACCTGGAAGACACCCTCGGTTCGGCGCTGAAGCAGAACTACCCGGACTTCGAAGTCATCGCCATCAACGATGGCAGCAGCGACGATACCGGGGCACGGCTGGATGCCCTGGCCGCCCTGCACCCACGCCTGCGCGTGGTGCATCTGGACCGCAACCTGGGCAAGGCCAATGCGCTGCGCATGGGCGCGCTGGCGGCACGCTCGGAGTTCCTGGTGTGCATCGATGGCGATGCGATGCTGGAGGAGTACGCCACCCACTGGATGGTCTGGCACCTCACCTCGGGCCCGCGCGTGGGCGCGGTCACCGGCAACCCGCGCATCCGCAACCGTTCCACCCTGCTGGGCCGGCTGCAGGTCGCCGAGTTCTCTTCGATCATCGGCATGATCAAGCGCGCGCAGCGGGTGTATGGGCGCATCTTCACCATCTCCGGGGTGATCGCCGCGTTCCGCCGTACTGCGCTGCATCGGATCGGGTACTGGTCCGACGACATGGTCACCGAGGACATCGACATCAGCTGGCGCCTGCAGATGGATCATTGGGACATCCGCTACGAGCCCAATGCGCTGTGCTTCATCCTGATGCCGGAAACGCTGAAGGGGCTGTGGCGGCAGCGCCTGCGCTGGGCCCAAGGGGGCGTGGAAGTGCTGCTGCGGCACGGTGGCTCGCTGTTCCATTGGCGCAAGCGCCGCATGTGGGGCGTGCTGCTGGAGTACATCCTCAGCGTGCTGTGGGCGTACACGATGCTGGCCATCATCGTGCTGTGGGCACTGGGCAAATTCATGACACTGCCGCCCGAGCTGTACATCGCCACGCTGCTGCCGCAGTGGCATGGCGTGATCCTGGCGCTGGTCTGCCTGCTGCAGTTCGCCAGCAGCCTGATCATCGACCGCCGTTACGAAACGCATATTGGACGTAATTACTTCTGGGTGATCTGGTACCCGATGGCGTACTGGCTCATCAGTCTGTTCACGACCCTGGTGGCGTTCCCCAAGACGATCTTCAAGCGTCGTGGCAAGCGCGCGGTCTGGGTCAGTCCTGACCGGGGTATCCGATGAACACTGTCAAATCCACCCGCCGCTTCGACTCGCGGCTGATCCAGAAACCGCGCCAGCAGCCACGCCTGCAGCGTACTGCCTGGGGCTTTGTGACCATCGCCTTCTGGGCGTTCTACTTCTACCTGTGGGCACCGCTGGTCACGTTGGTTTCCTGGCTGCTGGGCGGGCAGATGGCCTGGACGCAGCTGTACGAACAGAAGCAGATGATCGACCCGTTCGTGGTGATCGCCCTGCCGGTCATGCTGCTCTGCTGCGCGGCGCTGCTGATCGCCTGGGCCGAGTACAACCGCATGCGCTTCACGGGCAAGGAGCGTCGGCTGCCGCATGACGATGTGACCCGCGAAGAGATGGCGCATGACCTCGGCGCGAGTGCCTCAGTGGCCGCGTCGCTGGCCGATGGCAAGTCGGTGACCCTGCACATGGATGAGCACGCGCGGCCGGTACGGGTCACCGCGCAGGCATTGGCGGGCGCGCACAGGTAATCGCGCGGGTGTTGCCAGACCGGTAGTGCCGGCCGCTGCCCGGCTCCACGGGTTGCCACGATGGGAAGGAGCCGGCCAGCGGTCGGCTCTACCGGGTCACGCGCGCGTCTGGCCTTCGCCGCGGACGACGAAGCGCTCGACCGTCAGTGCTTCCAGGCCCATCGGGCCATAGGCGTGCAGCCGGGTGGTGGAGATGCCGATCTCCGCGCCCAGGCCGAGCTCGCCACCATCGGAGAAGCGCGAGGAGGCGTTGACCATCACCACCGCCGAACGCAACGCGTGCACGAAGCGCTCTGCCGCTGCGGCATCGTCGGTAGCAATCACCTCGGTGTGGTCCGAGCTGTACTGCTGGATATGCGCCAGGGCCTGATCGAGGTCCTTCACCACGCGCACCGCGATGATCAGGTCCAGGTACTCGGCGGCATAATCGTCGTCGCTGGCCACGTCAGCATCGGGCAGCCACTGGCGTGCCACCGCATCGGCGCGTAGCTGCACACCACGTTCGGCCAGCGCCTTCGCCGCCAACGGCAGGAAGGTCGGCGCGAGGTCGGCATGGACCAGCAGTGTCTCCAGCGAGTTGCAGGCCGACGGCCGGCTGCACTTGCCGTCCACCAGCAGGCGCAACGCCAGCGCAGGATCGGCGGCGCGGTCCACGTACAGATGGCAGACCCCTTTGTAATGCTTGATCACCGGTACGCGGGCATGCTCGGCCACGAACCGGATCAGCCCTTCCCCGCCGCGCGGAATCGCCAGGTCGATCAGGTCGTTGAGCTGCAGCAGCGCCAGCATGGTCTCGCGGCGCAGATCCTCGACCAGGGTCAGCGCGGCATCGGCGACACCGGCCTCGCGCAGCGCGCGCTTGAGCGACGCCGCGATGGCGGTATTGGAGTGAATCGCCTCCGAACCACCGCGCAGGATCACGCCGTTGCCGGCCTTGATGCACAGCGCGGCCGCATCGGCGGTCACGTTCGGGCGCGCTTCGTAGATCATCGCGATGACGCCCAGCGGCACGCGCACCTTCTGCACCCGGATGCCATTGGGACGCACGTCATCGCGGGTCACCTGCCCGACCGGATCGGGCAACGCGGCCACCTCGCGCAGCGCGGCGGCGATACCGGCCAGGCGCTGTGGGTTCAAGGCCAGGCGATCCAGCATCGCCGTGCCGACGCCCTTCTCCGTGGCGGCGGCCAGGTCGCGTGCGTTGGCGGCGAGAATCGCATCGGTATCCGCGTCCAGCGCCGCGGCCATCGCTTCGAGCAGATCGGCCTTGGCGGCGGAGGACAGCTGAGCAAGTTGCTGGGCAGCCTCGCGGCAGGCCAGCGCCTGGGTGCGGATGTCGGTAGTGGAACTGGCGACCATCTCAATATCCTTGAAAAAACACGCTAGAGCCACGCCATGCGTGGCTGGGGGAGGTCGAACGGCCCAGGCTGCGCAGCCACGCATGGCGTGGCTCTCCCGTGGATGTTCTTACGCTTTACAGCAACACCAGATCGTCACGGTGGATGACGTTGCCACCGTAGTTGTAGCCGAGCACGCTTTCGATGTCGCGCGAGTGGCGACCGGCGACGCGGCGGATGTCGCTGGCCGAGTACTGGCTGACACCACGGGCCAGGCAGACCTCGCCGGCCTCGGTGCGTTGCCGGATCTCGACCATGTCACCGCGGCGGAAGTCCCCTTCCGCGCCGACCACGCCGCCGGGCAGCAGCGAGGCGCCCTTGCCACGCAGCGCATCGGCCGCACCGGTATCGACCAGGATCGCGCCCGGTTCCAGCGGCGCGTGCCGCAGCCAGTACTTGCGCGCGGCCACGCGGGTCTGCGCGGCGTGGATGCGGGTGCCGAAGAGGCGGCCTTGGCTGAGCGCGCGCACCACCTCGGCGCTGCGCCCGTTGAACAGGCAGGTCTCGATGCCGACACGCCCGGCCTTGGCCGCGGCCTCCAGCTTGGTATGCATGCCGCCGGTGCCCGCGCCGCTGCCGGCCCCCCCGGCCATCGCCAGCACCTCGACGGTCAGCTCGGGCACATCGTGGATTGGCCGTGCCTGTGGATCACGCCGCGGATCGGCGCTGTACAGGCCGTCGATGTCGGTGGCGATGAACAGCACGTCGGCGTCGATCAGCGCAGCGACGGTCGCAGCCAGATTGTCGTTGTCGCCGAGCTTGAGCTCATCCACCGAAACGGTGTCGTTCTCGTTGACCACCGGCAGCGCGCCCAGCCGCAGCAGTTCGTTGAGCGTGGCGCGGGCATTGAGATAGCGGCGACGGTTGCGCAGGTCGTCATGGGTCAGCAGCACCTGCGCCACCGGGCGTTCGAAGAAGCGCTGCCACAGCCCGATCAACTGCGCCTGGCCCAGCGCCGCCAGTGCCTGCCGTGCGGCCATCGCCGCCCCGGCTTCCAGCGCGCGCGGCACGATCGCCCGACCCGCGGCAACCGCGCCGGAGGACACGATCACCACTTCACGCCCGGCCAGGACATTGGCCGAGACGAACTGGGCCAGCCCCAGTGCGTGGCGGGGCGAGAGGCCGCCGCCATCGGCCGCCAGCAGGCTGCTGCCCACTTTGAGGACGGCGCGTTTCCACTGCGGAACGGCTTGTTCGGTGAACGGCGAAGGCACGGACTGGTTCATGGGGTCGGTGCGCTCAGCGCGTACTCCATTCGTGGATACGGGCGGTGGCACTGCCCTGCACCAGCAGTGGATCGGTGTCGACCAGCGCCTGTGCAGCGGCCAGATCGGCGATGTCCTGCAGCACGTAGGCGCCACCGCTCTTGTCGGTGAAGCCACCGGTCAGCAGCAGCTGCCCGCGGGCCCGCACCTCATCGAGAAAGCGCACGTGCTCGGCACCGACCTCATCGCGGAAGTCCGGCGTGCGGGTGACCATCACCAGATAACAGATTTTCATGTGAGTCCTTTTCCCGGGCGCGCCCGGCAAGACGTTACAAGAACGGCGGCCTTGCGGCCGCCGTCGTGATCACACCAGTGCGGCCCAGCGGGCGCGCAGCTCATCCAGCCGCAGGTCGGCGGCCGCGCCGGGCGACACGCGCGCGGCCAGGCTGCCTTCGGGGGTCCGCCCCTGCCCGGCCGTATCCGCCGCCGCGGCGGCGGCCTTGTAGGCCTCGCGGAACGGCACACCGGCCACCGCCGCTTCCACGGCGACATCGGTGGCGTACATGCCCGAATCGATCGCCGCACGCAGCTTGTCGTCGCGCCATTCCAGGTTGGCCAGCAGCGCCGGCAGCAGTTCCAGCGCGGCCAGACCGCGGCCGAAGCCATGGAAGATCGCGCCCTTGCTGCTCTGCAGATCGCGGTGATAGCCCGACGGCAGCGACAGCAGCTGCTCGATCTCGGTGCGGGCCGCGGCCACGCTGGCGTGGGTGGCCCGCATCAGTTCGATCACGTCCGGGTTGCGTTTGTTGGGCATGATCGAACTGCCGGTGGTGTACTGCGCCGGCAGCGCGACAAAGCCGAACTCGCCGCTGGTGAACAGCGACAGGTCCCAGGCGATGCGGCGCAGATCCAGCGTGGCGCCGCCAAGCGCTTCCAGGGCGGCCAGCTCGAACTTCCCGCGCGACAGCTGGGCATAGATCGGCGAGATCTGCATCCGCGCGAAACCGAGTGCCTCGGTGGTGTGCGCGCGGTCCAGCGGCAGGTTCACGCCATAACCGGCGGCCGTGCCGAGCGGATTGGCGTCGACCAGGTTGAAGGTGTCGTGCGCGCGGATCGCGTTGTCGATGAAGGCTTCGGCCCAGCCGGCCCACCACATGCCCGCCGAGGACACGACGGCGCGCTGGATGTGGGTATAGCCCGGCACCGGCAGGTCTTTTTCGGCCTCGGCACGATCCAGCGCCACCTTGGCGATCTCGCGGCTCAGCTCGGCCACGCGCAGCAGCTTGTCCTTCAGCCACAACCGGGTCGCCACCAGGATCTGGTCGTTGCGGCTGCGCCCGGTGTGGATCTTGCGACCGGCATCGCCGAGGCGCTCGGTCAGGCGCGCTTCGATCGCCGAGTGGCAATCCTCGAAGCGCTCATCCAGCACGAACGCACCACTGCGGAAATCCTCGGCCAGCACATCCAGCTCGCGCTGCAGGCCGACGCGTTCGTCGTTGCCGAGAATGCCGATGTTCTCCAGGCCCTGCGCATGCGCCTTGCTGGCTGCCACGTCGTACAGGAAGAACTCGCGGTCCAGGATCACATCATCGCCGGCCAGGAAGGTCTGGATCTTGGCGTCTACCGCCACGCCGGGCTTCTGCCACAGAAGGTCTGCCATGTCTTGCTCCGTAGGCGGATTCGCTCCGCCGGGTTGTCAGGGCGCGCGCAGGGGGCCGCGCGGCGCCGTGGGAATTCAGTGCGGGATCGAGGCCAGTTCGTCCAGGCCCAGTGCCAGGTTGAGGTTCTGCATCGCCTGGGTGGCCGCGCCCTTGAGCAGGTTGTCCAGGGTCACCACCACCACCACGCGCTTGCCGCCCGGGGCCACGTCGAAGCCGCCGATCTGCACGCCGTGCCGGCCCGCAATCTGGCTTACCCAGGGCGCTTCGTCGATCACGTCGATCAACGCTTCGTTGGCGTAGTACTTCTGATAGAGCGCGATCACGTCCTCGCGCTTGACCACCGTGTTGAGCCACAGGTTCACGGTCATGGTGATGCCGCGGAAGTGCGGCGCCACATGCGGCATGAACTCGACCGGCACGCGCAGGTGCGCAGTGACTTCGCGCTCGTGCACATGGTTGGTCAGCGCGTACGGCATGAGGTTGTCACGCAGCAGTTCCGGATTGTTCTTGTCCGAGGGCGTGGTGCCCGCGCCGGAGTAGCCGGACACACCAAAACACTGCGGCGGGCCGGCCAGCTGCTGCAGCAGCGGGCTGATCGCCAGCTGCATCGCGGTGGCGTAGCAGCCCGGATTGCTGATGTGCTTCTGGCCCAGGTAGTCGCCCCGGGTCAGCTCCGGCAGGCCGTAATACCAGCTCGGCTCGAAGCGGTGATCGGCCGATAGATCGACGATCACCGTGTCCGGCCTGGCCGCATCCAGCGCGGTGACGAACGGCGCGGACAGGCCATTGGGCAGTGCCAGGATCACCGCATCCATGCCCTTGGCGGCGACAGCGTCGGCGTCGAGGTTCTCGAACTGAAGTTCACCGTGCCAGTCGCTGTGGTGATCGCTCACGCGCTGCCCGGCCAGTTCGCGCGAAGACACGAAGCCCAGCTGAAGGTGCGGGTGGGCGGCGATCAGCTTGATCAGCTCGGCGCCGGTGTGCCCGCGGGCGCCGACGATGCCGACGGTGAAGGTCTTGGTGCTCATGCGTGTGCGTCCAGGCGGTGCTGCAGGTGGCGTTTCACCCCTTGCCATTCCGCATCGATGATGGAGAAGATGACGGTGTCGCGCGGGGTGCCATCCGGGTGACGTTTGTGGTTGCGCAGCACGCCGTCCTGCTTGGCCCCCAACCGCGCGATCGCGGTGCGCGAGGTGAGGTTGAACCAGCTGGTCTCGAACACCACGCTCAGGCATTCCAGCCGCTCGAAGGCATGCGTGAGCAGCATCAGCTTGGTTTCGGTATTGATGCCGGTGCGCTGGGCGGCCTCGCCGTACCAGGTGTAGCCGATGCTCAGGCGCGGCACCTCGGCGTCCAGATCGTAGTAGCGGGTGGTGCCGACCACTTCATCGGCCTCGTTGAGGACCGCGAACGGCAACACCTTACCCTCCGCCTGCGCCTGCAGCGCGGTCTGGACGTAGGCGGTCATGGTCTTCGCACTGGGCACCTGGGTGTACCAGAGCTTGGACAAGGTGCCATCCCCCAGTGCACCGCGCAGGCCATCGATATGCGCCATCTGCAGCGGCTCCAGCCGGGCGTGTGTGCCGGCCAGTGTGGGGACCTTGGTCCAATCGGCGAGATTCATGAGGTTCAGCCCTCCAGGCTGGGGGTGCGTGCGGCGCAATGCTCGACGTACGCTTTGATGCGGTCGAAGCCATCGGCGCCGAACCAGAACACCTTCCAGTGGCCCTGCTTGTAGCAGCCATCGGATTCGGCGTAGTAGAAGTGATTGATCGGGTTGCCGTTGCGTGAGCGCCAGAACAGCTGCGGGGTTTCGTCCAGCATGACATTCCAGACCGCGCGGCCCAGGCCCTCGCCCTGCGCATCGTCGAGCACCGCGAACTTGTCCAGGTAGACGCCTTCGGGCTCGTCGGTGAGGATCACCGCGGTGCGATAGTTCTCGCTCACATAGGCGCGCAGCAGCTTGGTTTTCTGGAAATAGTCCGGCACCAGGGTGCGGCCGAAGCTGGATTCGATCAGCTGCTTCAGGCGCGGCAGGTCCAGTTCGTCCCAGGCGGTGGCGCGCAGCACTTTCTCGCCCTTGCGCACCAGCGTGCCCGAACCCTTGTGGGTGAACAGCTCCTTGGCCAGGTCCGCCGGGCGCGTGATCGACACCGAGGACTCCAGTGGCAGGCGATCCAGCAGGTCCTTGATCTGTTCGATCTTGACCCGCATGCCGCCATGGATCCACGGCTGCTGCATCAGCTGGTCGTACTCGGTGGACAGGTTGATCGAGTCGATCACCTTGCCCTCTTCGTCGAGCAGGCCGCCGGTGCCGGTCAGGAAGATGATCTTGTACGGCTGCAGTTCCTGCACCAGCTCGTTGGCGGCGAAATCGGCGTTGACGTTGAGGATCTGCCCGCAGCGGGTTTCGCCCAGGCTGGTGATCACCGGGATCGAGCCGGCGCGCAGGCTGGCTTCGATCGGAGCCAGGTTGACCTTCTTGACCTCACCGACCAGGCCGTAGGTGGCCTGGTCCAGATACTCGGCTTCGAACACGCCGCCGGTGATCGAGGTTGCGCGCGCACCGTTCTGCTGCAAGGCTTCGACCAGTTGCAGATTGGAGGCCTGGAACACCCGGCGCACGATCGCCAGCCCTTCGGCCGAGGTCACGCGCAGGCCGTTGACGGTCTGCTTCTCGATGCCGGCCGCCGACAGTTCGGCATCCAACTGCGGACCGGCGCCATGCAGCACGATCGGGGTCAGGCCGACTTCCTGCAGGAACGACAGTGAGGAGGTCAGCGCCTCCAGGTCATCGCGCAGCACCGCGCCGCCGACTTTGACCACGGCGAAGCGTTTGGCGTCCAGCTGCGAGAAACGCTTGAGGTACTGGCTGATCTCCTTCGCGCTGGCCATGCTCGAGAGCAGGCGCACGATGGTCTGACGGGTCTGGCGGTGGGGCTGGGAAGAAGGCATTTCGATATCGTCGCAGGCGGCCGGGGCCGCGATGGGAGTTCCGTCAGTGGGGGACCACGACGGCGTCATTCGATCAGGCGCCGTGCGCGATGATGCGGTGCACGGATTCGGCGTAACGCTGCAACTGCTCCAGCTTCACGAACTCATCGGCGGTGTGGGCCTGGGCGATGTCGCCCGGGCCATACACCAGCGTGGTGTAGCCGCCGGCCGAGAACAGTGACGCCTCGGTCCAGAAGTCCACCGCGTTGCCGATCGGAATATCCAGCGCATCGGCCACGTCGCGCGCGGCCAGGCGGCGGTTTTCCGCTTCGGCGATGTCGCCGGCCGGGAAACTGGGGCCCCGGAAGGTCTCGGTGAACTGCGCCGCGGCCGGTTCGGCAAAACCGGCGAAGGTCGCCAGCAGCGCATCGATATCCATCGACGGCAGCGGACGGAAGCCGAACCGCACTTCAGCAGCGGGCGCGATCATGTTGGCCTTGATGCCGCCTTCCACGCGCCCGATGTTGAAGCGCAGGCCGGTCAGCCCGCCAAAGCGCGCATGCGACAACGACTCGACATGGTCCAACGCGCGGTTGCCCCAGCGCATCGCCTGATGCAGTGCACTGGCCGCCGCGTCCTGCTTGCCCGAGGCATGCCCGGCGCGGCCGGTGAACTGCATCAGCACCGAGCTGATGCCACGGTGGGCGAGCACCGCTTCGCTCATGGTCGGCTCGGCCACCAGCACCGCTTCATACGGAATGCCACGGGCCAGGAAGGCGGCGATGCAACGCGGATCGTTGGCTTCCTCGTCGCTGGAGAACAGGAACGCGGCATCGCCATCGCTGGCGTTGGCAGCAGCCACCAAGGCCGCCGCAGCGCCCTTGATGTCACACACGCCCAGCCCGATCACGCGGTCCTCGGCGCGCCGCATCACGTGTGGGTCGGCCGTCCAATGCGGCGAGTCCGGCACGGTATCCAGGTGCACGTTGAACAGGTACTTCGGGGTGCCACGCACCGCATACAGGCTGACCGCACCGTCGCCATGGTCGATCACCTCCACGTTGAACCCGGGCAGGTTCGCACGCAGGTAATCGAAGATGCCGCCGGTGGTGATCGCCCGCGGCGGATTGCGCGTGTCGAAGGACACGAGCTGCTGCAGATGATCGAGTGTCTGTTCCAACATGTGTCTGAGTATCCGTAGGGTTCAAAATCGGTAGTGCCGGCCGCTGGCCGGCTCTGCAATGATCCGGCCGTTCCAGGAGCCGGCCAGCGGCCGGCACTCCCCCTCCATCGGCTTTGCGAGGCGCCGGCCAGCGGCCGGCACCCCGGTGAATCGCCTTAGCGGTTGACCTGCGCGTACAAGGTCGAGCTCATACCAAACAGCTTGATGAAGCCTTCGGCCTCTTCCACGCCCCAGTCGGCCGACTGTGCATAGGTGGCGCCCTTGGCATTGAGCAGGTGCGGCGACTTCACGGCCACGGCATCGACACGGCCACCGCGGGTTTCCAGCACCACTTCACCGTTGACCTTGGCCTGCGAGGACTTCAGGAAGGCTTCGATGTCGGTCTTGAGCGGGTCGTGGTAGAAGCCTTCGTACACCAGCTCCACCCACTTGCGCGCCACGTCCGGCTTGAAGCGGTTCTGCTGCTTGGTCAGCACGGCGTCTTCCAGCGCGCGGTGCGCGGCCAGCAGCGAGACCAGGCCCGGCGCTTCGAACACGATGCGACCCTTCAGGCCGATCACGGTATCACCGGTGTAGACGCCACGGCCCACGCCGTACGGGGCGAACAGCTTGTTGAGCTTGGCCAGGATCTGCTCACCCGGCAGCGCCTTGCCGTCCAGCTCGACGGCTTCGCCCTCGACGAACTTCAAGGTAACCGTCAGTGCCTGTTCCGGCCATTCGCTGCGCGGTGCGCACCAGCCACGGGCACCCTCGCCCGGGGCTTCCCAACGGTCGATCTCGCCGCCGGACATGGTCAGGCCCAGCAGGTTCTCGTTGATGGTGTAGGCCTGCTGCTTGGCGCGCACGCCGAAGCCGCGCTCTTCCAGGTACTTCTGCTCGTAGGCGCGGGTCTGGGTGTGTTCCTTCTGGATTTCGCGGATCGGCGCGACGATCTGGTAGTCGCCCAGCGCCTTCACGGCCAGGTCGAAGCGGACCTGGTCATTGCCCATGCCGGTGCAGCCGTGGGCGATGATGTTGGTACCCAGCTCGGCGGCGCGCTTGAGCGCGGCATCCACGATCAGGTAACGGTCGGACACCAGCAGCGGGTACTGGCCCTGGTAGCCCTCACCGGCCCACACGAACGGCTTGACGAAGCCGCTCCAGATCGCCGGGCCACCATCGACGGTGACGTGGCTGGTGACGCCCAGTTCGGCCGCACGCTTCTCGATGAAATCGCGCTCTTCGTCATCCACGCCGCCGGTGTCGGCGAACACGGTATGCACGTTGTAGCCGCGCTCCTGCAGGTACGGCACGCAGAAGCTGGTGTCGAGTCCACCGGAGAAGGCCAGGACGATGTCTTTGTTGCTCATGGGGGTCAGGTCCAATAGGGAAAAAAGTTGGGTAGAGCCGACCGTTGGTCGGCTGCAATGTTCGATACCCGTTGATGGCGTTACCGGCCGATCAACGCCGACATGATCGCCTTCTGCACATGCAGGCGGTTTTCAGCTTCGTCGATCGCGATGCACTGCGCCGAGTCCATGACGCCGTCGGTGGCCTTCACGTTGCGGCGCAGCGGCAGGCAGTGGCTGAAGACGCCGTTGTTGGTCAGCGCCATCTTGGCTTCGTCCACGATGAAGTGCTTGTACTGGTCGCGGATCGGCTTTTCCGGTTCCCAGTTGCCGAAGAACGGCAGCGCGCCCCAGCTCTTGGCGTACACCACGTCCGCGCCGGCGTAGGCGCTGGCGATGTCATGGCTGACCTGCAGCGAACCGCCGCTCTCGGCCACGTTCTGCTCGGCCCAGCCCATGTAGCGCTCATCCAGGATGTAATCCGGGGTCGGGCACAGCAGGGTCACGTCCATGCCCATGCGGGTGGCGATGGTCAGCGCCGAGTTGGCCACCGCGGTGTTCAGCGGCTTGGGGTGATAGGTCCAGGTCAGCACGTACTTCTTGCCGCGCAGGTCCTGGGTACCGAAGTGTTCCTGCAGCGCCATCACGTGGGCCAGTTCCTGGCACGGGTGGGTGATGGTTTCCATGTTGATCACCGGCACCGGCGAGTACTTGGCGAAGCTCTTGAGCACTTCGTCTTCGCGATCCTTGGTCCAGTCGATGAACTTCGGGAAGGCACGCACGCCAATCAGGTCGACATAGCGGCCGAGCACTTTGGCCACTTCGGCGATGTGCTCCTCGGTGTCCCCGTCCATCACCGAGCCCAGGTTGAACTCGATCGGCCAGGCGTCCTTGCCCGGCTGCAGCACGATCGCGTGCCCGCCCAGCTGGAACGCACCCAGCTCGAAGCTGGTGCGGGTACGCATGGAGGGGTTGAAGAACACCAGGGCAATCGACTTGCCCTTGAGCTCGTCACCCAGTTTGTTGCGCTTGAACAACGCGGCCTGGGTCAACAGGGCATCCAGGTCGGTGCGGCTCCAATCCTGGGTGTTCAGGAAGTGCTTCAGGGACATCGATCGATCCTTTGCGGCTGGTTTTCCACCGTCACCGGCGGAGGTTGGGGGCGCCGGGGCGCGTTCATGGCTCAACAAAACGTATACAGATGAAACTTTTCAGATCGTAGAAACGAAAAAACCCAGCGCGGGGGCTGGGTTTTCCAAACAGGCAGCACGAAGCTCCGGTTACCCAGCGAAAATGTGGGGTTCCGGTCGGCGGGCACGCGACGTCATGCCCGTAGCCATACGGGCGGCGCTGGTGTCGTGCTGGAAGTCGGTGAGTTTCATGGCCGCCCATCTTTGCATGCACCCGGAGTGCGTGCAAGGCCTGAATGACAATTCAGGTTGAAGGCATCCACGCCCGGGGCGATGCCGGGGGTCACGGGTTGGCGCCACCGGCCTGATCGTTGCCCACCCAGGGGGTGATCGAGACCCGGATCTTGAGGCGGTTGCCCGGGTCTTCCGGCAGGCGGGAACGGTACTTGGTGCCCTTGTAGACGTAGTCCACGTCGTAGGCGATCGGGCGGCGGAACTCACGGCCGACCGGGATGATCTTGCAGTCCCGGGTCAACAACGGCCCGGTGTTGGCCGGCGTGGCCTCGACCACCACCGTCTCGGCGTAGCCGCTTTCGTCGGTGCTGCCGTCTTCCCGGCGGAAGATCGAGCGTACCGAATCCATGAAGCGGCCGAAGCGGCCTTTGTCTTCCTGCGGCTCCTCGCCGGTGACATTGACCGGCGCGAGCGTGCGGGTGGAGACCGGCTCGCAGTGCTCTTCGGTGCGGGTGGCGCGCAGGGTCTGGAAGACCGGCTCGACGTTGAGCACCTGGGCGTAGTCGAACTTGACGTTCTCCACGATCACCACCCGGTTGCGCACCTCACCCTCCTGGGCGCACGCCCCGAAGGCGGCACTTCCGAGCAGGCAGACCAGCGTCAACAACGAAGCGGATTTCATTGGCAACAGGGAAAAGGACAAGAGGGATAGTTTAGGCAGTGGCAAGCACAAGGGGCTGAACATTACCCTTCCGTGACGTTTCTGCCCATAGGCCGACCCCACCCGCGGGGCCGGAAGCCCGCCACGACGGGCCGGAACGCCTGAAGCCTTCAGCCACACCGCCAGCGGCCGAGGCCGCCGGCCTGCCGTGCCCCACATCCCCCCAAAGCCCCCGACACGTTCTAAAATCGACCGCTTACCCCCGCTCCCGACCCCCATGACCCTGCGCCTGCACAACAACCTGACACGCCAGCTCGAACCGTTCACCCCGCTCGATCCGACCTGTCCGACCCTGTATGTGTGTGGCCCCACGGTCTACAACTACGTCCACATCGGCAATGCCCGTGGGCCGGTGGTGTTCGGCGTACTGGCCGACCTGCTGCGTCGCCGCTTCGGCGGCCTGCGCTATGCGCGCAACATCACCGACGTGGATGACAAGATCAACACGGCCGCGCGCGAGCAGAACGTGCCGATCAGCACCATTACCGACCGTTTCGCCGCCGCCTACCGCGAGGACATGGCCGCACTGGGCGTGGTGCCGCCGGATATCGAGCCGGAAGCCACCGCGCATATCCCCCAGATCGTGACCATGATCGAGCAGCTGATCGCCAACGGGCATGCCTATGCGGCCGAAGGCCACGTGCTGTTCTCGGTGAGCTCCTACACCGACTACGGCAAGCTCTCGCGCCGCGACCCGGACGAGATGCTGGCCGGTGCCCGCGTGGATGTCGCCCCGTACAAGCGCGACCCGGGCGATTTCGTGCTGTGGAAGCCCTCCAGCGACGACCTGCCGGGCTGGGCATCGCCGTGGGGCCGTGGCCGCCCGGGCTGGCACATCGAGTGCTCGGCGATGGCCGCCGCGCACCTGGGGCCGACCATCGATATCCATGCCGGCGGCGTGGACCTGCAGTTCCCGCACCACGAGAACGAGATCGCCCAGAGCGAGTGCGCGCACGGCGGGCAGACCTTCGCCCGGTTCTGGCTGCACAACGGCATGCTCAACTTCGGCGGCGCCAAGATGAGCAAGTCGATCGGCAACATCGAGCGCGTGCACGATCTGGTCCGCCAGCATGCCCCCGAGGCGCTGCGCTATGCGCTGCTGTCGGCCCACTACCGGCAGCCGCTGGACTGGTCCGATGCGCTGATCGAGCAGTCGGTGCGCACCCTGGACCGCCTGTACGGCACGCTGCGCGATCTGGTCGAGGTGGACGCCGCTGCGGTGATTCCGACCGAGATCGAGGCCGCACTGGATGACGACCTCAATACGCCGCAGGCGCTGGCCGAGCTGGCCCGTATCGCCGGTGAGGCACGCAAGGCTGCCGACGCCGACAAGGCGCACTGGAAGTCCGCGCTGCTCGGTGCCGGCCTGGCGCTGGGCCTGCTGCAGCAGGATCCCGCGGCCTGGTTTGGCACCGCAGGCGGCAACGACGACGATGCGGCCATCCAGGCCCTGATCGATGAACGCGCCGCGGCCAAGCAGGCCCGCGACTTCGCCCGCGCCGATGCGATCCGCGACCAGTTGGCCGCCGAGGGCATCGTGCTGGAAGACACCGCCCAGGGCGTGCGCTGGTCGCGCAAGCGCTGAAAGACCGCCCGGCTGACCGTCGGGCGCTACCGGACACCGCCCGATCCACTGGGCACTGCCATGACATCGCCCCGGCCACGGACGGCCGGGCTGCCTCCCCCCGCAACTGCACGGTCACCCACGGACGGCGAACACCGACCCGGAGCCCCCATGACCCCCACCTCCCCGTTCCCGCTCGAACCCACCGCTGCTGAAGCCCAGGCCGCCATCGCCGAGGAATTCGCCTTCTTCGGCGACTGGTCCGAGCGTTACCAGTACCTGATCGACCTCGGCCGCAAACTGCCCACCTTCCCGGAAGCGTGGAAGACCGAGGAGCATCGTCTGCTTGGCTGCCAGTCCATGGTCTGGATCGTGCCGGAGGGCAATGCCGAGGCGCTGCGCTTCCACGCCATCAGTGATTCGGCGATCGTCTCCGGGCTGATCTACCTGGCCCTGCGCGTCTATTCGGGCCGTTCGGCGGCCGAGATTCTGGCCACCGAGCCGAGCTACATCCAGGACATCGGGCTGTCGCGCCACCTGTCCCCGACCCGTAGCAACGGCGTGGCGGCAATGCTGGCCTTCATCCGCGACACTGCCCAAGCGCAGTCGTGACGCTCTCCGCCGATCCGCAGGAGCCGGACAGCGCCCTGCAGCTGCTGGCCCGCCCGGGCTTTTCGCTGGTGCTGGCCTACCGCATCTTCGCGATGCTCTCCTACCAGATCGTCGCGGTGACGGTCGGCTGGCATATCTACGAAGTCACCCGCAATCCGTTCTCGCTGGGCCTGGTCGGCCTGGCCGAAGTGCTCCCGTTCTTCTGCGTGGCGCCGTTTGCCGGCTATCTGGTCGACCACCTTCCCCGCCGCCGACTGGGCATGGTCGCCTGCAGCGGGCTGGTGATGACCGCACTGGTGCTGACCGCGGTCGCCCAGGGCTGGCTGCCGTTCCACGGGGTGTGGCCGATCTATGCGGCGATCGCACTGACCGGCATGGTCCGCGCGTTCCTCTCGCCGATCTACAACGCACTGTTCGCCCGCGTGCTGGAGCGCACGCAGTACGCGCGTGGCGCGGGACTGGGCGCGGTGGTGTTCCAGACCGGCATGGTGGTCGGCCCGGCACTGGGCGGCGCCCTGGTGGCGTGGGGCGGCAAGGGCGTCGCCTATGGCGTGGCGGTCGGCGTGTCGCTGATCGCGCTGGGCTGCCTGGCGGCGCTGCGCGTCTCCGAGCCGGTGCATACGGGCCCGGCGGCGCCGATCTTCAAGAGCATCGCCGAGGGCGGCCGTTTCGTGCTCGGCAACAGGATCATGGTCGGGGCGATGGCGCTGGACATGTTCTCGGTGCTGCTCGGCGGCGTGGTGGCGATGCTGCCGGCGTTCCTGCACGAAATCCTGCACCACGGGCCGGAGGGGCTGGGCGTGCTGCGGGCGGCGCCGGCGCTGGGCTCGGTGTGCGTGGGGCTGTGGCTGGCGCGTCGGCCGTTGCAGCGCAATGCGGGGCGTGTGCTGTTGTTCGCGGTGGCCAGCTTTGGTCTGTGCGTGATCGGGTTCGGCCTGTCATCGAATTTCTGGCTGTCGGCGGCGATTCTGTTGTTCTACGGTGCGTTCGACGGTGTGTCGGTAGTGGTGCGTTCGACGATTCTGCAGTTGGCGACGCCGGAGGAGATGCGTGGTCGGGTGTCGTCGATCAATGGCATTTTCATCAGTTCGTCCAATGAGTTGGGCGCGTTCTATGCGGGCACGATGGCGAAGCTGTTGGGGCTGGTCCCGGCGGTGGTGCTGGGGGGCTTTGCGGTGTTGAGCGTGGCGGGCATTACGGCCTGGAAGAATCCGACGCTGCGGCGGTTGAATCTGCGCGATCTGCATTGAGGATTTGGCCGACTGGCCGCTTGGGGCTCCCCAGCTGGACACCGGGCCGGTTGGCTCGCGCTGCGCGGCTGGGGCTGCCGGGGCCGCGGGTTCGGCGCCTGCTTGTTCCTGCGGTTGGGCGGCCGGGCAGCGCAGTGCAGGACCCGGACCGGGCTGCCCGACCCACTCGAGCACCAGACAGCAAGGCGCCAACGCCCTTCGCGACCAACGCGAACCCACCCGAACCAAAAACAGCCAGCCAAAAAAAACCCGGCCGAAGCCGGGGTTTTTCGTAGAACAGCATAACCAACAGCGCGATCAGTCGCCCTGCTGCTTCTGCAGATGCTCCCAACGCTCCTGCGCATCGATCGTGCGCTCAGCAGTCAGGCGGGCTTCCAGACGATCCAGGCCAATCTCTTCGCCCGTATCCACACAGAAACCGTAATCGCCATCTTCCAGACGCTTCAGCGTGCTGTTGATCTTGCCGATCAGCTTGCGATAACGATCGCGGGTACGCAGTTCCAGCGAGTTCTCGGTCTCGCGGGTGGCGCGCTCGGCCTCATCGCCGATATCACGCACTTCTTCCTGCAGGTTCGCGATGGTCTGCTTGGATTCCTCCACCAGATCATTGCGCCAGTGCTGCAGGCGCTGGCGGAAGTACTCCAGCTGCAGCGGGCTCATGTATTCCTCTTCCGCGCTCGGCTTGTAACCGTCGGGCAGGATCGGACGACCGGTGGCTTCGTCAGTCTTGTATTCCACCACCTTCACCTTGGTGCGAGGGGCCGGGGCGGCCGAACGCGCTGCCACGGCAACGGCGACCTTGCCGACCGGACGGGACACGGGCTTGGGGGCGGACTCGGACTTGGCGGGGGTTTTTGCAGGCGATTTCGAAACGGGCACGGGATTCTTGTTTTGCGGGGCCTTGGAGGCGGCGACAGGGGCGACCGGCGCCGGCGTGGACGCCGGAGAAGGTGCCGCCTTGGCCGGGCTCTTGGCCGGGACAGACTTGGCCGGCGCCGGCGATGCCGGCTTCGGTGCGGACTTCACTACGGGTGCTGCAACCGGCTTGGTGGCCGGCTTGGATGCCACGGGCTTGCTGGCGGTCTTGCTGGCCTTCACCGGCGTGGCCGGTGCCTGCTTGACTGCGGTCTTCTTCGCCGGTGCCGGCTTGGACGCCGGTTTGGCGACAGCAGGCGTCACGGTCTTCTTGGCTGCCGTCTTGCTGGCAGCGGCTTTCTTGACGGGCGCCTTGCTCACCGGCTTGCCTGCCGCGCGCTTGGCGGGCTTGGCAACCGGCTTGGCGACCGTCGACTTCTTGGCAACGACCTTCTTGGCGACGGTCTTCTTGGCCACCACCGTCTTGGCAGCAGGCTTCTTGGCGACAGCCTTCTTGACGGTCTTGGCCGGCGACGTGCTGGTCGCCTTTTTAACGGGTGCCGTCCTGGCCGCCGGTTGTTTGGATGCAGGCTTGCCAGCCGGCTTGGCGGCCGGCTTCTTGGCAACGGACTTGGCCGCCAACTTCTTTACAACAGGCTTGGCGGTTTTCTTGGCGGCCTTGACGGCCTTCTTTGCAGTTTTTTTAGCAGCCACGAAACGCTCTTCCTTGGATTCCCCGGGGCCCGGGAAAGCGGGCCTTTATAGCCTACCCGACCAGCAGCAGCAACCACACCGCCTACTCCGTTCAGCCCCGGAGTCGCAAGGCGTGCGACCGGCCCGCCTGGCAGGCGGGCCAACGTGCGCAGTTCGGTACCTGACCCGGCAACACCGCCGGGGCGGCCCGTCGCGCGCGTGGGTGCGGACGGGTCCAACGCCCCATCCTGCGACAAATGCGCCCTTCATGCCAACTGGAATAAGATTGGGGGGTGATCTCACGCCTGCTCATCGCCCTGCTGCGCTTCTACAAGCGCTTCATCAGCCCGCTGCTGGGGCCGCGTTGCCGCTTCATGCCCAGCTGTTCTGAATACGCCATGCAAGCCATCGCCACCCATGGCCCCGCGCGCGGCAGCTGGCTGGCCGCGCGCCGGCTGGGCCGCTGCCATCCCTTCCATCCCGGTGGCATCGACGAGGTGCCCCCGCGCGCCGCGCACGACGCCACCTGCCGCTGCACAGGAAAACACTGAATGTCCTCCACGCTCATCGTCAACGCCCGCCTGGTCAACGAAGGCACCGTCACCCAGAGTGACCTGCGCATCGAAGATGGCCGCATCGCGCAGATCGGCCCCGGCCTGGACGCCCGTCCCGGCGAAACCGTGGTCGACGCCGCCGGCCGCTGGCTGCTGCCGGGCATGATCGACGACCAGGTCCATTTCCGTGAGCCCGGCCTGACCCACAAGGGCGACATCGCGACCGAATCGGCCGCGGCCGTCGCCGGGGGCCTGACCAGCTTCATGGACATGCCCAACACCAACCCGCCCACGCTCAACGCCGAGATCCTGCAGGCCAAGTACGATGCCGCCGCCGGCCGCGCGCGCGCCAACTACGGCTTCTACATGGGCGCCAGCAACGACAACCTGGCCCACATCCAGTCGCTGGATCCCAAGACCGCGCCGGGCATCAAGGTGTTCATGGGCGCGTCCACCGGCAACATGCTGGTGGACAACCCGGAAACGCTCGATGCGATCTTCCGCGACGCGCCCACACCGATCATCACGCACTGCGAAGACACGCCGATGATCGATGCCAAGGCCAAGGAGTACGCCGAGAAATATGGCGATGCACTGAGTGCCGAGCAGCACCCGGACATCCGTTCGCGCGAGGCCTGTTTGAAGTCCTCCGAGCTGGCCGTGTCGCTGGCCAAAAAGCATGGCACCCGCCTGCACGTGCTGCATATCTCCACCGCCGATGAGCTGGCCCTGTTCGAACGCGGCCCGCTGATCCGCGCCGATGGCAGCCGCAAGCAGATCACCGCCGAAACCTGCATCCACTTCCTGCGTTTCGACCGCAGCGATTACGCGCGGCTGGGCAACCTGATCAAGTGCAACCCGGCGATCAAGGAAGCCAGCGACCGCGAAGCGCTGACCCGCGCCGTGGCCGATGACGTGATCGACGTGCTCGCCACCGATCATGCGCCGCACACCTGGGAAGAAAAGCAGAAGCCCTATGCACAGGCGCCGTCCGGCCTGCCGCTGGTGCAGTACGCACTGGTCGCCGCGCTGGAACTGGTGCACGAAGGCAAGCTGGAGATCACCCAGGTCGTGCAGAAGTTCGCGCACGCACCGGCGCAGCTGTTCGACGTGAGCCAGCGCGGCTACCTGCGCGAAGGCTACTTCGCCGATCTGGTGCTGGTCGAAGATGTGCCCTTCACCGTCAAGCGCGAAGACGTGCTGTCCAAGTGCGGCTGGTCGCCGTTTGAGGGCACCACCTTCCGTTCGCGCATCGCCTCGACCTGGGTCAACGGGCAGCTGGCGTGGGATGGCGAGAAACTGGTGGGTTCGCCGAACGGCCAGCGCATGAGCTTCGACCGCTGATGCGGGCACGGGTGTTGAGCGCGGCCCTGGCGGCCGCAGGCGTCGTAGCGATGGGCAGTCTGCTGCCCTCGCCCGCCGTGGCCCAGGCCGATGCGCGTGTGGTGTTTCCGGCCAGCGCCTCGCAGGGCGCGATGGTGATCGGCAAGGTGCCGGCCGGCAGCGTCGTGCAATACGGCGGCCGCACCCTGCGCGTGAGCGGGTACGGCAGCGTGGTGTTCGGCATCGGCCGCGATGAGAAAGGTCCGCTGCAGGTGCAGGTGACGCGCCCGGACGGCGGCAGCGAAACGGCCAGCATCGCGGTCACCCCGCGTGACTGGCCGACCGAGCGCGTCAACGGCGTGCCCCCCAAGACGGTCAATCCGCCGCCGGCGATTGCCGAGCGGATCAAGCGTGAGCAGGCGCAGGTCACCGCCGCGCGTGCCCGCGATGACAATCGCGCCGACTTCGCACAGGCCTTCATCTGGCCGGTGCAGGGCCGCATCAGCGGCCGCTTCGGCAATGCGCGCGTCTATAACGGCCAACCCGGTTCGGGCCACTCCGGCATGGACATCGCGGTGCCGACCGGCACCCCGGTGAAGGCACCGGCCGCAGGCGTGGTCACCTTTGCTGGCCCGGACCTGTACCTGACCGGCGGCACGCTGCTGCTGGATCACGGCTTCGGGATCAGTTCGAATTTCCTGCACCTGTCGCGCATCGACGTGAACGTCGGCGACCGCGTCGAGCAGGGTCAGGTGATCGCCGCCGTCGGTGCGACCGGTCGCGCGACCGGCCCGCATCTGCATTGGGGCATGAACTGGTTCGATACCCGCATCGACCCGCTGCTGGTGCTGGAACGCGGGAAATAACGAAGTGCCGGCTGCTGGCCGGCACGCACGCTCAGCCGCGCGCCGCCCACCAGGTCAGCCACAGCGTCCGCATCGGCGTGGCCTGGTACTGGCGGTCCTGCGCCCAGGTCTGCTGGCGGGCACGGGCCAACGCGGCGTACAGCCGGCGGGGCCGCGGGCCGGCAACCCGCGCCGGCCACTTCGCGAGCAGCTGCTGCGCCCACTTGCGCGGTGCCGCGGTGTCATCCTCGGCCAGCAGCGAACGCGGAATGGCGGCGACGCCACTCTCGTGCAGCCGCTGGGCCAGGGTCTGCACCAGCACCGGGGTGGCGACATCGCCACGCGCCGGGGTATCGAACATCACCGCCTCGACCGCGGCCACAGCGGCCGCATACGCCTGCAGCGAGCGCAGCGCCTGCGCCGGATCGACCGGCACCGCACGCGCGTCGATCAGATCCGGCAGGGTCTCGGCCAGCTGCGCCCACGGCGCGCGCACCGGCTCGAGCACGCGGCCCAGCGGATGGCGCGAGCGCTGTGCGGACCAGCTGCGCAGCTCTTCGCCCCACCACGCCAGTTTGGCGTCGGACGGCATCGGGTCGCCGGCGGTATTGAGGATGTCGTCGAACTCCTGCAGCAGCGAGAACCACGCCACCACCAGGGTGCGCTGGTTCTCGGGCACGAAGCGTTCGGCCACCTGCCACTCGGGCCAGCGGGTCCGCCACTTGTCCAGGAAACTGTCCAGGGCGCTTGGAGTACTCACGGTGTATTCCTTGAAAGGCTAGAGCGTGCGCGGAAGCGGCCACGCCTTGGCATGTTGCAGGTGTTCGGGAAGTGCGATCAGCGTATCGGCGCCCCAGGCCACCGGATCGTCGGCGTCGAGCCGGTAACCCCACAGCGCGGCGACCGAGGCCATGCCGGCGGCGTTGGCGGCGACGATGTCGCGCTCGTCATCGCCCACGTAGATGCAGGTGCCCGGGGCGATGCCCATGCGCTCGGCGGCGGCCAACAGCGGCAGTGGATGCGGCTTGCGCTGGGCCAGGGTGTCGCCGCCGATCAGCACCTTGCAGCGCTGTTGCCAGCCCAGCTGCGGCACGATCAGCCGGGCCAGATACTCGGGCTTGTTGGTCACGATGCCCCACGCGCAGCCGGCCGCATCGAGCGCGTCGAGCATGCCGGCGATGCCATCGAACAGCACGGCATGCTGGCCGATCAGGCCTTCGTAGCGCGCCAGGAACTCCGGCACCAGCGCATCACGCTCGGCCTGCCCCAGCTCGGGAAAGGCCACCGATACCATCGCGCGCGAGCCCTTGGAGACCACCGGGCGCAACGCCCCCAGGGTGATCGGCGCGCGCCCGCGAGCGGCCAGCATCGCGTTGGCGGTGGCCAGCATGTCCGGTGCGCTGTCCAGCAGGGTGCCGTCCAGATCGAACAGCACCGCCGGCGGGAAACCGAACTCAGACACGTGCCGCGTCGTCCGGCTTGACCGCGTGGGCCAGGTAATTGATGTCGGTGCGCGTGCTCAGGCGGGCACGGTTGCGCCACGGCTCGTAGGCCATGCCACTGACATCGCGCAGGTTGAAATCGGCCTCACGCAGCCACTTGCCCAGCTCGGCCGGCTTGATGAAATCCTGGTAGTGGTGCGTGCCCTTGGGCAGCAGCCGTGCCACGTACTCGGCACCGACGATCGCCACGGCGAACGCGGCCGGCGTGCGGTTCACGGTGGACAGGAACAGCTGCCCGCCCGGCTTGAGCAGACGGTGGCAGGCGGCGATGATCGCGCCCGGGTCCGGCACGTGCTCGAGCATTTCCATGCAGGTGACCACATCGAAGCTGCCCGGCTGTTCGGCGGCCAGGTCTTCAGCGGCCTGCACGCGGTAGTCGACCGTGACGCCCGACTCCAGCCCGTGCAGGCGGGCGACCTTGACCAGTTCCGGGGCCAGATCGATCGCGGTGACGTCCGCGCCTTCCTTGGCCAGCGCTTCGCTGAGCAGGCCGCCACCGCAGCCGATATCGAGCACGCGGGCGCCGCGCAGGGTGACGCGCTGGGCGACGTACTGCAGGCGCACCGGGTTCAACGCGTGCAGCGGCTTCTGCGGGCCATCGACGTCCCACCAGCGGTTGGCGAGCGCGGCGAACTTGTCCAGTTCGGCCTGATCGAAATTGGTGGAAGCATGGGGGGTGTTCATGGGGATCCTTGATGCATCAAGCACGGATGTGTCGGATACGCTCGCGCCACTGGCGGGCGTTGGCGACGATCGCGGCGGTGTCCATGCCGACCAGTTCGCGCTGGACCAGCTTGGGCTGGCCGGCGATCCAGACATCGCTGACCTGGTGGCGGCCGGCGGCGTAGACAAGCTGCGAAAGCACATGGTGCAGCGGTTGGGTTTCCAGCGCAGAGAGATCCACGCAGACCAGGTCGGCCTGCTTGCCGACCTCGATCGAGCCGATGCGGTCGCCGAAGCCCAGCGCGCGTGCGCCGCCCAGGGTGGCCGCACGCAGCGTGGTGGCCGCGTCCAGCGCGGTGGCGTCATTGGCCACGGCCTTGGCCAGGATCGCCGCGGTGCGGTTCTCGCTGAACATGTCCAGGTCATTGTTGCTGGCGCAGCCGTCGGTGCCGATCGCCAGGTTCACACCGGCGCGCTGCAGCGCGCAGGCCGGGCAGAACCCGGAGGCCAGCTTGAGGTTGGATTCCGGGCAGTGCACCACGCTGACGCCGCGCTCGGCGCACAGGTGGATTTCGGCCTCGGTCAGCTGGGTCATGTGCACCGCGATCAGGCGGTCGTTGACCAGGCCGAGCCGGTCCAGACGCGCCAGCGGACGCTGGCCATGCAGCTTGATCGAGTCGCTGATCTCCTGCGCGGTTTCATGCGTGTGCAGGTGCACCTGCATGTCCAGCTGGTCGGACAGCATGCGCACGCGTTCGAAGTTCGCGTCGTTGACGGTGTACGGCGCGTGCGGGGCGAACGAGGTGCCGATCAGCGGATCGTTGCGCCACTGGTCGTGCAGCTCGCCGGCCTTGGCGAAGTACTCGTCGTCGGTCTTGGCCCAGGCGGTCGGGAAATCGATGATCACCGCACCGACCAGCGCACGGAACCCGTGCTGCTTGTAGACGGCGGCCTGGACGTCGGAGAAGAAGTAGTTTTCGTTGGCGCAGGTGGTACCGCCGCGCAGCATTTCGGCGATCGCCAGGGTGGTGCCGTCGGCCACGAACTCCGGGCCGATCACCGCCGCTTCCACCGGCCAGATGTGCTGCTGCAGCCAGACCATCAGCGGCAGGTCGTCGGCGACGCCCCGCAGCAGGGTCATGGGATTGTGGGTATGCGCATTGACCAGGCCCGGCATCAGCGCCGCCTCCGGGCGCGAGACGGTCTGCTTGGGTGCAAAGCGCTCGCGCGCTTCGGCACGCGGCAGGATCGCGACGATCTCGCCGCCACGCACGGCCACGGCATGGTCTTCCAGCACCACCGCATGCGGCTCGATCGGGACCACGTAACCGGCTTCGATCAACAGGTCACAGGCTTCGGGAATGCGGGCGGTGTCGGTCATGCGGGCTCACTTGTCTGGGCGGACGACCCGAGGGTGTGGGCGACCGGGACGCTTGGAGGTGGAGCCGACCGTTGGTCGGCTCTACCGGGTGCGGTGTCGGCCGGTGCTGCAGCCGACCAACGGTCGGCTCTACCGGGTGCGGTGTCGGCCGGTGCTGCAGCCGACCAACGGTCGGCTCTACCGGGTGCGGTGTCGGCCGGTGCCGCAGCCGACCAACGGTCGGCTCTACCGTAATCCGGCTTTGCCGGATTACTTGCCTGCGCGTGCGGAGTATTCGCCCGAGCGGGTGTCGACCTTGATGATTTCATCCTGGTTGACGAACAGCGGCACGCGGACCACGGCGCCGGTTTCCAGGGTGGCCGGCTTGCCGCCGCCGCCCGAGGTGTCGCCACGGACGCCCGGATCGGTTTCGGTGATCTTCAGTTCCACGAAGTTCGGCGGCTGGACGAAGATCGGCTCGCCGTTCCACAGGGTGACGATGCAGGACTCTTCGCCCTTCAGCCACTTCTCGGCGCCGCCCATGCCGGCCTTGGTGGCCTGGACCTGCTCGAAGGATTCGGGGTCCATGAAGTGCCAGAACTCGCCGTCGCTGTACATGAAGTCCATGTTGGTATCCACAACGTCGGCCTTCTCCACGTCATCGGTGGCCTTCATGGTCATTTCGACCACGCGGCCCGACTTGATGAAGCGGTACTTCATGCGGGTGAAGGCCTGGCCCTTGCCCGGCTTGACGTATTCGGTCTCGGTGATGACCGCTGGTTCATTGTTGACCAGGATCTTCATCCCGTTCTTGACGTCGTTCATGCCAACAGTGGCCATGCTGAAACTCCTGAATGGGCAAACGCCGCGCAGGCGCGGCGAGCCGGATAGAATGGGAAATCCCACCGACACCGGTGGGGTGACTCGATATTTCTGACCCACATGATAACCGCAGGCCCCCATTCCATGCAGCTTTCCGCCACGCCCCTGGCCGCCCCCGTCCGCTGGCAGCAACGGTGGCGCGAGGCGATCCGCGACCCGCGCGAGCTGCTGCGCCAGTTGGGGCTGGATCCGGCGGAACTGGGCGTTTCGGACGAGGCGGCCGGCCAGTTCGCGGTGCGTGTGCCGCAAGGCTTTGCAGCCCGGATGCGTCATGGCGACCGGCATGACCCCCTGCTCCGCCAGGTCCTGCCGATCACCGACGAACTGAAGGTCGTGCCCGGCTTCAGCCTGGATGCGGTGGGCGACGGGGCGGCCAAGAAGGCCACCGGGGTCATCCAGAAGTACCGCGGCCGCGCCCTGCTGGTCACCACCGGCAGCTGCGCGATCAACTGCCGGTACTGTTTCCGCCGCCATTTCGACTACGGCACCGAGAACGCGGCCCGCGAGGGCTGGCGCGATGCCGTGGATGCGATCGCGCAGGACCCGGACATCGACGAGGTGATCCTGTCCGGCGGCGACCCGCTCTCGCTGGCCACCCACAAGCTGGTGGAGCTGACCCAGGCCCTGACGCAGATTCCGCACCTGCGCCGCCTGCGCATCCACAGCCGCCTGCCGGTGGTGCTGCCCGAGCGCGTGGACGACGCGCTGGTGCAGTGGATCGGCTCGCTGCCGTGGCCGGTGGCGTTCGTGATCCATGCCAACCACGCCAATGAATTCGACGCATCGGTGGACGCCGCGATGGCGCGCCTGCGTGAGGCCGGTGCCACCCTGCTCAACCAGGCGGTGCTCCTGCGCGGGGTCAACGATTCGATCGAGGCGCTGCAGGCGCTGAGCGAGCGCAGTTTCGCGGCGGGCGTGCTGCCCTATTACCTGTATCAGGTGGACCGGGTCGAAGGCGTGGCCCATTTCGAAGTGGCCGACGACACCGCCAAGGACCTGCATGCGCAGCTGACCGCGCGCCTGTCCGGCTACCTGGTTCCCAAGCTGGTCCGCGAGATCTCCGGCGACAGCAGCAAGCGCCCGGTCTGATCAGCTGCCGGCCTCGAGCAGCTGCACCACGTCCGTGGCACTGACCGGGTGGCTCAACCAGTAGCCCTGGGCCAGGTCGCAGCCGCGCTGGGCCAGCAGATCGAACTGCACTTCCTGCTCGATGCCTTCGGCCACCACGGTGATCCCCAGTGCATGGGCCATGGCGATGATCGCCGTGGTCAACGCCAGATCGTCCGGGTCACGCTGCATGTCGGCCACGAAGCTCTTGTCGATCTTGACCCCGTCCACCGGCACCTGGCGCAGGTGGCTCAGGCCGGAGAAGCCGGTGCCGAAGTCGTCCAGCCAGACTTTGACGCCCGTCCGGTGCAGCTTGTCCAGCAGCGCGGCAGCCAGCATTTCATCGCCGATCACGGCGGTTTCGGTCAGCTCCAGGTGCAGGCGCGAGGCCGGAAGGCCGGTGTCGCGCAGGCAGTCGGCGACCAGCGTCGGCAGCTCGCCACCGCGCAGCTGGCGCGGTGACACGTTGACCGAGACGAACAGGCCTTCGCCATCGGCACCCGGCGGCCACTGCACCGCCTCGGTACAGGCCGCGCGCAGCACCTTGGGGCCGATCACTTCGATCAGGCCACTCTGCTCGGCCACTTCGATGAACACCGAGGGCGGAATCGTGCCCAGGGTGGGGTGTTGCCAGCGCAGCAGCACCTCCACGCCGACCATGCGGCGGTCGCGGGTCCGGTAGATCGGCTGATAGGCCAGCCGCAGCTCGCCGCGCTCCCAGGCGCCGCGCAGCTCCTGTTCCATGTGCACGCGGCGCTCGACCGCGTGATCCATGGCCCGGCTGTAGTACCGGTAGCAGTTCTTGCCCGCCATCTTGGCCTGGTACATGGCGATGTCGCCGTTCTTGAGCAGCGTGGTGGCATCGGCGGCATCATCGGGAAACAGGGTCACGCCGATCGAGGTGCCCAGGAACAGCTCGCGGCCCTGCACCACCAGCGGCTTGCCCAGCTCACGCACGAGAATCTCGGCCAGCTCACGGGCGCCGGCAGGAACATCGCCGTCACCGATCAGGATCACGAACTCATCGCCACCGAAGCGCGCCAGCAGCGCTTCATCCCCACCGGCCTGGGCCACCGCCGCGCTGATCCGCTGCGCGAACTGCAGCAAGGCCTCGTCACCGGCCTCGTGGCCCAGCGTGTCGTTGACGCGCTTGAAATCGTCCATGTCAGCGAACAACAGCCCCAGCCGATGCCCGGAGGCCCGTGCCGCCATCAAGCGATGATCCAGCGCCTCGCGGAAGGCCAGCCGGTTGGTCAGCCCGGTCAGGGCGTCGGTATAGGCCATGTGCCGCACCTCACGGTCGTGCCGGGCAATCGCCTGGCTCATGCGACCGAACGCGCGCATCAGCTCCCCCACCTCATCCTGGCGCCGGATCTCCGGCATCTGCAGGGTGTAATCGCCGGCCTCGATCTGGCGGGCGGCGCCGGCCAGCCAGCGGATCGGCGTGACCAGGGTGCGCTGCACGTAGATGATCACCACGGAGCCGATTCCGACCAGCAGGCCGAGCATCAGCAGCAGCCAGCCCAGGTGCCGCTTGCCGACCTGCTGCAGGCGGTCGCCCAGGGTCTGGTTGGCCTGCTGCTCCATGGCCTGCACATCGTCCAGCGCCATGCCCACGCGCACGCCGCCGATCCGCTGGTTGCCGATCATGATCGGCATCGCGTTGTCGAGCACCTTGGGCGACTGCTGCACCACCAGCCCGCGCGCGCCGGCCGCGCCCGCCGCGAGCGGATCGGTCATCGGCTGGCCAAACTCGAGCACGTCCAGCGTGCCGTCGTGGATCAGCCTGCCGTTGTCATCGAACACCAGCACATAGCGCACCACCTGCTGCCGCGAGGTATTGCGCACCAGCGCACCGACCTGCTCCAGGTCGTTGTAATAGAGCGGATTGGCCAGCGCATCGGACAGCTCCCGCGCCAGCGCTTCGCCCCGGCTGCGCACACTGCGGTCGAACAGGTCATGGATGACCGTCCCGCTGAGGTGCTGCACCTCCCCCTGCATCGTCGCCTGGCGCCCCAGCACCACGGCCACGATCGCCACCACGACCAGCATCGCGCCGCCCATCGCCAGCACGAAGCGGGCCTGCATTCCCGAACCCAAGCGACTCATTCCACTTCCATCCGCACGCGCGTCAAGCCTTGTTTCAATTCATCCAGCCGGTGCTGCATCTGCGCATCCACCCGGTGGAACCCGGACGTACCAAAAAATGTTTTCAATGCCGGCTGCGCCTGCGGATCCGATGCGGCATCCAGCAGAACCTGCTGCAACCGGTCGCGCACCTTCGGATCCAGGTCGTCACGCACCATTTCGACCGCACGCGGATACGGTTCGGTGCGATGGATGATGCGGAAATCGCGCAGGAAATTGGCCGGAATGCGTTTGGCATCGGACCAGTCCACGCTGCTCACCGCACCGGCATCGACCAGCCCCTTGTGGACGAACGTGGCGATGTTCGATTCCGACCGCGCGAACACGTAACCCACCGTATCCGGTGCGGCGACATCGCCGATCGAGGCCAGGATTTCCGGCGTCTCGCCGTGCTGCAGCAGGGTCATCACCGGCACCAGATACGCGCTGGTGGAGGCTACGTTCTGCAACGCCAGGGTATGCCCACGCAGGTCTTCCAGCGTCTGGATGGGGCTGTCGCGGCGCACGAAAAACACGGTGTGGTAGTCGCGAACGCCGCTGCGCTCGGTCAGCAGCAGCGGCCTGGCGCCGCTGCGCAACCCCAGCGCGACGGCAGTACCGGAGGTCTCGGTAACCCAGTCGACACGGCCGCGGCGCAGGTAACTGCCCATCTGCTGGGTGTCGCGCGCCATCAGGATGCGGCCTTCGGTGATACCAACATCGTGCATGCGCGGAATCACGTAATCGAGCAGGGGCTGCAGTTGCGCATAGTGTGACCTGGGGTCGTCGCTGATCCGGCCCAGCACCAGCACCTGCGCCGGGCCGGCCCACACCGGGCCGGTCATCGCGGCGATGGCCAGACACAGCACTACGCTCTGCAGCAGCCTTCGCAGTCCCGACAAGCCCATCACTCCCCCCAAGGAATCGAGACAGACTACCCGAAAAAATGAGAACTGCGTCAGCTTACAGGGGCTTATTCGTCGCCAATCGCGCCATGCGCTGTGCGTCGGAGAGGATGCCGCGCAGCAGGCGCACTTCCTGTTCGCTCAATTCGGTGCGCAGGAACAGACGGCGCAGCTTGCGCATCGCCGATTCGGGGGCACGGCCCTTGTGGAAATCGATCTCATCCAAGGTGTCACCCAGCTGGCCGAACAGGCCTTCCACCTGGGCATGACTGGCCGGCGCTTCGCCGAAGCCGGGGTCGGCCGGGACGGCGACCGGGGCATCGGCCGCGCCGAGAATGGCCATGCGCACTTCATAGGCCAGCACCTGGACAGCGGCGGCCAGGTTCAATGAACTGAAGTCCGGGTTGGACGGAATATGCACGGCGGCGTGGCAGAGCTGCAGCTCTTCGTTGGTCAGGCCGGTGCGTTCACGGCCGAACACGAAGGCCACTTCGGCCGGCTCGGCGGCCTTGGCCAGGACGCGCTGGGCAGCCACGGCCGGCAGCAGCTCTTCCAGCTGGACCCGGCGCGAGCGGGCGGTACAGCCCAGCACGAAGCGGCAGTCGGCCACGGCCTCGGCCAGGGTCGCCACCACCGGCGCGTCGCCCAGGACGTCTTCGGCACCGGCCGAGCGGCGGAAGGCCTCTTCATCCAGCGGTTTTTCAGGGGCGACCAGGACCAGGCGGCCCAGGCCCATGGTTTTCATGGCGCGTGCGGCCGCCCCCATGTTTCCGGGGTGCTGGGTGCCGACCAGGACGAAGCGGATGCGGGCGGGAGCGGTTTCTACGGACATGAACAGGCCAAATGCGAGCAGGACAGCGACAAATGGTAAACTGTGCGACCGGCCTCTGCGCCGGGACCGCTCTTTTCCCCCGCCAAACCCCTACTCTGCCTTTACGGGAGCTTTTCGCCATGCAGAAACCCGCCGTCACCGTCATGGTCAAGGCCGCCCGCCTCGCCGGCAACGTCCTGTTGCGCAACATCAACAAGCTCGAGGCGTTGAACGTCGTGCAGAAGGGCCGCATGGACTATGCCAGTGAAGTCGATGCAGATGCGGAAAAGGTCATCGTCAAGGAACTCAAGCGCGCCTATCCCGAGTACGGGATCATGGGTGAAGAAGGTGGCGTGCAGTCGGTCAACCGTTACATGTGGGTCATCGATCCGCTGGACGGCACCAGCAACTACCTGCGCGGCTTCCCCCATTACTGCGTGTCCATCGCCCTGGTCGAGAACGGTGAGCCGATCGACGCGGTGATCTTCGATCCGCTTCGCAATGAGCTGTTCACCGCCAGCCGTGGTGCGGGCGCGGTGTTCAATGACCGCCGTATCCGGATTGCCGAGCGCAAGGATCTGGGCGGCGCGATGATCCATACCGGTTTTGCCCCGCGTGAGCGTCAGCGCACGAGCGCGCAGCTGAAGGCGGTGGACGCGCTGCTGGTGCAGGCCGAAGACGTGCGCCGCACCGGTTCGGCGGCACTGGACCTGGCCTATGTGGCCTGTGGCCGTGCCGATGCGTACTTCGAGGCCGGTGTGAAGGCCTGGGACATCGCCGCCGGTGTGCTGCTGGTCCGCGAGGCCGGTGGCCGCGTCTGCGATTTCAAGGGCGCGACCCCGGCCCGTATGGACAGCCGTGGTCCGGAGACGCAGCAGATCGTGGCTGGCAATGTGAAGATCAGCGATGCGCTGCAGAAGGTGCTGGTCAATACGGGCTACGCGGCGGAGTTCGACGCGAAGTTCTGATCGGGCTGGATCTGATCTGCATGATGACGGCGCCTTCGGGCGCCGTTGTTGTTTGTGGGCGGTCATCGTGCGCCCTGCTTGACACGTCGTCGTGCACCCTGCTCGGAGTGCCACGGTAGTGCCGACCGCTGGTCGGCTGCTGTTGAATTGCTGCCAACGGCAATGGCAGCGGCAACGGCAGCGGCAGCGGCAGCGCTTCCATTGCTGAGGGCGAGAGGCCGGTGGGTAGCCTGGGCCAAGACGCGCCGTAAACCCATCCCTGGGGGCTCGTGGGCGCCCTCCATGGCGCCCTGACGGTCTTGGCCCAGGCTACCCACCGGCCTCTCGACAGATCTTGATGTGGCGGATGGAAGCGCTCGTGCTGCTGAGTCCACTCGGGGCACCTGCTCGCCCAACAAAAACGCCCGGCGGAAGCCGGGCGTTCTGGTCAGCGCACTGCGGTGGGTTACACCACGGTGTTGTTGGCGGCGCGCAGGGCGGCGATGCGCTCGTCCAGCGGGGGGTGGCTCATGAACAGCTTCTTGGCAGCGCCGCCGGCGATGCCGAAGGCGGCGATCTGGGTCGGCAGGGTGCTCTGGCCGTGGTTGACCTTGAGGCGTTCCAGGGCGGCGATCATTTTCTGGCGGCCAGCCAGGTGGGCGCCACCGGCGTCGGCGCGGAATTCGCGGTGACGGGAGAACCACATGGAGATCATGGTGGCGAACAGGCCGAACACCATTTCCAGGACGAACACGATGATGTAGTACGCAAAGCCGCGGCCGCCGCCTTCGCGGTTGCCGGACAGGGCGCTGTCGATGAAGCCGCCGACGATGCGGGCCAGGACGATCACGAAGGTGTTGAGTACGCCCTGCAGTAGGGCCATGGTGATCATGTCACCGTTGGCGACGTGGGCGATTTCATGGCCGAGCACGGCTTCGGCTTCGTCTTCGCTCATGTTGTGCAGCAGGCCGGTGGACACCGCGACCAGGGCCTTGTTGCGGTTGGCGCCGGTGGCGAAGGCGTTGATCTCCGGGCCTTCGTACACGGCCACTTCGGGCATGCCGATGCCGGCTTCACGGGCCTGGCGCTCCACGGTGGCCAGCAGCCAGCGCTCGGTCGGGTTGCGCGGCTCGGTGATCACGACGGCGCCGGTGGAGCGCTTGGCCATGAACTTGGAGAGCAGCAGGGAAATGAACGAGCCGCCGAAACCAAAGATGGCCGCGAAGACCAGCAGGCCGCTCATCTTGTTGGGATCGACGCCCACTACCGACATCACGATGCCGGCCAGGATCAGCACCGCAAAGTTGGTCAGCAGGAAGAGAGCAATGCGACTGAACATGGGAAAAGGACGCTCATGGGAGGTTGATGAGTGCAAATCTGCGGGGACTTCAGCTTGAATTCAAGTCGCAAACTGACCGACGATTCATAGTCCATGTCTGATTCCTCCTATTACGGGCGCTTTGCGCCCTCCCCTACCGGCCCCCTGCACCCCGGCTCGCTGCTGGCGGCGCTCGGCAGCTGGCTGCTCGCCCGCCACGCCGGCGGCCAGTGGCTGGTGCGGGTGGAGGACGTCGATCCTCCTCGAACGGTGCCTGGCGCGGTGAGCGGCCAACTGGCCGCACTGGCCGCCTTCGGGTTGCGCAGTGACGGGCCGATCGTCCATCAGAGCCAGCGCGATGCGCTGTACCAGGGCGCGCTGGACCGCCTGCTGCGCGAGGGCAAGGCATTTGCCTGCCATTGCAGCCGCAGCGAGCTGGCTGCGCAGGGAGGCATCCATCACCACTGCGTGGCCCGCGCCGCGCGTGCGCAACCGGCGGTGCGGCTGCGGGTAGCGCCGGGCAGCGTGGTGCGATTCGACGACGGCTTGCAGGGCCGGATCGTGCAGGACGTGCACGCCGAGGTCGGCGACTTCGTGCTGCGCCGGGCCGACGGTTACTGGGCGTATCAGCTGGCAGTGGTGGTCGACGATGGCGCGCAGCATGTGACCGACGTAGTGCGCGGGGCGGACCTGCTCGATTCCACGCCGCGCCAGATCCTGCTGCAGCAGGCCCTGGATTTGCCGACACCGCGCTACCTGCATCTGCCGCTGCTGCTCGGTCCGGAGGGGCGCAAGCTCTCCAAGTCCGAGGCGGCGCTGCCGGTGGATCCCGCCCAGCCGCTGCCAGCGCTGCGGCGGGCATGGGCGCAGCTGGGCCAGGATCCGGCGATCGGTGCAGGGGCCGATGAGGTGGGCGGGTGGCTTCAGCAGGCGGCCGATGGCTTCGATCCGGCGCGATTGCCACCGGGCGACATTCCGCTGCCGCACGGTGCCGGCGCGGGCGCCCCTTTTGCCCGCTGATGTTGCAGAATCCTGTTCCCCCTTGTTCGCCCTGCCTTTCGGAGTAGCTGCTCATGACATCTCGCGTCGCACTGGTCACCGGTGGTACCGGCGGTATCGGTACTGCCATCTGCCAACGCCTGGCCGACCAGGGCCATCGGGTCGCCACCAACTACCGTGACGAAGCCAAAGCCAAGGCCTGGCGCGAGAAGATGCTGGCGCGCGGCTGCGATGTGGCGATCTTCCCGGGCGATGTGTCCGACCCCGGCACCGCCGAAAGCATGGTGCAGGCTGTCGAAGCGGCGCTGGGCCCGGTCGAGATCCTGATCAACAACGCCGGCATCACCCGCGACACCACCTTCCACCGCATGCGTGCGGACCAGTGGCACGACGTGATCAACACCAACCTCAATTCGGTGTTCAACGTCACCCGCCCGGTCATCGAGGGCATGCGCCGCCGCGGCTGGGGGCGGGTCATCCAGATCAGCTCGATCAACGGCCTGAAGGGCCAGTACGGCCAGGCCAACTACGCCGCCGCCAAGGCCGGCATGCACGGCTTCACCATTTCGCTGGCCCGTGAGAATGCCGGCTTCGGCATCACCGTGAACACGATTTCGCCGGGCTATGTGGCCACCGACATGGTGATGGCCGTGCCGGACGAAGTGCGCGCCAAGATCATCGCCGACATCCCCACCGGCCGCCTCGGCAAGCCGGAAGAGATCGCCTACGCAGTGGCCTTCCTGGTCAACGAGGAAGCGTCCTGGATCACCGGCTCCAACCTGGACATCAACGGCGGCCACCACATGGGGTGGTAAGCGCCGAAAATGCTGCACTCCATGTTGCGCAACATAAATGCGGCCCCTTGCTACCTATGGCGGTTGCATAGGCTGCTGCACTGCGCCATGCTGCGCGCCTACTGTGATGAGTGACTGCTTCATGGCTGCGACCCGCATTATCAAGAAGTACCCGAACCGCCGGCTCTACGACACGGAAATCTCCAGCTACATCACCATAGAGGATGTCCGCCAGCTGATCCTGGACGGTGAGGACTTCGAGGTGCGTGACGCCAAGAGCGGCGATGACCTGACCCGCTCGGTGCTGCTGCAGATCATCGCCGACCAGGAGCAGGACGGCGAACCGATGCTGTCCACCCAGCTGCTCAGCCAGCTGATCCGCTTCTATGGCGACTCGCTGCAGGGCTTCATGGGCAACTATCTGGAGCGCAGCATGCAGGTCTTCCTGGACCAGCAGCAGCAGTTCCGCCAGCAGATGGGCAATCTGCTCGGCCAGACCCCCTGGGCGATGATGAACCAGCTGACCGAGCGCAACATGGAGATGTGGCAGGACTTCCAGCGCAACATGGGCGCCGGCTTCGGCGGCCGCCCGGGTGGCACCGGGACGGGTACCGGCACGGGCACGGGTACCGGCAAGAAGCCGGAAACGCCGCCACCGGGCGCAGGCAAGACCCGCCGCTGAGCCCACGCTCGGCGCAATAAAGAAAAAGGCGCTGCCCTCGGGCCGCGCCTTTTCTCGTTCCAGGGTCCGGCGACGTCATCGACGCCATGCGGTCGGCCCTATCGCCGTCCAGCCGCGCGCGTCAGCGCTTGGGCTTGGCGCAGCCGGTGCAGACGCGCTCCACCTTGTAGCCCTTGGCGCGCAGCTTTTCGACCACACCGTCGTTGCCGAGCAGGTGCAACGTGCCCACCACCACCATCGTGCCGCCCTGCCCGGCCTGCAGATGCTGCTGCAGCTTGGGCACCCAGGCATCGTTGCGGTCGGTGTTGATGCGCTTGTACAGCTGCGGGTACTGGCCGCGCATTTCGGTGGCCATCGAGGTCCACAGCAGCTTGTCGTCGCCGCGGCGCCAGGCGTCATGCAGCTTGCGCCCCATCTCGTCGCCCTTGCCGGCCTGCTCCAGCGCTTCGGCCACCATCTGCTGCTGCTCCTTGGCCGACATCCCCGACAGCACCGCGATCTGGGTATCGATGTCTTCCAGCCCGGCGGTCGCCTTGCCGGCACTCGCGGCGCGGGTCATGAAATGTCGATCCAGGCCGAGCGCGGGGTCCAGCCCCATTTTGGTGAACTGACTCAGGGTGATCGTCAGGCCGACGAACCACGGCTTCATGCCCTGCAGCTGGGCCAGCGGCAGCTTGTTCTCCTGCGCATAGGCCTGCAGCCTGGTCCAGGTCGCGGCGTCCAGATCGCGTTTCAGCTCCGAGCCATCGGTGCGCATCGCGGCCTGCACCATTTTCTGTGCCAGCTGCGGCGATTCCATGTCCTGCGGCGACAGCTCGAACACCACCCGCTGGGACGCCGTGAACGCCTGATCGACATCGGCAGAGAGCGGGTAATCGCTCGGCTGCAGCAGATGGAACGACCCCAGCAGATACAGGCGGCTGTCGCCCGGGCCGGTCACCTTCCACAGCAGCGGGACCGGCGGGGTGGCTTTCGCCGCTGCCGGCGCGCTCGGCGGCGCGGGGCGCGCTTCGGCGCCGCCCGTACCGACCAACAGGCTCGCCGCGATCAGCAACGGGGACACGACACGCGACAACATCAAGATCATCAAGCCTCTCCTTCAGGGGCGTGGTACGCCTGCTCACCGGCGTCCACACGCAGGTCCAGGCGGTTTTCAGGGGGGGTCAGCGGACAGGTCGCGAACGGGGTGAACGCGCACGGCGGGTTGTAGGCGTGATTGAAATCGATCACCACCCGGCCCTGCGCGTCGGGCGCGGGCAGATCCAGATAGCGGCCGGCCGGATAGCTGCCGTGGCCGCTGGTGCGATCGCCAAAGATCACGAACAACTCGCGGCCAGGCTCGCCGATCGCCTCCAGCCGCCAGGTGCGGCCAGCGCGCTCGAATTCCAGCGTGCCGGCATTGGGCAGGTTCGTGGTCAGTCCGGTGATGTCCACGATCGGCAGCGTCTTGCCGGCCGGATGTGGCACGAAGCGCGCAGTGATGCGCCAGGACGGCCCCCCCGGCCAGTACGTCAGGCCGGTGAAGTTCGTTCGCGAGGGGGCATCGGCGTGCTTGACCCGCAGCGCGAAGCGCTCACCGCGATGGATCAGGCTGAGCCGGCCCTTGTCGTCATCGAAGGCGATGACTGTCGGCGTTGGATCGCGATCACTGAAGAAGCGGATGCGGCCGGTGACCGGCTTGCCCTCCACGCGCATCGGCACGCCACGCTCCGGCGTGAACCAGACGGTGCTGCCCTCGCGCGCGACCATGCCGAGCTTGTCGGGGCCGACCGCCAAACGGATGCCGCTGCCCGGCCCACGCCCGATGTAGTGCGCCTTGTACTCCAGCCAGTGCAGGCCAACCAGGCTGGTCCAGCCATCGGCGGCGTGCAGCGCTTCATAGCGCTGTTGGCGCCACTGCTGCTGTTCGGCCTCGAAGGCCGGATCGACCGCCACGTTCGCCGGTGCCGCCTCATTCTTTTCGCCGCATCCCGACACGCTCACTGCCAGCAGCAACGCGGCGGCCCACACTCCCCAGTGCTTCATGACCTTCCTCTCAACGTCCGCGCAGGAACCAGCGGTCGATTTCCGCCAGCGAAAAACGCGCCCAGGTCGGTCGGCCGTGATTGCACTGACCCGAGCGTTCGGTAATTTCCATGTCGCGCAGCAGGCCGTTCATTTCCGGCACGGTCAGCCGCCGGTTGGCGCGCACCGCGCCGTGGCAGGCCATGGTGGACAGCAGTTCGTCGCGGGCACTGGCAATGCGTCGGCTCTGCCCATGCTCGCGCAGGTCGGTGAGCACGTCGCGCAGCAGCGCTTCGGGTTCGGCATTGGCCAGCAACGCCGGAATGCTGCGTACGTGCAGTGAACCGGGGCCGGCGCGGGTGATCTCAAAGCCCAGCGAGGTCAAGGTTTCGGCCTCGCGCTCGGCAGTATCGGCATCGCGTTCGCCCACCGCCAGGGTGATCGGCACCAGCAGCGGCTGCGCATGCAGGCCCATGCCGTCGTGTGCGGTTTTCAGGCGTTCGTAGCCGATGCGTTCGTGCGCCGCGTGCATGTCCACCACGATCAGGCCTTCGGCGTTCTCGGCCAGGATGTAGATGCCATGCAACTGCGCGATCGCATAACCCAGCGGCGGCACGCCACTGTCGGCTGCGGTCATCGGCAGGCCGTTTTCGGTCGGCATGGGCGGCAGGCTGCCGGTCGCTGCGGTACCGCCCGGCGCGCCATACAGCGCTGCATAGGCGGACGGCGCATCGGCCACGCGCAGCCCCAAGGGGGATTGCTGCGGGCGCCAGTCGCCGCCCATGCCGCCGCCTGCTCCGTTGCCGGCGAGCGCATAGCCGGTGCTGCCGGCGGACGGCAGGCCGTAGGCCGGCGCCGCGGTAGCGACACTCTCGGTGGCGTGCACCTGGGGACCGGCCGCGGTCATGCCGGCACGGGTGTCGGCCAGCGCTTCCTTGAGCGTGCGGTAGACGAAATCGTGGATCAGGCGCGAGTCGCGGAAGCGAACCTCATGCTTGGCCGGGTGCACATTGACGTCCACGCGGGTCGGATCGAGTTCCAGGAACAGCACGTACGCCGGCTGACGGCCATGGAACAGCACGTCGCCGTAGGCCATCTTCACCGCATGGGCGACACTGCGATCGCGCACCGAACGGCCGTTGACGTACAGGTACTGCTGATCGGTGCTGGCCCGCGAATAGTGCGGCTGCGCGATCCAGCCGTGCAGGCGCAGACCGGCCCCGCTGTGATCCACCCGCAGCGCCTGGTTGGCGAAGTCTTCGCCCAGTGTTTCGCCCAGGCGCGCATCCGAGTACAGGTCGCCGGGCTTGTAGCGGCGCGAGGGTTTGCCGTTGTGCGACACGCGCAGCTCGACATCCGGGCGCGCCAGCGCGAGCGAGCGCAGCCACTCTTCGATATGGCCCAGCTCGGTGCGCTCGGCGCGCAGGAACTTGCGGCGCGCCGGTACGTTGTAGAACAGCTCGCGCACTTCCACCGTGGTGCCGGGCGCATGCGCACGCGGCGTGACTTCGCCCAGCCGACCGCCTTCGATCTGCAGGGCCGAACCGTGCTCGTCGATGGCGCGGCGCGAGCTCAGGGTGAAGCGGCTGACCGAGGCGATCGACGGCAGCGCTTCGCCGCGGAAGCCGAGCGTCGCCACCGATTCCAGATCATCCAGGCTGGCGATCTTGCTGGTTGCATGCCGCGACACTGCCAGCGGCAGCTCTTCCGGGGCGATGCCGCCGCCGTCGTCGCGGATACGGATCAGCCGCACACCGCCCTCTTCCAGGTCGATATCCACGCGGGTGGCGCCGGCGTCCAACGCGTTTTCGACCAGTTCCTTGACCACCGACGCCGGGCGTTCGACCACCTCGCCGGCGGCGATCTGGTTGATCAGGATCTCAGGGAGTTGGCGGATGCTCATGCGCACCTCCGGGCAGTGGAGGTGGCGGGCGTGGTGGCGCTGGGAATTCGGGAAACGGACGTCATCCCGTGATGATAGCGTGCGCCGGGCAGTGCAGCCCGGAGGGGTTACTTGCTGCCGCCCGCCACGGTGCCGGCGGCGTCGATTTCCGCCTGGGCGCGCGCGGCGTACAGCGTGCCCGGCGGCGGCTGACGGCTGAAGAAGGTGTGCACACCGTCCAGCACCGCGCCGGCGATCTGGCGCTGGTACGCCGGATCGATCAGGCGGCGCTCTTCATCCGGGTTGGAGATGAAGGCGGTTTCGACCAGCATCGCCGGCATGTCCGAGGTGCGCAGTACCGCGAAGTTCGCACGCTCGATATTGGGCTTGTGGTTCTTGCCGATCCGCTTCAGGCCGCCCAGCACATGCCCGGCCGCGTCTTCGGAGGCCTTCATGTAACCGCTCTGGGCCAGATCCAGCAGCACGTTGGCCAGGGTGCCTTCGGTCTGCTGCAGGCGCACGCCACCGACCAGATCGGCGGCGTTTTCCTTGTCGGCCAGCCAGCGCGCACGCTGCGAGGAGGCGCCCTTGGTGGAGAGCACGTACACCGAGGAGCCGGTCGCGGCCCGGTTCTCGGCGGCATCGGCGTGGATCGAGATGAACATGTCGGCCTTGGCCGCACGCGCCTTCTGCGCGCGCATCGGCAGCGGAATGAACACGTCGCTGTCGCGGGTCAGGTAGGCCTTCAGCCCGGGCGTCGCATTGACCTGGCGGGCCAGTTCACGTGCCACCGCCAGGGTAATGTCTTTTTCGCGCTTGCCGGTCGGGCCGACGGCGCCGGGATCCTGGCCGCCATGGCCGGGATCGATCGCGATCACCAGTGGGCGCATACCGGCGCGCATCTTCACGCGCGAAGCGTCGCTGGGCATGGCCGGACGCGGGTTGTCCTGCAGCGCCGGGGTCGGCGCGGGCGCGGGAACCGGCGCACTGGCCACGACCGCCGGGGTCGACTGACCAGCCAGGATCGCGGCCGGCGACGCGCTGTTGCTGGCCGCGTTGGCGGTCCCAGCCGCAGCGACGTTGACGGTGGTGGCCGTCGCGGCAGCCGGGCCCGGCGCCGAGGTGGCGACCGTGGCGCTGGCCTGCTGGCGTACCGACGCGGTCAGCAAGGCGGTGGCGCGCGCGGCATCGCTGCGTGCCTGTGCAGTCTGGGCGGCGGTCGGTGCGGGGGTCGGTGCCGGCGCGGCGGCCGGCATCGACGCCGCTGGCGTGGGCGAAGGCGCTGCGGCCGGGGTGGGCGCGGGCGCACTGGCAACGGTGGGCGCGGCCGGCGCATCGCCCGGCCACTCGATCACCAAGCGCGACTCATTGCCCTGCTTGATCATCTGCGGGCGGAACGGCGCGACCGACTCGGCCAGATCGAACACCACGCGGAACGTACCTGGCACCGGCTGCCCGGTGCGGACAGCGGTGACCACGCCCTTGGGCGCAGGCAGTTTGAGGTTGCGGATCGCGCTGGAGTCCGGGAAATCCACCACCAGGCGGTTCGGACCGGCCAGCGACAGGGTCTTGTAGCCCCCGCTGCCGGCCAGCGAAATCTCCGCACGGGTACCGGTCGCACCGGTCTCCACGGCCACCTGGCGGACTTCGCCCGCCCACGACAGCGCGCTCGCCAGACAGAGTCCGACGGCAGTGCAGAGGGCGGCGAGTGATTTCCCCATTGGCATGGGTCTGGATTCAATCACCGCGCTGAATGAAATGCAACTCCTTTTCCCTTAATAATCCGTAACCTGCCGGTGTTTCCTAGTGTCAGCCGACAGAAAGGGCCTGCAAGTCACCCCCTTGGGGCAGCCGAGCGAGCCATTCACGACCGGCCGGACTGGTGGCGGCGAGCCGGGCGCGACGCCCCTGTCCCTGGATATCCAGGGCCACTTCGAGGTCGGTCGGCGGCAAGGCACCGGCACCGCGCTCGGGCCACTCGACCAGCCACAGCGAGGCGCTGCCCTCGTCCAGCCCGAGGAAATCCAGCTCCTGTGCGTTGCCGATCCGGTACAGATCCAGGTGCCAGGCCTCGTGGCCGTCGGCCAGCGGGTAGCGCTCCACCAGGGTGTACGTCGGGCTGCGGATCGCCCCCTGCACGCCCAGCGCGCGCAGCAGTGCGCGGGCCAGGGTGGATTTACCGGCCCCCAGGTCGCCCTGCAGCTGCATCACCGCCTGCGGCGGCCGGGTCGCGGCCAGCCATTGCCCGAGCAGGTCGGTGTCTTCGGTCTGCGCGAGGAAAAACTCGATCATGTTCAAACGTCCGGATTGACCAGCCGGCGCAGCGGCGCCAGCAGATCGGTGGGAAGCAGGCCCCGCTGGCCGTCACTGGCGGCGGCATCGCCGGCCAGGCTGTGCAGCAATGCGCCGGTGCTGGCGGCATCGAAGGCGCCCAGCCCCTGCGCGCGCAGGGCGGCAATGATGCCGGTGAGCAGGTCGCCCATGCCACCCACGGCCATGCCGGGATTGCCGGCGGCCATCACCCGCGGCGGCGCATCGGGCGCGGCGACCACGGTGCCGGCGCCCTTGAGCACCACCACCGCGTGGAAACGCTCGGCCAGCGCTTTGGCCGCCGTGAAGCGGTCGGCCTGCACCTGCGCGGTGCTCAGCCCGAGCAGGCGCGCGGCCTCGCCCGGGTGCGGGGTCAGGATCGCGTCATGGAGCGGCTGCGGCGCCTTGGCCAGCAGGTTCAGGGCGTCGGCATCGACCACCAGCGGCTTGCCGCTGGCCAGCACCTGGCGCCAGAGTTCGTGCGCCCAGTCGTCCTGGCCCAGGCCAGGCCCGATCGCGATCACCCCCGCGCGGGGCAGCAGGGCCTGCAGTTCCTGCGCGTCCTGGACGGCATGCACCATCGCTTCGGGCAGGCGCGCCAGCAGCGGTGCCACATGCGGTGGCTGCGTCGCCACACTCACCAGCCCTGCGCCCGCGCGCAACGCCGATTCACTGGCCAGCATCACCGCGCCGCCGCTGCCGAGGTTGCCGCCCACGCACAGCACGTGGCCGGATTCGCCCTTGTGGGTGTTGGCGCGTCGCGCCGGCAGCTGCGCGCGCAGGCGCGGTTGCTGCCAGCACTCGGCGCTGTACTGCACGCCTTCGCCAGCGTCCGCGGGCAGATCCAGCGCGGCCAGGCGGCGACCGCCGACATGCTCCAGCGCTGCGCCGGTATACAGCCCCTGGTGGCGCACGATGAACTGCAGGGTGACCGTGGCGCGGATGGCAATGCCCGGCACGTGACCGGTGCGCGCATCCACGCCGCTGGGCACGTCCAGCGACAGCACCGGCACGCCAGCGCCGTTGATGGCCGTGATCAGATCCACCGCGGCACCGGCCGGCGCGCGGTTCAGGCCGATGCCGAACAGCGCGTCCACCAGCAGGTCTACCGGCGGGAGCGCCCCATCGAAGCGCGCCACCGCACCGCCGGTGGCGATGAACGCCTGCTCGGCCCGCTGCGCCAACGTCGTGGCTGGCGCATCGGCGTCCAGCCGCAGCGCCGTTACCAGGCGGCCGGCTTCACGGGCCAGACGGGCCAGCACGTAGCCATCGCCGCCGTTGTTGCCGGCCCCCACCACCACACCAATGCGCTGCGCCTGCGGCCAGCGCTCCAGCAGGCAGTGCCAGGCGGCCTGGCCGGCCTGCTCCATCAGCGAGGCACCCCCATCGCCCAGCAAGGCACTGGCCTGCGCATCCAGGCGGCGCGCAGCGGCGATATCGAACAGTTCAGCAAGCTCGGGCATGCCGGGATTCTATACTTGTCGCCCAGGCGCAGCCTTGTCGCGCCCTCCCCAGGCTCCGTTTCCGCCCAGGCAATGTCCGCCGTTCCCCTGCCCGCCCCCGTCCATCTGGCCCGTGCCGCCGAACGCATCCGTGCGATCGCGGGCGTGCACGGCTTCCAGCGCTGCGGGGTATCCGGCATCGATCTGCGCGAAGACGAGGCGCACCTGGCCGATTGGCTGGGCAAGGGCCTGTACGGCACGATGGAGTGGATGGCGCGCCACGGCACGCTGCGCGCCCGGCCGGACGAACTGCTGCCGGGCACGGTGCGGGTGATCTCGGTCGGCATGGATTACGGCCACAAGGACGACGCTGAAGCCTGGGCCACCCTGCACGATGGTGACCGCGCCTACGTGGCGCGCTACGCGCTGGGCCGCGATTACCACAAGCTGATGCGCAACCGGCTGCAGAAGTTCGCCGACAGCATCGCCGCCGAGATCGGGCCGTTCGGCTACCGCGTGTTCGTTGATTCGGCCCCGGTGCTGGAGCGCGCGCTCGCCCGCAATGCCGGGCTGGGCTGGATCGGCAAGCACACCTGCCTGATCGACAAACAGGGCGGCTCGTGGTTCTTCATCGGCGAGATCTACGTCGACCTGCCGCTGCCGGTGGATACACCGGCCACCGCACACTGCGGCACCTGCACGCGCTGCATCGATGTCTGCCCGACCCAGGCGATCATCGCCCCGCACCGCCTGGATGCACGCCGCTGCATCTCCTACCTCACCATCGAACACGACGGCGCGATTCCCGAGGAAATGCGCACGGCGATGGGCAACCGCATCTACGGCTGCGACGACTGCCAGCTGGTCTGCCCCTGGAACAAGTTCGCCAAGCGCACCGACGAGCCGGATTTCCGCGCGCGCAACGATCTGGACACCGCCTCGCTCGCCCAGCTGTTCGCCTGGGAAGAAGACGAGTTCCTGCGCCGCACCGAGGGCAGCCCGATCCGCCGCAGCGGGCATGAACGCTGGCTGCGCAACATCGCCGTGGCGCTGGGCAATGCACCTGCCCATGCCGAGACGCTGGCCGCGCTGCAGGCACGACGCGAGCATCCTTCGGCGATCGTGCGCGAGCATGTGGCCTGGGCGCTGCAGCAGCACGCCGACCGCGCCGCCGCGGGATGAAGCATTGCCGCCGACGTGCGACCATGGCCCCCCGTTCGTACCGTTTGGCCTGATTCCTCCATGGACCGCAGCGCGCAGATTCTCACGCCCAGCCAGCTCAACATCCTGGCCCGCGACCTGCTGGAGGGCGCATTCCCGTTGATCTGGGTGGAGGCCGAGCTGGGCAGCGTGACGCGCCCGGCCTCGGGCCATATGTACTTCACGCTGAAGGACGCGCGGTCGCAGATCCGCGCGGCGTTGTTCAAGCCCAAGAGCCAGTGGCTGAAGTTCGTGCCGCGCGAAGGCATGCGCGTGCTCGCGCGTGGCCGGCTGACCCTGTACGAAGCCCGCGGCGAGTACCAGATGGTGCTCGACCACATGGAAGAAGCCGGCGAAGGCGCCCTGCGCCGCGCCTTCGAGCAGCTCAAGGCGCGCCTGGAGGCCGAGGGCCTGTTCGCGCCGGAGCGCAAACGCCCGCTGCCGGCGCATGTGCGTCGCCTGGCGGTGATCACCTCGCCCACCGGCGCGGCGGTACGCGACGTGCTGAGCGTCCTTGAACGGCGTTTCCCGATGCTCGAGGTCGATCTGCTGCCCAGCCTGGTGCAGGGCGACAGCGCTGCCGCGCAGATCACCTCGCTGCTGCGTGGCGCCGATGCCAGCGGCCGCTATGACGTGATCCTGCTGACCCGCGGTGGCGGCTCGATGGAAGATCTCTGGGCCTTCAACGATGAGCAGCTGACCCGCGCGATCGCGGCCAGCCAGACCCCGGTGGTGTCTGCCGTGGGTCACGAAACCGACTTCAGCCTGGCCGACTTCGCCGCCGATCTGCGCGCGCCGACGCCGTCGGTCGCGGCCGAACTGCTGGTGCCTGATCAGCGTGACCTGCTGCTGCGTGTGCGTCGCCTCGACGCGCGTCTGGCGCAGCTGCAGCGGCACAGCCTGGGACAGGCCATGCAGCGCGCGGACCGTGCCCTGCTCCGCCTCAACGCGCAGAGCCCGCAATCACGCCTGCAGCTGTTGCAGCGCCGCCAGCAGGACGTCGCGCGCCGTCTGCACGCGGCGTGGACGACACAGCATCAGGGCCGTCTGGCCCAGCTGCGCCACGCAGCGGCCGTGCTGCGCAGCGGTCATCCGCAGCGCCGGCTGGATGCCCTGCGTGAGCGCCTGCAACGCCTGCAGCCGCGTGCGGACAGTGCGATCGGCCGCCAGCTGCAGCGCGACGCCCTGCGCCTGCGTGCGCTCGCCCGTTCGATGGAGGCGGTCAGCCCGCTGGCCACCGTCGCGCGTGGCTACGCGATCCTGACCCGCGAGGACGATGGCAGTCTGGTGCGTTCGCCGTTGCAGGTGCGCCCGGGCGACACGCTCAAGGCACGCGTGCAGGACGGCGTGATCGACGTAACGGTCAACGAACCGGCGCGCTGATCCAGCGCATCGCCGATAAGGCGTTGACGGTCAGCGCCCCGCGCTCTCGCAGAACTTCTGCCGGTACTCCATCGCCTTGGGCATCAACGCCTGCAGGTTCTGGATGCGCGTGCCGGGATTGGGATGCGTGGACGCGAATTCCGAGGTCGACTGCCCGCCGCTGGCCTGCCCCATCCGTTCCCACAACGGGATCGCCTCCTGCGGATCGAAACAGGCCGCCGCGGCCAGCATCAGGCCCACTTCATCGGCCTGGGTTTCGTGGCTGCGCGCGTACGGCAGCAGGTAGCCGTAGCCCATCGCCGACATCATCATCTGCTGCTGTTGCGGGTCCATGCCGCTGGCGGCCCCGGCCATCTGCCCGATCTGGGTCATCTTCTGCTGGGCCATGCGCTGGGCACCATGGCGCAGCAACGCATGCGCGATCTCATGGCCCATCACCACGGCCATCGCATCCACCGTGCGCGCCACCGGGATCAGCCCCGTGTACACCGCCATCTTGCCGCCCGGCAGGCAGAACGCATTGGCCTGCTCGGACGGGATCACGTTGACCTCCCACTCGAAATCACGCGCGAAATGCGCCGGCTTCAGCCCATGTTCGTCGGCGAGGGCGGTTTCCACCACGTCCACCTTGGCGATCAGGCGCTGGGCGATCGCCTGGATTTCGCGCGACTGCGGCGCGTTGGGATCCAGCGGCCGCTCCTGCGCCAGGATCTCCTGGTAGGCCTGCAGGCCCAGCGCCTTTTCCTGGGTGGCATCCAGCGAGCTGTCGATCAGCACGCTCTCGCCGGTATACGGATCCACGGCGCGGTTGGAGAACCAATAGAATGCCGCATAGCCGGCAAACGCCAGCAGCACCCACCAGCGGATGTTGCCGAACAGGCCCGGCCGCCGGGCGCGGCCCTGCTGCTGACCGCCGAATGGATCGTTGCGCATGCGCGTGGTTCCTGAGATGGCCGCGGCACCCTGCCCGACACTGTGCCAATCCTAGAGCGCGCGCCGGGGGGCCGGGTGAAATCCCGTCACCTCACGTCGGGGACGTCCTCAGATGCCACGGACCAGCCGGAAGCCGATCCGTGCGCTGGTGGTGTCCGAATCCTGCGATTGCCGCCACGCCGCGCGGGTCTGTGCCGGCGCATTGGCCCAGTTGCCACCGCGGATCACGCGCTGCCGACAGCCCGGGTTGAACCACGCGACGCCATCGGACGGCGCCCGCCGGTAGCTGGCATGCCAGCAGTCGGCCACCCATTCGCTGAGGTTGCCGGCAATGTCGTGCAGACCCCACGGATTGGGATCGAAACTGGCCACCGGGGCCGGCCCCCAATACCCATCGCCATAGCCGACGAAGGCGTTGTACCAGTGCCGTCCGGAGGGCGAGACATCCTCGGCCCCGGTGAAATTGCCCGCGCGCGCGGGCGGCGTGCCCGCATCACCCCATGGATATCGGCCGCTGCTGCCGGCGCGCAGCGCGTACTCGAATTCGGCCTCGCTGGGCAACCGGTAGGAGCGCCCGGTCTGTTCGGACAGCCAGGTCGCGTAATTCTCGGCATCGCGCACGCTGACGTGCATCACCGGCAGGTTGGCGATCGCCTCGGCCCCGTTGTAATCGGACTGCCAGTCCACCCCGCTGCGCCGGACGAAGTTGCCGCTGCGCTCGTCATACACGATCGAATGGCCGCGCCGGGTGGCCCGGGGGCGGGCCTTGGTAGCCTGCACATAGCGGCGGAAATCGGCGACCGTCACTTCGGTGATCGACATCGCGAAGCCGCGCTCGAAGCGCACGTAGTGCGCGGGCTTCTCTGCATCGGTCGCGCCGAGCTCGTTCTCGGCCGCGCCCATCTGGAACCCGCCGTGCGGCACCACGATCATCTGCGGCCCGCGGCCGCCATCGCGCAGCGCATCGCTGAACACCTGCCGCGGCCGGAAGCTGCCGTAATGGGTGACCAGTTCGATGCGCTCGCGCAGCTGCCCCACGACAGGATCACCGGGCAGCGCGATGCGCAGGGCATCTTCCAGCTTCTGCCGGGCCGGCTTGAGTCCCTGTGGCGTGGCCAGATCGCGCAGACCCTCGTTACGCAGCCGCACCAGGGTGTCGGAGCGGATCTTTTCGATACGTTCGAAGGCGTCGGCAATGGTGATGGAGGAGTCCCGGACCTTGGCCGCTTCGGCCAGCCAGGTACCGGCCGTCGCGAAATCGGCCGCCAGCGCCGCCGTCTCGGCACGCCGGATCAGCGCGCTCTCGGCCGCTGCCAGTCCTTGCCGGGCGCGGGGGTTGTCCGCGTCCAGTGCGAGTGCTTCGCGGAAATTGGGAATGGCGCCATCGCCGTCTTCGCCGATGCGGTCCGCGCGCAGATCGTCTTCGCCGGCGCGGTTGTACGCCACCACGCGCTGGGCAATTTCCACCCGCGACTGCAGCTCGCGCACCTTGGGATCGTCCGGCGCCAGGGTCAGCAGTACCAGGGCCATCTCGCTGGCCTGGGCCAAGGCCTCGCGCTGCTTGAGCGGCCGCTGCAACAAGGCGGACGCCTCCTGCAGCAGGCGTTGCCGCGCGCGTTTCAGCCCGGCCTCGGCCACGCGGTCCTTGGGGTCGTGCTGCAGCAGGGCAAGCCAGATCGGGATCGCGTCCTCGGCGGTGCGGTACAGCCGGTCCTCCTCGAAGGCGCGTGCGGCGTCGCGGCGAGCCTGGACAACGTCGTCGTCAACGAGGGTGACGGCAGGTGGCTGCCAGCGCTCCACCGTCTCGGCAGCGTCCTCGCCTCCGATGGTGACCTGCGCCACCGGCGCGCTCGCTTTGGCCGGTGCGGCAGCCGGCTTGGCCGCCGGCGCTGCCGACGGTGCCGGCGCGGGCGCGGGAGAACATGCGGCCAGCATGCCCAACAGAGCAGTGAACAGCAGCGGCAATGGGCCTGACGGTCGCAAATGGGGGTCCTTGGGGCGTGTCATCGTCTTGCTGGTGCCCACGCCACGTCGCAAGCCGCCGCCCGGGGCGCGATGGCGATCCAGGGGGCATGCCGCAGGCGCAGGCAGGGGATCATCATAATCGCCACCGTCGCGGGGGGCGACCGTCCCCGGCCCGGGCGTTCATCACCGCACGGCGGGATGCCGGACATGGCATGGCATCGCATGGCGTTAGGCTATCCTCCCCGACCTGAGCACCCCTTTGCAGTACATGGAATCCCACGTGGCTTACTGGATCAAAACCCCGGCGGAACTGGACGAGCGCTACCGCCAGCGCCCCACCCGCATCGGCCTGGACACCGAGTTCATCCGCGAACGCACCTACTGGCCGCAACTGGCGCTGGTGCAGATGGCGGTCGGTGATGAAATCCTGCTGATCGACCCGCTGATCCCCGGCATGAACGCGGCGCTGGCCCCGTGGCTGGCCGACACCTCGATCCTCAAGATCATGCATAGCGCCAGCGAAGACCTGGTCACCTTCAAGGTCGCCTGCGGCGTGCTGCCGCGGCCGCTGTTCGATACCCAGATCGGTGCGTCGCTGGCCGGCATCGGCGGCGGCATGGGCTACCAGAAACTGGTCACGGCAGTCACCGGCGTCACCTTGGCCAAGGGCGAAACCCGCTCGGACTGGATGCGCCGCCCGCTCTCGGAGGCGCAGCTGGAGTACGCCGCCGACGACGTGGAATACCTGTTCCAGATCCACGACACCATCGAGGCCCGCCTGGAAGAACTGGGCCGCCGCCAATGGCTGCAGGACGACGCCGAGCGGCTGCTCGCCAGTGTCGAACACGATGAAGAGCGCTGGCCGCACGTGGCGATGCGCTCGGCACAGTTCATGGATACCCCCGCGCAGCTGCGCCTGCTGCGGCTGCTGCGCTGGCGCGACGTGCAGGCGCGCGCCAGTGACAAGCCGCGCAGCTGGGTACTCGACAACGAACTGGCTGCCGTGCTCGCGCGCACCCCGCCGGCCGATGTGGAGGCGTTGTCCAAGCTGATGGAAGGCTTCCCCAAGGCTCCGCGCAAACTGGCCGCCCAGGTGTGGCAGGCGCTGTCCACCCCGCTGGCCGACGAAGCCGAGGCACCGCTGGCGCTGCCGGCCAACGATGCCAACAAGCAGGCGCTCAAGCGGCTGCAGGATGCCGTCAGCGCGCGCAGCGCCGAACTCGGCCTGCCTGATGGGGTGCTCGCCTCGCGCAAGCATCTGGAAAGCTATCTGGAAAACCGCCAATGGCCGGCCGCGCTCGCGGGCTGGCGCCAGGCGCAGCTGGAGCCGATCCTCTCGCCGCTGTTGCCGCCGGCGGCCTGACCTTCGTGCTGCGGGGGGGATCTCACCGCCCCGTAGCACCGCCTCGCCCAGCGTTTCAGTGCACTGACGACGGCGCAACGCCGTCGACTCCTGAACGGATCGCGTCACCCTTTTGACCTGCCGCCATCGGCATGACTGCAGACACATACGCGGGTCTGAAACGCATGCAAGAGTGAATCGCACGCACCGTTCCCCGCCTGCTCCAGGCGCGGTCCGGACACGGCATCCCGCAGGACCGTGCCGCCGGCGCAGGTTCTGCCCACGCGGCTGCGCAAAGGACTCCCATGCATCTGATCGCGACTCGAAGGAACGCCCCCACCCCTCGCCGCACCACGCGCCGCCTGCACCGCTGGCTCGGCATGACCCTGCTGCTGGCGGCCACCACGGCCAGCGCTGCCGATGATCTGAACGCACGGCTCGCGCAGGCCCTGCAGGGCACCGCCACACCGGCCATGGGCGTGCTGGTCATCCGCGATGGCAAGGTCGCTGAACATGCCGTGCGGGGCGTCCGCCGCAACGATGCGTCCACGCCGGTCACCACGGAGGATCAATGGATGATCGGCTCCACCGGCAAACCGATCACCGTGGCCATGATCGCGCGATTGGTCGAACAGGGCGTGTTGGGCTGGGATGCGCCGCTGTCGACATTGTTGCCCGACCTCGCCGCACAGATGCAGCCGGCCTACCGCAGCGTCACCCTCGTGCAGTTGCTCTCGCACCGCGCCGGCCTGCCGGAAAACCTCACCGACGCCGCCGCGCTGGACGCGTTCTTCGTCGATAGCCGGGCCCTGCCCGTGCAGCGCGAGGCTTACGTCAAGGCAGCCCTGGCCGAAGCGCCGGTGCATCCGCCCGGCACCGAATTCGCCTACAGCAACAGCGGCTTCCTGATCGCGGCGGTGATCGCCGAACGTGCCACGGGCAAGGACGTGGAAACGCTGATGCAGCGCGAAGTGTTCCAGCCGCTGGGCATGACCGGTGCCGGGTTCGGCCCCACTCCGGCCGGGCAACCGGTGGGCCATCGCGGCGGCAAGCCGGTGACCACCGCGCCGCAGAAGGCCGATGACGGGGTGCCGCCGCTCTACACTGCCGCCGGCAACCTGCATATGCGACTGCACGATCTGGCGCTGTTCGCCATCGATCAGCTCGCGGGCAGCCAGGGCAAAGGCAGGTTGCTGACAGCGGCGTCCTACGCGCTGATGCAGACCGTTCAGCCGGGCAGTGGCTCCGGGCTGGACTGGGGCGTGCAGCCGTCGATCGCCGGTCGCCAGGGGCCGGTGCTGGTGCACGGCGGCTCGGACGGCAACTGGCTGGCCTGGGTGGTGCTGTTCCCTGGCCAGAACAACGGCGTTATCGCCATCGCAAATGCCGCCGAAGACATGGGCGCCGACCAGGCCACCATGGGCGTGCTGGGCGGACTGTTCGCCGAGCTGGCGCCCGCTGCAGCCGGGGCGCCCGCCAAGTAACAGAAACGACAACGCCCCGCAGGTGCGGGGCGTTGTCGGAACACGCATCACGCTCACCGGTGCCCTGCGGCACCGGCGATCGCGTGTCTTACCAGTTCATGTTGAGCGACACACCCACGGTGCGCGGTTCGTTGTAGACCGCGGCCATGTAGTTCTCGATCACACCCTTGAGGTTCTTCTCATTGGTGATGTTGCGCGCGAACAGCGCCACTTCCCAGGCACCGTAGTTGGCAGAGTAGCCCAGCTTCAGGCCGCCTTCGAAGCTACCCTTGGAGTTGAACTCGGCCGAGTCGTACAGCACGAAGCTGGTATAGCCCTGCTTGTTCCAATCGGTGGAGACGAAGAACACATCGCTGTCATTGACCGGCATGTCGTAACGCGCGGCCAGGTTGATGTTGTACTTCGGTGCGTTCGGCAACGGGTTGCCGTTGATCTGCGCGAAGGTGTTGGCACCGACCTTGATGGTCGGGTCATTCACGGTGCACACCACGGCGCCGTTCAGGGCACAGACCTGCGCGTACACGCGGTCGTCCTGGATCTTGCTGTGCAGCAGGCTGACACCGGCGCTCAGGGCCAGGTTCGGGATCGGGCGCAGCTCCATGTCCGCTTCCAGACCGTAGGCCTTGGCCTTGTCGGCGTTGAACAGCACGCCGTTGCCGTCCGAATCGTTGCCGTTGAGCTGGATGTCATTGACCACGTAGGTGAACGCGGCGGCGTTCACGCGCAGGCGGTTGTCCCACAGGCTGCTCTTGATGCCGGCTTCCCAGGACAGGATGGTTTCCGAGTTCGCCGTGGTGAAATCGGCATTGAACACAGCCGAACGGCCCTGGATGGTCGGGCCACGGAAGCCGCGGGCCACGCGCGCATACACGCTCAGCTGCGGGTTGAACGCGTACATCGCGCTCAGGTCCCAGCTCGGCGTGGTGTCGGACATCTCCACGTAGGTGCGGCCCTTGTAGGTCACGGCACCAGCGGCGGTATCGGCGGTCTTGAGCAGACGGGTCTTCTTCTCGTCCTTGGTCTGGCGCAGGCCGGCGGTCAGGGTGAACTTGTCGGTCACGTCATAGCTGACCTGGCCGAAACCAGCCCAGGAGGTGTTGACGTTGCGCAGGCGCACCCAGTTGTTCGGATTGCGGGCATTGCCCTGCAGGAACCAGGCGCGCTGGTAGAAATCGGTGGTGTCGCGGCCGTCGAAGTAGAACGCGCCGACCTGCCACTTCAGGCGGTTGTCATCGGCGTTGGCCAGACGGAACTCCTGGGTCCACTGGTCCAGATCGCGGATCTGGCCCATCGACTGGCCGTAGCCGTTCGGCACGCCGTTGACCGGATAGTTCACGGCGGCGCCGCCGTCGGTGTCACCGCGGCTGTAGCCGGAGGTGGTTTCGTAGGCGGTGATCGAGGTCAGCGAGACGTTGCCGAAGTCGTAGATCGCCTTCACCGAGCCGCCGTAGGTCTTGTAGGCCTGCGGGTTGTTGTCGGCTTCGTCGTAGGCGACCTGGTCGCGCGGCACGTCGGTCTTGTTGGAGCCCTTGGTCAGCGCGCTGCGCAGGAACAGGGTCGAGGTGCCGTCGTAATCGCGTGCGTGGGCCGAGGCCAGCAGCGAGAAGTTGTCGCTCGGCTGCAGCAGCAGCTGGGCGCGCACGTTGCGGTCGTCGAAGCCGCCCATCGCGTTCTTCTTCGGCGAGACCGTGCCATCGGCGCTCGGGCCGCGGTAGGTGTTGTCGACGTAATCATCGCGGTGCTGGTACAGCGCCGACACGCGGAACGAGGCGATGTCGTTGATCGGGCCGCCGAAGCCGCCATCGATGGCCACGCTGCCGTACGAGCCATAGCTGGCCTGCACGCGGCCGCTGTAGTCCTGGCTCGGCTTGATCGTGTCGAACTTGACGATGCCGGCGGTGGTGTTGCGACCGAACAGCGTGCCCTGCGGGCCGCGCAGCACTTCGATCTGGTCCACGTCGTAGACCGGGTTGGACTTCAGCACCACGTGCTCAAGCACCACGTCGTCCTGGATGATCGACACCGGCTGCGAGGCACCCAGGTAGAAATCGATGTTGCCCAGGCCACGGATGTAGAAGCGCGGGAAGATGCGGCCGGTGGTGGTTTCAGCGTAGAAGCTGGGCACCTTGCCCGACAGCGCCAGCAGGGTGTCATCGCCGCCAGCGGTGTAGTCGCGGATCTTCTCGCCCTGCACCACGCCGACCGAGACCGGCACGTCCTGCAGGTTGCGCTCGCGGTGGTCGGCGGTGACGGTGATGGTGTCCAGCGAGGTGGCGCTGGCGGACTGCGCGTCCTGCGCCGAGGCGGCAGCGGACAGCATCAGCGCAGCGGACGCGCAGGCCAGCGCCAGCGCGCGGCGGCGCGGCAGCACGGCGGTGGTGGAGAGGGAACGGGAGAGAAGACGCGTCGACACAGGGGCGTGGCGTAGAGCGGGCATGCAGAGGTCTCGGGTAGTACAGATCGGGGCAGCCGGCGCGATGGCCGGGCACCATAGGAAATCGACATCGCTGTGGAGACAGCGATGCGGCACGGTATTGGCTGGATGTTGCAGATTGGTGTCAGGGCGTTGTGGGCGACGGCTGTCCGGCCCCCCTGGTCCACTGGCTATGCGGCCGCGTTTTCTGGCGCGGATTATGCCCGGCCAAGGCGCGCGCCGGAAGGGCGGGATTCGCGTGTGACGCTTTCCGGGCCATCGGGCACGTGTCGCCCGGCACTTGTCGCCCTGGCAGCGGCGGCGAACACTGAACCGGTCATCCACGAGATCTCTGCATGTCCTCTCGCCACCTGGCCTGCCTGCTCCTGTTGTTGTCCGCCTCGGCCGCCCAGGCCGCCGAACCGCCCGCACAGTGGCTGGTCACCACCGACCTGTGGGGAAACCCGGCCTACCAGCTGCTCAGCCTGCCCGACCAGCAGGGTCCGGTGGAGGGGCGCTTCGATGGGGACACCCTGCAGGGCAGCCGCCAGGGCAACGCGCTGGCGTTTGTCGTCACCGGCGGCGATGGCGCGACCTACCGCTTCCGCGGCGAGCAGACCGGCACGACCCTGCGCGGTACGGCCGATTATCCCGACACCAACGCCAGCGAGCGACGCGCGATGCATCCCTTCAGCGCGCGCCGTCTGCCCGAGCGGCCGGCCGGCGGCCCCCGCCAGCATGACTTCGTGCCCACCTCCTATTCGAACGAGTTCTCACCCCACCGCGCACCCGTGCTGACGATCTGGCCGGGCGACAGCGTGCGCACCACGACGCTGGATTCCGGCGGCGTGGACGCCAAGGGCCAGACCCGGGCGCTGTTCGGCAATCCGCAGACGGGGCCGTTCTATGTGATGGAGGCCGAGCCCGGCGATGTGCTGGCGATCCACATCAAACGCCTGCGCTTGAACCGTGACTACGCCGACAGCCTGGACAGCATCGTGGGACGCGCGCTGACACCGGCCCTGGCGGCGAAGGCCACCGCGCTGGACAAACCGGTGCGCTGGACCCTGGACCGCGAACGCGGCCGTGCCCGTCCAGAGGCGGCCACCGGCAAGCTCAAGGACTTCTGGGTGCCGGTCAGGCCGATGCTCGGCGGGCTGGCGGTGGCACCTGGGTTCGGCAACGCGCCGATCTCCACCGGCGACACCGGCCGCTTCGGCGGCAACATGGACTTCAACGAAATCCGCGAGGGCGCGACCGTGTATCTGCCGGTATCCCAGCCCGGCGCCCTGCTCTACCTGGGTGATGCGCACGCACTGCAGGGCGATGGCGAAACCTCGCAGTACGCGCTGGAGACCTCGATGGACGTGGACTTCAGCGTGGAGGTGATCAAGTCCCGGGCGCAGTCAGCGCCGCGGGTGGAATCGGCCACGCAGTTGATGGTCCTGGGCCAGGCCGGCTCGCTGGATGAGGCCCTGCGCGCGGCGACCGCCGGGATGGCGCAGTGGCTGGAACAGGACTACGGGTTGAGCCTGTCCGAGACGGCCCAGGTGCTGGGGAGTTCGGTCAGCTTCGTGGTGGCCAACCTGGCCGGGCGCAGCGTCGGCGTGGCCGCCAAACTGGACAAATCCCTGCTGCAGCAGGTGGAACGCGCGCCCGCCGCGGCGCGCGGCAGGCACTGAGCCGAACGCAGGCCCCACTTGGCAGGCGCCGCCGGTCGGCGCTAGACTAGGCGCATTGCGGGGTACGGCCGAGGCCGGTGACGCCACGCAGCAGCAGCATCCGTGGGGCCATAGCTCAGCTGGGAGAGCGCGTCGTTCGCATCGACGAGGTCAGGAGTTCGATCCTCCTTGGCTCCACCACTATTCAACAGAACGCCCCGGGAATCAGCTTCCCGGGGCGCTCTTGTTTTCACAGCCTTCGCGCAGTTGCTCACGCGCCCTCGGGAGTGTCCTTGCGCTCCGGCCGGCGCGTGCCTGCATCGTGGATCGCTTGATCGGTCTGCCCCGGCCGCTGCTTGGCGGTTTCATCCTGCTTGCGGTCCTGCTGGCTCTCTTCGATGCCTTCCTGCTTGCCGTGTTCGCTGGGCTTGGTGTCTGCCATGGGTCTACTCACTTGTGCGGTTCCCGGTACGGGGCCTTCATCCGCAGGCTAACCGGCCGATCGTGATGCACGAATCACGATCGGCACGGCCTTGCACACGTCGCACTCACACGCCCCGCGCCGCTCAATCCAGCTTGACCACCAGCTTGCCGAAGTTGTGGCCCTTGAGCAGTCCGAAGAAGGCCTCCGGCGCGCGTTCCAGTCCCTGCACGATGTCCTCGCGATACTGCACGCGGCCGTCCTTCAGCCACTGCCCCATGTCGCGCAGGAACGCAGGGAAGAAGGCGTGCAGATCCGACTGGATGAAGCCGCGCACGGTCAGGCGCTGGCGCAGCACCTGGCTCATGAAACCCGGCAGCCGGTCCGGCCCGGGCAACACCGCACCGCGCGCGTTGTAGGTGGCGATCGTGCCGCAGACCGGAATGCGCGCGAAGTCGTTGAGCAATGGCGCGACCGCATCGAAGACGTGTCCCCCGACGTTCTCGAAGTAGACATCGATGCCGTCGGGCACCGCCGCACGCAACTGCGCGGCGAAATCGTCGGCGCGGTGATCCAGCGCTACATCGAAGCCCAGTGTTTCCAGATACGCGCGCTTCTGCTCGCCACCGGCAATGCCCACCGTGCGCGCACCCTGCAGCTTGGCGATCTGACCCACCGTCGCGCCCACCGGGCCGCTGGCAGCCGCCACCACGAGCGTTTCGCCCGGCTGCGGCTTGCCGATTTCCTGCAGGCCCACGTACGCCGTGAATCCGGGCATGCCGTACACGCCCAGTGCAGTGCTGATCGGCAGGCCGTTGTCTTCCAGCTTGCGGCTGAGCTGATCGCCGTCGATGACGGCATGCGTCTGCCAGTTGCCCGGAGCCAGCACATGCTCGCCGATGGCGAAACCGGGATGGTTGGAGGCGAGCACTTCAGCAACGGTGCGCCCTTCCATCACCGCATCCAGCGCAACCGGTGCGGCGTAGGACGGCCCCTCCTCCATGCGACCGCGCATGTAGGGATCCAGCGACAGATAGCGATTGCGCAGCAGCACCTCGCCCGGGCCAGGCGCGGGAACCGGCACGTGTTCGATACGGAAGTTGGACGAGACGGGAGCACCGTTCGGGCGCGAGGCGAGGACGATGCGGGTGTTGGTGAGCGCGGTCATCAGAGGATCGCTCCGGGGAGACGAAAAAGGAATCCCGACAGTACGCCGTCCAGGCACGTCCGGGCGGGGGGTAAAACAGCGTTCCATCGGTGCAGGACGACGCGGCTGTGCAATCACCTTGTGCGACAGGGACGGATCATCCCGATGCCGTCACAGCATTCCATCCGTACGCTGCACCGCGCATGCGTTGCCCGCGCCGCCGGCCAGGGCGCATGATCGCGTCATGAACGTTCCCTCCTCCAGCCGACGCCGCTACCTGCTGCCCGTGTTGATGTCCGCCACCACGGTGTTCGGCCTGACATGCTGGGCGATTCTGGCGACCGAGCCCGGTTGCCTGGCCGCGCAAGGCCATTGGTCGTCCGGTGCAGGCAAGTGCCACACGCGCCTGTGCCTGCTGCAGGGCGACTGCGGCGAGATGGCGTCACCTATCGTGGCATGCAACAAAGTGCAGGTCGGCGACAGCCGTGGCCGCGTGTACTTCCACCTGGGCAATCCCCTGCCTGGTGCGGGCGCCGAAGCGGAGTGGCCCGCAGGCAAGGCCGACAACGGCTCGATCCGTGCACGCTTCGAGGATGAGCGGCTGGTCAGCCTGGCCTGCCCGGTCACGCCGTAGGGCGTGCGCGCTTCCATTGCAGCGGGCTCATGCCCATCTCGATCCGGAACATGTAGTTGAACGCCGACGCCGAGGCATAGCCCAGCTCGTGCGCGATTACCGTGGGCGAACGCCCCTGCGCCAGCCACTCGATGGCGCGCAGCAGGCGCAGCCGCAACCGCCACTCGCGCAACCGCATGCCGGTCTCGCGTTCAAAGTGGCGCGCCAGGGTACGCGGCGATGCCCCCAGCAAGGGCGCCCAGTCCTCCACGCTGCGGGTATCGGCAGGTTGCTCGTACAGTGCCTGGCACCAGCGCTGCAGGCGCGCATCCTGCGGCCACGGCAGGTGCCGGGTGTGCTGCCGCTGGCGCGGCAACTGCGCAGTGATCAGGGTGCACAAGGTGGCGTAGTAGGTGCGGTCGTGATCGGGCACGGTGCGATCGAGTTCAATGATCAGTTCGCGCAGCAGCGGTGACACATCGAGTACCACGCAATGCGTGGGCATACCCAGTGCCGGCCCATCCGCCACGTAAAGATTGCGGAACGCCGAGGTATTCAACGCGCCCGTGTGATGGGACGTGCCCGTCGGCACCCACAGCGCCTGCTGCGGGGTGATCACGTGACGTGCCTGCCCGGCGCTGGCCTGCAGCACACCCGTGCTGGCGTGGACCAGCTGGTTCCAGCCGTGCACGTGCGGCGGGAAGCGCTCGCCCGCCTCCAGTCGCTGGCTGCGCGCCACCACCGGCCAGGGCAGACGCCGCAGCGGCGGCACCGGGACTTCGCGCCAACCCGGCGCAGTGGGTTCCGCCGTGGCCATGTGACGCCTCATCGACAGGATGGGTCATTCTATCGAAAGACGCGGTCACCTCTGTCCACGGACCATGGGCCCTCCCCGCTGCCCTCCCCACCCATGTCACTCTCGATCCCGCCTCCCCGCCGCGCCTGGCAGGTCATCACGGCCGGCATCTGCGCGCTGGTACTCACGGTCGGCCTGGCGCGCTTTGCCTACACCCCGCTGCTGCCGGTGATGCGGCTCGACGCCGGGCTCACGGCAGCCGGCGGCGGCTGGCTGGCAACGTTCAACTATCTGGGCTACCTGGCCGGCACTGTGCTGGTCGCCCGGGTCGGCGACATGCAGCTGAAATTCCGCTTCTACCGCATCGGACTGGTCCTGGCAGTGGTATCCACCGGCCTGATGGGCACCACCACGGACATGGCCACCTGGGGCGTGCTGCGCTTCGTGGCCGGCCTGTCCAGCACCGCCGGCCTGCTGCTCGCCTCCGGGCTGGTGCTCAACTGGCTGCTCGCCCATCAGCGCCGCCCACAGCTCGGCCTGCACTTCGCCGGCCTCGGGGTAGGGATCGCGGTCTCGGGCCTGGCGGCTGCGGCGATGGCCGATCAACTGGCGTCCTCCCGGCAGTGGATCGCGCTGGGCACCCTCGCGGTGGTGTTCCTGATCCCGGCCTGGGCATGGATGCCGCCGCCGGCAGCGATCTCCAGTGCCACAGGGGCCAACGCTCCCCCGCCACCCGGGCGGCGCTGGCGCTGGCTGCTGATCGCCTCGTACTTCTGCGCGGGGGTCGGCTTCGTGGTCAGCGCGACCTTCATCGTCGCCATCCTGGTGCAGACCCCTGCCTTCGCCGGCCACGGCAGTTGGGTGTGGGTCCTGGTCGGCCTCACCGCCATCCCCTCGACGTTTGCCTGGGATCGGCTCTCGAACCGGCTTGGACTGATCCGTGCATTGATGCTCGCCTATGCGTTGCAGGCTACGTCCTTCGTATTGCCTTTGCTGGATGGCGGGCTGTGGGCCGGCGCAGCCAGCGCCGTGCTGTTCGGCCTGACCTTCGCCGGCATCGTCAGCCTGACCCTGACCGTGGTCGGTCGCCACTACCCGCACAATCCTGCCAAGGCGATGGCGACGCTGACGCTGAGTTATGGCGTCGCCCAGATCATCGCCCCCGCGATCGCCGGCACGCTGGCGCGCGACAGCGGCAGCTACCAGGGCGCATTGGTGCTGGCGGCGATCATGATGGTGATCGGCATCGTGCTGTTGTGGTGCATGCCCGACGACGCCCGATCCACCACGGGCTGATCAACTGCACCGGCGGAAAGCATCCGCCTGAACCGACGTTCATGCGCTTGGGTGATGTGCTCGGGCCCGCTGGATCAAGCACTTGGATGTGGGCGGACACGGGTTTGGAAACAAATGTGAAATTTTTTTCCCGAAACGCTTGCCGAACCCCTCATACCTCCGTATTATTCGCGTCCTCGCCAGCGGCAACGCAGCGATGAAGTGGCCGGGTAGCTCAGTTGGTAGAGCAGGGGATTGAAAATCCCCGTGTCGGCGGTTCGATTCCGTCCCCGGCCACCACAATTTCAGATGACCTGCAGAAATGCAGGTCATTTTTTTTGTCTGTTGTTCGGCGTCGCTACATCACGCAGCGTTCAAGGAAGGAGCTTCCGCACATGGTTCGTGCTTTGTTCGCCGCGCTGTTCGGCAAACGTCCTGTTGCCTTCCACAGCACATCCCCGATCGATGTGACCGTGCTGCGCCTCAAGCAGTCGATCCAGCATGGCCCGCGCCTCTCTGTCGCCGGAATGCGCGGGACGGCCTCCGCTCAACGGATCCGCCTGTGCTGGACGCGCCCGTTCGTGTCCAACTCTTTCAAGCCGTATTTCATCGGCCAGTGCATCCCCACCGAACGCGGCACGCGGCTTGAAGGTGCGTTCCAGATGCATCCCTTCATCCGCACCTTGATGATCGGCATGTTCGTCTGCCTGCTCATCGTTCCGCTGGTGGCGGTGGTGAAGCACTGGCAACACACATACGACCTCGCGCCTGCCCTGTTGGCCAGTCTGGCGGTGGTGCCTGCTGCCTACTTCATGGCCGGCGCGGTGCTGGTGATCGTCACGATCAGCCGCTGGGCCGCACGCGACGATGAAGCGATGATCGAGGCGGAGATCCATCGCGCGCTGCAAAGCGGGCACACCGCTCAGGGATGATTTCCGCGGGCGGGCCGTTGCGCGCCTTGCCGTCCATCGCCACGCGCTGGCATGCTCACCCGGCGGACAGGATCGTCTGCGGCCGCGCTTGTTCGTCCCCATGGCCGCACACACAGGGAGAGGTGATGTCCGAAAGCATCGAAGTGCTGCAGGCGCAGATCGCGCATCTGGAGCGAAACCAACGGCGACTGACGCTGGGCTGCGCAGCGGCCGGCCTGCTCACCATGGCCGCCTTGATGATGGGTGCAACGTCACAGCGCAGCGCCAGCTTTGATGTCATTGATGCGCAACGCATCAACATCAAGGAGCCTGACGGAACGTTGCGGCTGGCGATCTCCAATCGCACGCTGTTTCCTGGGGTGGTCATTCACAACAAGGAGCAAGCTCATCCGCGCCCGATGGCAGGCATGCTGTTCTTCAACGATGAAGGAACGGAAAACGGCGGGCTGATCTACAACGGTTCGCTCGACAAGAGCGGCAAACCCTCCAGCGGCATGAGCCTGACCTTTGATCGCTATCAGCAGGATCAGCAGATGCAACTGCTGGGCGTGGATGATGCGGGGACACACTACGCAGGGCTGACCTTCAATGACGTTGCCGATGGCCTGTCCCGCCCGTTCTTCTCCGAGCGGGACGAAGCACTTCATCGGAAGGGCATTCCTGCGATCACCGAGCGCGTGTTCCTTGGCAAGTCTGATGCGCGCGATGCCATGCTGACCCTGCGCGATGGTCAAGGAAAGCCGCGGCTTGAGTTGGTGGTGACGCCCTCGGGAGATGCCAAGGTGCGCTTCCTGGACGAGAGCGGCAACGCCACGCGGGAACTCTCCGCTGACAGTCGGTAGCGCGGGTGCCGCACGCTGCCACGCGCACGTCAGCGACGTGGGACGGCCACTGCATGACGGAATATTCACAATTTCCGCTCAGCCTATGCCTAAGCTCGCTGCGTCTTGTGTGGAGTGTCGACAATGCGCAGCCGCTATCTGATCAGTGCCCTGCTCGCCCTTGCCGCCACCGGGTCGGCCTGGGCGGCCGCGCCGGTGACCTCGGTGGAGGCGCTGGACATGGGCCGCTATGCCGGCCAGTGGCATGAGATCGCGCACCTGCCGGTGTCGTTCCAGAAGAAATGCGTGGGCGACATCACCGCCACCTACAGCCTGCGTGCCGATGGACGGATCAGCGTGCACAACGCCTGCCGCGAGGCTGACGGGGATCGCGTGGCAGCAGATGGCGTGGCGCGCCCGGTCGAGGGCCATCCCGGCCGCCTGCAGGTACGTTTCGTGCCGGACTGGCTGTCCTGGGTGCCGCTGGTGTGGGCCGATTACTGGGTGATCGCGCTGGACCCCGGCTACCAGTGGGCAGTGGTCGGCGAGCCGGACCGCAAGTACCTGTGGATCCTGTCGCGCTCACCGAGCATGGATACCGCCCTGTTCGAGCAGCTCAAAGCCCGTGCCGAAGCAATGGGCTATGACCTCGCCCCGCTGCGGGTGATGGCGCCGCTGGACTGACCCGGCCCGGCCTCACCCCGCGCGCCGGGCCGGCCTGCCCCACGACTAAAAGCACGTGGCCCCGTCATCCCGGTGCCCTACCCTTGCATCTCGCTGCCGCAGGCAGCGCGAACACCATACGCCGTAGTATGCTCACACCCATGCAACACCCGCCTGAGGATTGCGCCATGTCCCACCGCTTCCGTCCCCGCCTCGCCTTTGCCCTGATCGTCATCGCCTCGCTGGCCCTGACCGCCTGCAACAAGACGGTCAAACGCGTTTCCGAGCCGGCCGCCAGCGTGCAGGAGTTGACGGTGCGTGCCGATGGCAGCTGGACGGTTGCGCTGCGCCTGCAGAACTTCAGCTCCATGCCCATGACCTTCGACAACGTCGCGCTGCAGTTGAAGGTGAGCGATGAGGATGCCGGCCAGCTGCAGCTGAAGCCCGCACTGTCCATTGGCGGGGTCTCGGCCGATGTGGTCAACGTGGACATCAAGCCGAGCTCGGGCGCCCGCCTGGTGATGGCCGATGCACTGGCCGGCAACCGCACCCTGGGCTATTCGCTCAAGGGCACGGTAAGCGCCACCCCGCAGGAAAAGAAGCAACGCACCTTCGAGATTGAAAGCCGCAGCACGCTCAACCAGGCCCCTGGCCTGCCCGGCGTCCTGCGCTGACCGGCGGGCTTTCCGCCACCCTTCGCCACTGATCGAGACTGTCCCCGATGAGCAGCTACACCGCCCCGCTTTCCGATATCCGTTTCGCCCTGCATGACGTGCTCAAGGTCGAGCCGCTGTTCGCGCGCCTTGGCCTGACCGATGCCACCGCCGATGTGGTGGATGCCGTGCTGGAAGAAGCCGGCCGTTTCAGTGCCAGCGTGCTGGCGCCGTTGAACAGCGTGGGCGATGAGATCGGCTGCGTCCTCGACCAGGCGACCGGCGAGGTCACCACCCCGCCGGGCTTCAAGCAGGCCTACGCCCAGTTCGTGGACGGCGGCTGGACCGGTCTGACCGCTGCACCGGAACTGGGTGGCCAAGGCCTGCCGCATACGTTGGGCGTGCCGCTCAATGAAATGATCAATGCCGCCAACCTGGCGTGGGGCAACTTCCCGCTGCTCTCGCACGGTGCGATCGAAGCGCTCAAGCAGCATGGCGAGGCCTGGCAGCAGGACGCCTTCCTCAAGCCGCTGATCGACGGCCGCTGGACCGGCACCATGTGCCTGACCGAACCGCATTGCGGCACCGATCTTGGCCTGCTCAAGACCAAGGCCGAGCCGAACGCGGATGGCAGCTATGCGATCACCGGCACCAAGATCTTCATCACCGCCGGCGAGCACGACCTTACCGACAACATCGTGCACCTGGTGCTGGCCAAGCTGCCCGACGCACCGGCCGGGGCCAAGGGCATTTCGCTGTTCGTCACCCCGAAGTTCAAGGTCGATCGCGAGGGCAAGGTGGGCGAGCGCAATGCGCTGCGCTGCGGCTCGATCGAACACAAGATGGGCATCAAGGGCTCGGTCACCTGCGTGATGAACTTCGACGGTGCCGAAGGCTACCTGGTGGGTCAGCCGCACAAGGGCCTGCAGGCAATGTTCACCATGATGAACACCGCGCGCCTGGGCGTCGGCCTGCAGGGCATCGGCCTGTCCGAGCGGGCCTACCAGAACGCACTGAAGTACGCCCGCGAGCGCCTGCAGTCGCGTTCGCTGAGCGGTGCGAAAAACCCGGAAAAGCCGGCCGACCCGATCCTGGTCCACCCGGATGTGCGGCGCATGCTGCTGACCATCAAATCGCTGGTCGAAGGCAGCCGCCTGCTGGCCCTGCACGCGGCCACCCTGATCGACGTCGCCCACCACGCCGAGGATGCCGGCGAGCGCGAACGCGCGGACACGCTGGTGAGCTTCCTGACCCCGATCTCCAAGGCCTGCCAGACCGAATGGGGTATCGAGAACACCTACAACGCGCTGCAGTGCTTCGGTGGCCACGGCTACATCCGCGAGCACGGCATGGAGCAGCTGGCCCGCGATGCGCGCATCACCACGCTGTATGAAGGCACCACCGGCATCCAGGCGCTGGACCTGATCGGCCGCAAGACCGCCTCCAGCCAAGGCGCGGGGCTGAAGCTGATGCTGGCCGAGATCGAGGCCTTCGCCAAGGCCAATGAAGGCAACGAAGCGCTGGCCGAATTCATTGCCCCGCTGCGCGCCAAGGCCGACGAGTGGGCCAAGCTGACCATGGCGACCCTGCAGCGCGCGGCCACCAACCCCAATGAACTCGGCGCAGCCAGCTTCGATTACCTGTTCTACTCGGGCTATGTGGTGCTGGCCTACTGGTGGGCCCGCAGCGTCGCTGCCGCCGAGGCCTCCGCGCGGAGCGACGCGTTCAAGCAGGCCAAGCGCGAGACGGCCCGCTTCTACTTCGCCCGCGTGCTGCCGCGCACCCTCAGCCACGCCGCCGCGATCCAGTCCGGCGCCGAACCGTTGATGGCGATGACCGACGCGCATTTCGGCGAAGGCTGATCGGCTGCCAGACCACCGACCAACGGTCGGTGGCTACCTGATTGCCGCGCAGGTGCCGACCGCGCGCCGGAATACCGACGCCTGATCGTCGGTAGGTGCCGACCGTTGGTCGGCACCCCGATACACCTTATGGAGAAAAGCCCCCTTGATGTTCAAGGGGGCGCGCCAACGGCGCGGGGTTAAGGTGGAATGCCTGTCCGAATCGTTACGAATCGGGTAGGGGCGCAAGCCCCTATACCCAATTCGTAACGATTCGGGTATAAGCTGTTTTCCCGATGGAGACAGACACTACACGCTTGGGTCTGATCGATACCGGAGCCTCGTCCGCCCCGGTCGCCGAGGTGTCGCCGATCGTTACGCTGCATCGGCCCGGCTCGGTGAGGTTATTGGCCCTGGACGCCCACGGGCGCGTACTCGACTGGATCAATTGGCAGGACGCCTCCTGCCTCTACGCGCGTGGCGCGGTGGCCTGGACCCTGGGCGACCCCTGCCTGCACATCCACGGCGGCATCTGCCGCACCACCGGCCTGCAAAGCGGCTTGGACCTGCACCCGATCATCGCCGCCCGCGGGCATGCGCGCTCCCGCGCGATCGACCCCACCCCGAATCTGTCCAATCCCGCGCTGTTCGCGCGCGATTCGCACCTGTGCCTGTACTGCGGGCAACAGTTCAACCGCCCGCAACTGACCCGCGACCACGTCATGCCGCTCTCCAAGGGCGGCCTGGACGTGTGGGAGAACGTGGTCAGCGCCTGCTTCCACTGCAACTCGCGCAAGAGCAACCGGACCCCGCAGCAGGCCAGCATGCCGCTGCTCGCCGTGCCCTATCGGCCGAGCTGGATCGAGCACATGATCCTGTCCAACCGCAACATCCTGGCCGATCAGATGGCATTCCTGAAGGCGCAGTTGCCCAAGCGTTCCAAGCTCTGCGCCTGAGCGCGCTGCGACGTTCTGTCGCAGCCTCCGTCACCGTTTACTCACTGAAAAGGCGGTTTGCTTGCCCCACCCTCATTTGGGGGGGAAAATAGGCGCTCAGAAGAAGCGCGATAAACATGATCGATTCCGCCCGCTATCCCCGCCTTGCGCGCATCCAGTCACCGGATGACCTGCGCAGGTTCGAAGAATCCGAACTGCCCGCGATCGCGGATGAACTGCGTGCCTACCTGATTGAGTCGGTCGGCAAGAGCGGCGGCCATTTCGGCGCCGGCCTGGGCGTGATCGAACTGACCGTCGCCCTGCACTACCTGTATCAGACGCCCGTCGATCAGCTGGTGTGGGATGTGGGTCATCAGACCTACCCGCACAAGATCCTGACCGGCCGCCGCGACGAGATCCACACGGTCAAGCAGAAGGACGGCGTCGCGCCGTTCCCCAAGCGCGAGGAGAGCGAGTACGACACCTTCGGTGTCGGCCATTCCTCCACCTCCATCTCGGCGGCGCTGGGCATGGCGATCGCACGCCAGGCCGAAGGCGATGACCGCAAGGTCGTGGCCGTGATCGGCGATGGCGCGATGACCGCCGGCATGGCTTACGAGGCGCTCAACCACGCCGGCGGCATGGAGCAGGAACCGAACCTGCTGGTGATCCTCAACGACAACAACATGTCGATCTCCGAGGCCGTGGGCGGGCTGACCAAGATGCTCGGCCGCGCCACCGGCAGCCGCACGCTCAATGCGCTGCGCGAAGGTGGCAAGAAGATCCTCGGCGACAAGAAGCACAACCCGACCGCGCGCTTCGTCAAGCGCTGGGAAGAGCACTGGAAGGGCATGTTCGTGCCGTCCACGTTCTTCGAGGAAATGGGCTTCCATTACACCGGGCCGATCGACGGCCATGACGTGCCGGCGCTGGTCGCCACGCTGAAGACGCTCAAGAGCCTGAAGGGCCTGAAGCTGCTGCACGTGATGACCACCAAGGGCAAGGGCTACGAGCGCGCCGAGGGTGACCAGATCGGGTATCACGCGGTCGGCCCGTTCGATCCGGACAAGGGCCTGGTCTCCAAGGGCGGGGCCAAGAAGCCGACCTATACCGACGTCTTCAGTGACTGGCTGTGCGATGCCGCCGCGGCCGAGCCGAAGCTGATGGGCATCACCCCGGCGATGCGCGAAGGTTCGGGCCTGGTGCGCTTCAGCAAGGAATACCCGGAGCGCTACTTCGATGTGGCCATCGCCGAGCAGCACGCGGTGACCCTGGCGGCCGGCATGGCCACCCAGGGCGCCAAGCCGGTGGTGGCGATCTACTCGACCTTCCTGCAGCGCGCGTATGACCAGTTGGTGCACGACGTGGCCGTGCAGGAACTGGACGTGCTGTTCGCCATCGACCGCGCCGGCGTGGTCGGCCCGGACGGGGCGACCCATGCCGGCAACCTGGACCTGAGCTTCCTGCGCTGCGTGCCGCACATGGTGGTCATGGCACCGTCCGATGAGGCCGAATGCCGCCAGATGCTGACCACCGGCCTGCGCTACGCCGGCCCGGCTGCGGTGCGCTACCCGCGCGGCAGCGGGACCGGCATCGCCGCCGGTACGGATCTGGCCACGCTGGAGATCGGCAAGGCCGAGCTGCGGCTGCAGGGCAGCCGGATCGCCCTGCTCGCGTTCGGCAGCACCGTGACGGCCGCCGAACAGGTCGGCCGCGAACTGGGCCTGACCGTGGTCAACATGCGTTTCATCAAGCCGCTGGACCGGGCCCTGCTGCTGGAACTTGCGCAGCGCCATGAAGGCTTCGTCACCATTGAAGACAACGTGGTTGCCGGCGGTGCCGGCTCCGGCGTGGCCGAGCTGCTCAATGCCGAGAACGTGCTCAAGCCGTTCCTGCACCTGGGCCTGCCGGACAGCTTCCAGCACCATGCCAGCCGCGAAGACCTGCTGGCCGACGCCGGCATCGATGCCGCCGGCATCCGCCAGGCCGTGCTCAAGCGCTGGCCGATGCTGGTCAAGAGCGGCCAGACGCTCAGCGCCGCCGGCTGAATCACGGCGCCCCCCCCACTGGGTGAGCGCTCAGGAAAAGCAGCGAGGCCGCGTCCCATCGACGCGGCCTCGTTCGTTTGAGCCCTCAGGGGGCGCTCAAGCGCGGTGCACCGGCCATCAGTAGATCTGGAACTGGGCGCGGCAGCCGCCATCCACCCAGACGCCGGTGCGGTCCCAGCCCCAGGTCCGCCCTTCGATACAGGCGTTACGCGAGGTCTGGCGGATCAGTCGCGCCTCGCGGCGGACATTGGCCACGCAGCGCTGACGGCGATGGTCGTTGGAATCGCAGGTCAGGATCTGGCCCCGGCCGTTGTTGCCGCCGCCGTTGTGGCCCCAGCCACCCCCACCGCCATTCCAGCGGCCGCCGCGGCCGCCCTCGGCGATGAACTCGGCCCGGCAGCCCTGCGTCACCCACACGCCGTTGCGTGCCTGGCCCCAGGTCTGGCCTTCAACGCAGGGCGAGCCGGAAATCTGCCGCACCAGGCGCGCGCGTCCCGGCAAGGCGCACTGCTGCGTCCGGTTCTTGATCGATTCGCAGCGCACCGGACCGCCGTTGTAACCGTCGTCGTAATAGCGGTCGTAGTTCTGCGCCTGGGCGCCGCCAGCCAGCGCCATCAGCGCCGGCACCACGGCCCAGCGCAATCGTCTGGCGGCCTGGGAAGGGCTCGTGTTCGACATGGGATCCTCGTTGCGTGTTGGGGGAGGCGCACAGGATCGGTGATCGTCCGGCGGCGCGACATAGGCCAGAAGTCGCTGATTTCATCCCCTATTTAGGTACCCGACGCGAGGCTGACTGGACGGACGGCAGGCGGTCACATCCGCACGGACAGCCTTGGATGGCCGGCTCAGCCGTAGCGGACGGCGTCCACGTAGGTCTCCAGCACCTGCACCCGGACGGCGCTGCTGTCGCCGGTCTCGGCATAGTGCTCGCGTGCCAGGGCATCGGCGAAATCGAAGGCGGTGGCCCCGCTTCGGAACGCAATCGGCGCGGATTTGGCTGGATGCACGACGTGCCAGCGGCGTTCGATGTGTTGCAGTTTGATCACCATGCGGATCGTTCCTTTGCGGCATGCCTGGGCGAAAAGCTCACGACGGGAGGGGTCCATCCCTCAGCAGGAACGATAGAGCAGGTTGAAGCCCGTTGTTATCGGATTAGTCTGATTTTGCTCAGCCGTCGGTGCCCAGGAACCGGAACGGTTCGGCCGGCTGGAACCGGGGCAGCGCGTCGCCGGCGAATACATTGCGCTGATCCGGCCCGAGGTCGAGTTTCAACACCGGGGCGCCGCGCGAGAAATCGGCCTTGTTGAGATCCACCCAGAAGGTATTGGGCGTCATCGCCGATTCAAAGAAATACAGCTTGCGCTTGTGGTCGGCCACCGTCCGCCAGCGCGTGGAGGAGATGTTCGGCTCGCCCGGCGTGGTGATTCCGTAGGGCACGGATACATTGCGGATCACACTGAACACGCTGGCCAACGCGACCACGGGATCCTCGCTTTTGGGAATCGCGTTGATGTAGAACTTCGCGCGGGCGAAGCGATCGGCCGAGCGGTTGGTGCCGGGCAGCATCACGGTGCCACCGATCTCCTGCCAGTACGCATTGAGCGCCAGTTGCTGATCGAACACAGGCGAGTTGGTCATCACCTGATAGGCGCGATCGTGATGGATCACCTGCTTGCCGTTGATGTATTCCACGATGGCGCTGTCGCCGCTGGCGTCGGACAGGGACAGGTGCAGCGTGGCCAGCCGGGACTCGCCCGGCACCTTGTCCGTCACGATCGAAAACGGCTCGCGCTCAAGGGCGGCGACGGCCTCGGCAACGCTGGCGAAGTTGTCGAGCACGTATTGCGCCCACAACGAGATCGCCAATCCCGGTTTGCTGCCCCGTTGCTGCGGGTACTGCGATTCTGCCAGCCACAACAGATTGGCTGACAACCCTGCTTCGTTGAGTCCATCGGTGGTGGAGATGTCATACCCGGTGGCGACCACGCTGCCGTAGCGCGAGGTCCAGCGGATCGAGCGAGGGCCGGCCTGGCCATCACGGTCGATGCCTTTGGGCAGCACCCACAGGTTGGTGGCCACATCGCTCTTCCAATCCATCGAGCGGGCCGTGATCACATCCTGGTTGTCGCCCAGGTACACCACGCGGGTGCAGGCATCGGCCTGGGCCGAGACACAGGTGAGCGCCGCAGCGAGTGCGATGTGACGCATCGAAAACAGTGTTTTCATGAGGTGCCTCCTGGCAGTGGTGCTGACAACCTCGCGTCAAACCTGATACCGGCGACGTCCATCCAGGCAGGTCGCACGCATCCTGCTTCAACGCATCATCGCGTTCCGCAGTGCTCGTCACAGACTGCAACGCAGCATCGGCAGAATCGCCCAGCGTCATATCAGCCCACGCGCGGTGATGGAGGAGTGAACCCTGCATCCTGCACGTGGCATCGACAGACCCGGCGCGAGACTGCCCGCGACCTCAAGCGCCTACGGAGCCTGCATGTCCATTCGAGCCGCCCTGCTTGCCCTGCTCGCCGCCCTCACCGCCTGCGCCCATCCTGCGCCGTCACCCTCCTCGACCACTGCAGGCGTACCCGGCGCGGACCGCGATGCGCATGGGTGCATCGGCTCGGCAGGCTACCGTTGGTGCCAACGCACCCAGCAGTGCGAACGCCCATGGGAGCTGGCCAAGGCCAAGGGGCTGGAGAACACCGCCGAGATCATCACCGCCTACTGCGCTGCGCCGCCGGCCGGGCCGGCGAAACGCTGATCCAAGGCGGGATCAACCGTCCTTGTTCTTGCCGCCGAAATCGAGCGGCTTGCTGTCGCCGCCGCGATCGTCATTGAACCGGATGTTCAACTCATTGCAGCGGCTTTCGCGGCGGGCGACCTGCGTCGGCAGGTCCTTTACCTGCGGCGAATCCTCGCACTGCGGGCGCGAGGCGACATCGTCATAGGTGGCGCAAGCGGACAGGCCGGACAGGGCCAAGCCGGATACCACGATCACACCGAACAGCGAACGTCTGCGCATCGAACCGGCACCAGAAAGGGGGACGGGTCCGTTGTCCCACGATGCCCCGGCCCGATCACCTGCCATTGGTCATGCCGGGGACACCCCCGGGAACGGCCGCGGGTCCACCGGCAACACCACCAGGAACCGCGCGCCGCCGCCCGGGGCGCTGTCCACCGCGATGGTGCCGGCATGGCGCAGTACGATTTCGCGCGCCAGGTGCAGGCCCAACCCACTGCCACTGCCGCTGGGCCGCAACCGGTGGAACGGCTCGAACACGGACAGCCGTTCGGCCTCCGGCACGCCCGGGCCTTCATCACTGACCGACAGGCCCCCATCGTCATGCAGCGCCACGGCGATCATGCCGCGGCCGCCACCGTGGGCGATGGCGTTCTGCAGCAGGCTGGCGATGACCCGGTGCAGCGCATGCGGATCCCCGCGGACCCAGATCGGCTGATCCGGAGCATCCACCGAAAAGCCGTAGCCGGCATCCACCACCAGTGGCGCGACATCGGCGGCCACGTCGCGGGTCAACGCGGAAAGATCGATACGCTGGGACTGGCTGCCGTGCCGGTCCAGCCGCTGCAGATCCAGCAGCTGCTCGGCGATGTTGCTCAGCCGGCTCAGGTCCAGCTGCAGGCGCGAACGCGCATCACCGGGCGGCAGATCGGCCAGGCGCGTGGCGAGGATCGCGATCGGCATGCGCAGTTCATGCGCTGCACCGGCGAGGAAGCGATCCTGCGCATCGTAGCTTTCGCCGATGCGGCGCACGGCCGCGTTGAAGGCGTCCACCAGCGGATAGATCTCCAGCGGCACCGCACGCGTATCCAGGCCGCTGCCGCGCTCGTTGACCTGGATCGCTGCGGCCTGCGCCGCCACGCGGTTGACCCCGCGCAGCGCGCGATGGATCACCCATGGCGCCACCACCAGCGTGATCACCAGCACCGGCAACGCGATCCAGCCGCCCAGATAGCGGAAGATCAACAGCAGCTGCCGCACGATGCTGCGTTCGGGAATGCCGCCTACCGCCACGTGCAACCGCCCTTCCGGCCGAACAACGACCACCACGCGCACGGCAAGCGCATCGGCATTGATGCGGGTACGGATGTCGGTCTGCTCGATCTGATCCAGCCGTGCCACCAACTGACGGTACTGCACGGGAACATCGCCATGTACCAGGCGTCGGCCACGCTCATCGGCCGCGGCGAACCAGAACGTCGCCGGCGGCCGTGGCACGGCCAGCGCTACCTTCGGCAGATCCGCCTCCAGTCCCTGGGCACCGAAGGTGATGGCCGATGCGATCTGGTCGCTGGTCTTCCAGTCGATATAGGCCGAACGGCGGTCGCCGTAGGTCAACACCATCGCACTCAAGGCCAGGGCGATCGTGGCCGCCTGGATCAGGCAGACCTTCCACACCAGGTTGAACGCCAGGGAATCGGGTTTGAGCAATCTCACGGCGTGTCCTTGAGCAGATATCCGATGCCGCGCATGACGTGGATCTCCACGCCCGCGTCGGCTTCCAGCAGCGCTTTGCGCAGCTTGGAGACGTGCGCATCCAGCGCATTGGATTGGATCGCATCGTCAAAGCCGTACACGGCTTCCAGCAACGAGGCGCGGCCCACCGTGCGCCCTTGCCGCAGTGCCAGTGCCTCGAGCACCAGCAGCTGCCGCCGCGGCAGCGCCAGCAGCACCTCGGACACGCGGGCTTCGCGCGCCACGAAATCGAACTGCAGCCGGCCCAGCGACAACACCGGCAGGGTGATCTGCGAGGGCCGCCGCGAGATCGCGCGGATGCGCGCGAGCAGCTCTTCGACCGCGAACGGCTTGGTCAGGTAATCATCCGCACCCACGTCCAGGCCGGTGACCCGATCGGCCACCGAATCGCGCGCGGTCAACATGATCACCGGCAGGTTGGGCACGCGCTCACGCGCGATCCGGACGAAGCTGGCACCGTCGCCGTCGGGCAGCTGCCGGTCCAGCAGCAGGATCTGATGGACGCCGGCCTTGAGGGCTTCATCGGCCTGCGCCATCGTGCCGACCACGTCGATCACCATGCCGTGGCGCGCCAGGCTGACCTGGATCGCGCTGGCCATTTCCGGGTCATCTTCCAGGAGAAGAAGGCGCATGGGGCGGTGCCTTGCGGGGTACGAAGGAGGCGATGGTACCGCGCAGCCGGACGTAACGTTCCGACAATGTAGGGCGCCCACCATGACACTCCGGTTGTTCCCCCTCGGCAGGTCCATGCACGTCCGTTTCCGTTCTCCGCGCCCTTCCCTTCCGCTGTTTGGCCTGGCCCTGGCCAGTGCGTTCACCGCCGCCACTGCGCAGGCGGCTGATGCCCCCGAGGGCGCCAGGAAAAGCAGCATCGGCATCGCCGTCGTCGCACTCAAGGCCCCCTACGCCGGCTATGACACCGATCGTCTGGCCGCCCCGATCGTCAGCTGGGAAGGCCGTTCGTTCTTCTTCCGCGGTGGCAGCGTGGGCTATCGCCTGCACCAGACCGCGCAGTCCGAGCTTGCCCTGACCGCCTCGCCATACGTGATGCGCTTCAAGCGCCGCGACAGCCACGACCCGCAGCTGCGCCAGCTCGACAACCGCAGCCTGTCCGGCATGCTGGGCGTCTCCTGGCGGCACCAGGCCGAATGGGGCGTGCTGCAGGCCAATGCGCAGGCGGAAGTCACCGGACATGGCGGCGGCTTTTCGGCCGATGCCCGGTACGCGTACCCGATCCCGGCCGGCCGCGTGACCTTCATGCCTGCGCTGGGCGTGACCTACACCAGCGCCGATCTCAACGACTATTACTTCGGCGTCAGTGAACGCGAAGCGGCACGCAGCGGCCTGGCGCACTACTCGGCCGGCAGCGGTGTGTCGCCCTACATGGACATCGCCGCCGTGATGCCGCTGGGGCCGCGCTGGACCGCGACTGCGTCGATCCGCCGCACCTCGCTGGCCGATGCCGTGCGCGACAGCCCGATGACCCGTGGCGACCACATGGATACCGCCGCACTCTCCCTCAGTTACGGATTCTGATCATGCGTCAGGGAATCGTACGTCGTGTCGCGGATCTGGCCTTGCAGATCGAACCGGACCGCGCCGCCGTTCTTGAATGGATTCTGCATTCCCCACTGCCCGCGCTCGACGGGCAGACCACGTTCGAACTGGCCTGCGAGGGCCAGGGTGAACGCGTCGTCGCGCTGCTGGACACCCTGCTGCGGCAGGGTGATCCGATCCTGCCGCGCGGCTGATTCCTCGTTTTCCCCCCACCGGTGTCCTGGAGGCGCGAATGAACAACGCAACCGATACCCCGCTGCTGCAAGCAGCCAACGATGACCTCGCCGCGCACGCGATCGTGGCCAATCTCCACCGCGCGATCCAGCACCGCATGGACCGCGACAGCCAGGCCCACGGCCGTTTCTCACGGGCTTACATCGCCGAGCTGTTCGACATCGGGCGCACCATCAGTCCGGCATGTCGGCCGCACCAGGTCGACAGTGAATGGATCACCGCCCGACGTTCCTGGCTGGATACGGTGCTGGGCGAGCATCCGTTGGACCGTCGCGACGCGCAACTGACCGCTGCACGGCACGCCGCCGATGGGTTCCTGCTCCGCGCCTGCGTGCTCGGCTGTGACGCCATACCGGAGGCCGCGACCGAGCGCGTACGCGATGCCCTCATTGCCATGACCCGGCCGCCGCACTGAGTGACGAAACGCCGCCGCTACGTGCACATGACCGCCGGAATCACCGTGCTACATTCCGGCCAAGGGGCAGGCTGACTGCTTCTTGATGCCGGTATCGGCCGGCCCGGAGCGTGCCCATGCGGTGTTCGGCCCTGCTGCTGTCCCTGCTGTTTTGCGGTGCGGCGCATGCCCAACAGGACGCGCCGCCGGACCTCGCCTTCGACCGCCCCGGCATCGGCTTCGCCGCCTCGACACTGCCCCGCGGTAGCGTCGCGCTGGAGGCGGGACTGCCCAGCTTCAGCCGCGACCGCGACAGCGCGGGCGTGCTGAGCACGCAGTACAGTGCCGACATCACGCTCCGGATCGGCTTGGTCGAGCATCTCGAACTGCAGGCCTTCACCTCGCCCTGGAACCACCTGCGGGTGGCGCCGCGCGATGCAGCGGCCGAGCGCAGCAGCGGTGCGGGTGACCTGGGCGTCGGACTGAAGTTCGCCCTGCCCTTGTCCTCGGAAAAGCACGCCGTGGCGCTGCTGGCCAGCACCACGTTCGCTACCGGCTCGCGCGACTTCAGCGAGGGCGCCACGCAGTACGCGCTGGGTGCGAGCTATGAGTACAGCTTCAATGATCGCTGGACCGGGGCCCTGTACGCCAATGTGACCCGCGGTGGCAGCGAGGACAGCGTCACCTGGGCGCCGAGCCTGAGCTTCGCTGCCACCGATACCGTCAGCACCTATCTGGAAGCCGGCTTCACCGACACCCACGGCGAGCCCTCGACCGGGATGGCCGGCGCAGGCGTCACCTGGATGGTGACCCCGACGGTGCAGCTGGATGCCTCATTCGATGTGGGGCTGGATGACGACAGCCCGGACACACAGGCCGGGATGGGGGTATCGCTGTATTTCGAGTGAGCCTTGCGAGGCTCGTGCAGCCTCACCAACGAAAAGGCCTGCGCGAAACCGCGCAGGCCTTTGTCTGGAACTGCAGTGTCTTTACGCGGCCGGTCAGGTCACTTTCTTGGCGATGGTCATGCCCAGCACGAACAGCACCACAGCGATGATGATGCCCGCCCAGAACAGGAACTTGGCGATGCCGATCGCGGCGCCACCGATGCCCGCGAAACCGAGGGCGCCGGCAATCAGGCCGATGACAGCAAAAATGATGGCCCACTTGATCATGATGATCCTTTCCCCGAATCGGGTTGAATGACAGGACTCCACGGTAGCCAGCCGGCTGTCTCACCTTCGTGAACGCGCCGACTGAACGGCGTGAAGTCAGGCGCGCGGCGCCAGGCGCATTTCCATCGGCTGGTAGCGCAGCCCGGAGGATTCCGCAGCATCGGCGCTGCAGGCAAAGCCGTAACGCTCATACGCAGGCACCGACGAGAGCGATGCGCTGACGGTCAGGACCTCCACACGCGCCTGCTCGATCATGGCCGCCATCAGTGCCTTGCCGATGCCCTGCTGCTGGGCCGCCGGGTCGACGAACAGCATGGCGACATGGCGCCCTTCCTTGAGCTCGGCGATACCGATGATCCGTTCCTCCTGCGCGTAGGCGAACATCAGAGTGTCCTGCGCCATGCGCGCACGGAACCCTTCCACCGAGGCGATACGGCTGAAGGTCTCGACACCCAGTGCAGGCAATGATTCCGCCACCGATCCCATGAAGGCCGCCATGCATACACGGCTGGCCTGTTCGAGATCCGCTGCCACCAAGGGTCTTACCGCCATCTGCATCTCCTTCCACGTCCATGAAGTCAGCGATCACTCTACCCCGCTGGCCCCACCCCGCGCACGCCGCGCCAGCGGATCGACACCCGCTCAGCGCACGGCCTCGACAAAGACGGGATTGGAGTAGAACCACAGGTCCTGCCAGGGATCTTCACCGGGCACATCGGGCAGCGGCGTCACCTCCGCAGTACTGCTGCCGCGGGCACGGACGAAACCGCCCCGGGTGGGGACCGGCAACACCCAGGACACCGAGCGCCATACGCCGTCCACCTGCCAGTCGCTGGCGCCGAACACACGCGTTTGCATCACAGGCCCATTGCCACCGCCGGGGCCGCCCACGATCAACTCCACGTGATCCAGCACCGGGTGCCGCCCAGCGTGATTGGCTGAGGCCGGTACACGCACCCGCAGTTCCACGCGCATGGAGGCGCCAGGCGACATCGACAGCGTGCCGCCCATCGTGGCACTACGTGCCTCGTCGTCGTTCGCAGTCGCACGCAGCTCCAGTGCATCGATCAGATCACCGGTGACCGCGAACATCCGTCCGTGTCGAAGGCCATCGAGGATGTCCTCGGCGTCCCGCCGCGCCCAGACATGGGTCTTGCTGTACTGGCCCGGATCGAAGTCACTGCCGCCATCACGCTGGTTGATGTGCGAATCGGAGCTGGCCGTGATCCAGAAGCGATGCCCCTCGGACAACAGCGTGTCCCAGATGCCGCCGACCGTCGCTGTCATCTGGTCGAAACCGCCCAGGGTCGGTGCATCCGCATTGCGATACAGGCCGCGATGGACACGGGTGGCCTGATGGCCCGGCGCGCCTTCCATGCCAACCAGCACCTGCGGTGCGGCCGCATGCCAGGCACGCAGTTCATCGGGCGCGACGTCGCCCCACCGGCCCATGGCGGTGGCAGTGCGCGCGGGGTGATTGATGAACATCAACGGCGGTGCCGGCAGCGAGCGCATGTGGGCCAGTGCATCGAGCATCGTCTGCCCGTCGTCGCGGCTTCCCTGCAGCGGCTCGCTGCGGCCGTAATCGCGTTCGATCGCGACCAGCTGCTCGCGCTCATCCGGGCCGGGGGCGATGATCAGCGAGGCGTGCTCGCCGGCCGGTACATCGAATTCCATGCCGTTGAACTGGATCAGTCCGGGCACCTCGCGCCGGGCATCCAGCAGCGCCGGCCACGCATGGTCCCGGGTGACCGCCGAATGCCCCGGCCCGCCATGATCGGTATGCACCACCCAGGCCAACCCATTGGCGAGCGCCTGCCGGGCGTTATGCGTACGGGTGTAGGACGAGTCGCCGCCACGGATCGGCGTGGGCGGTGTGGTCCTGCGATCCCAGTCCACGCTCCACTCGCTGTGGACGTGGTGGTCGCCGGCCTGCCAGCTGCGGCCGGCATCGTCATCGGCCGCCTCGGAGACCATTGGCCACGCCAGCACGGCCACAAGCGGCAGGAAGAAAACATGTCGCATCGGATGTTCCTCACAAACGGGCAGCCGCATCCGGGGCACGCGCACGTGCCTCCGGATGCACCGCGAAGGTGGCTCAGAAATCCGCGCGCAGGCCGAGGCTGATGCGGCGACCGGAGCGCTCGTACATCGTCGGGAACGCGGGATCCATCGTGTAGCCGGTGGTCGCCTGGTTGGTCAGGTTGATGCCCTTCAGGCTGAGCTTGATGCTGTCGGTCAGGCGGTAGCCGATCGACACATCCACCTGGCCGTAGTCATCGCGCCAGATCGGGTACATGTTGTAGCCGATCGATTCAACGTACTCACCCTTGTGGTTGTACGACACGCGCGCGTCGAAGCGCTCGTTCTCGTAGTAGACGGTCATGTTGTACGACTTCTCCGAGAGCCCCGGCATCGGCGTGCTCACGCCCAGATCGGATTCACCGGCCAGCGAACTGTCCAGCATCGTGTAGTTGGCATTGATCCCGAAGCCTTCCAGCGAACCGTGCAGCATGCTCAGCGGCAGCTGCGCGATCAGCTCGACGCCTTTCACAACGTAGGTGCCATCGGCATTGATCGGCTGGTACACGTCGAAATCATAGGTGCCGTTGAGCGAGCCGTTGGCGTTGTACACCGCCACATCCGGCACCACGCCGGTCAGCGCATTGATCACCACGCCGTCGATCTTCTTGTGAAAGTACGAGGCCGCCAGCAGGCCGCCGTTTTCCAGGTACTTCTCCAGACCCAGCTCCCATTGCTTGGCATAGGTCGGCTGCAGGTCCGGGTTGCCATCGGTGAAACGGAACGAGCTCCAGCTGGCGGTGCGCTTGTAGGCGATGTCGGTCAATGCCGGGCGGATGAAGGTCTTGGAGGCGGCACCCCGCAGCACCAGTCCCTCGGCCAGTTCGGCGGTCGCATTCAGGCTCGGCAGCAGATCGTTGTAGCTGCCTTTGCGCGAGACGGGCGTGTCGGTATAGCCGGTGCTACCGTCTGCCCGCTGGATCGGGTGGAAGCCGGAGGACTGCACCGAGGTATCCACATAGCGCACGCCCGCGTTGATCGAGACCGGCACGCGGCCCACATCGAAGCCGATGTCGGTCATCGCGTACAGACTGGTCACGTTCTCGTCGACCCGGTAGTACTGGCCCGGATCGAATGGCGTTGCGAAGCCCGGATAGCGGAACGCACTGCGTGCGTAGTCGTTGGAGACCATCTTCCAGTCCAGGTCCTTCACCGAATAGCCACCGCCGGGCACGATATCGGCGATCGACTGCAACGGACTGTCGGCCAGGGTGCGCGTGTTCACCCAGCTGTTGTTGCCCGGGCCCGGCCCGTAGATCTTGGCCTCTCCGTATTCGCGCTGCTTGGACTTGTCGGTATAGCGCGCGCCGAACTGCACGCTGCGCAGCGCCGGCAGGAAGGCCAGTTCCAGCGCCTTGGTCACATCCACCTGGGCGGCATACTTGTCATCGCTGACCTTCTCCAACGTCGTCTCATACGCTTCGAACAGATACTTGTCCGAGGCGTTGTACATGTCGATGCTGGCCGGGTTGGCGCTGGGTATCGTCTCGCCACTCTTGCCGGTCCAGCGGGTTCGCGAAGGCGCGTAGGCCACATGCTTGAGGTTGCTGGCATCCAGCGTCTTGTCGGCGCCGGAGTAACCGACCATCGCATCCACGCCCCAGGTGTCGCCCTGCCAATCCATCGCCGCGCTGTACTGGCTGAAGTCGGTCTTGTTGATCCGCTCCTTGCTCAGCATCTCGTGCTGGGTGGCGGTGTAGGACACATCGCGCAGCACCACGATGCCGTACTGCGACAACGTGCTGGCGTCATAATCGTGGATGGTCTCCAGCGTGCTGCGGCTGGACGCCGAATATGCAGCCGCGTCGTACTCGTCTTCGGTGGTGTCGTAGCCGCCACGCATCGCATCGAAGGTCAGGCTGAAACGGCTGCTCGGCTTGTACTGCAGCGAGGCGGTGGCACCCCACTTGTCCTGGTCGTTGACGAAAACACGGTCGCCCACTTTGTCCTGGAACACGATCAGGTTGCTTTCATCAGTGCTGTTGCGATTCTTGACCACCACGCCGGCATCGCGCGCCAGCACGGCAGCGGCCTGCGTGCCGCGCGTGCCGGACGCACCGAGGAAGCGCGACATCGGGCGGAAGTTGATGCCCGAGGTGGCGTCCGTGCGGTTGCTGCGCTTGGCGGTGGCGAAGGACACCAGGCCACCCCAGTCGCCCCAGGTGTCACTGGCCAGGAAGGAGAATTTCGGGTCGACCTCTTCAGAGATCGAGTTGTGCGCCCCTTCCACCGACGCGACCAGCTTGCGGCCGGTGTAGTCGAACGGGCGCGCGGTGGAAATCTGCACCGAGCCGGCGATGCCGCCCTCTTCGTCCGCGGCGGTCGGCGATTTCAACACCGTCACCCGCTGGATGATCTCCGAGGCGAAGATGTCAAACTCGATGTCACGCCCGCCGCTGCCCGATGCCGTGGCCAGGTTGTTGATCGAGACATGGGTGTACTCCGACGGCAGGCCACGCACGTTGACGCGGCTGCCCAAGCCCTTGTCACGTTCGATGGTCACGCCCGGCATGCGCTGCAGGGCTTCGGCCAGGTTCTGCTCGGGAAAATCGGCCACGTCGGTGGCCACGATCGAGTCGGAGAAACCGATGGTGGCGCGCTTGATGTCCACCGCCTGCTCCAGGCTGCGGCTGTAGCTGCCGACCACGTCGATGCGCTCCAGCTGCTGCAGGCCCGCGCCTTCGGCCGCAGGGGCCGCTTCAAATTCCACGGCGGATGTGGCGACGGGCACGGCGGACGTGCCCGACGGTGCGGCGTCACTGCGTGCTTCGATGGTGACCGTGGTGTCGTTGAGATAGCGGTAGCGCAGCCCGGTGCCGTCCAGCAGCTGCTCCAGCGCCTGCTGCGGGGCCAGCCCAGCCGGCATCGCGCGGGTACGCGGGTTGCCGGCCTGCTGCGCGTTGTAGACAAACTGCAGGCCCGTCTGGCGCGACAGATCGTTGAGTGCACGGTCCAGCGGCTGGGCGGGAATCGCCTCGCTGGCCACGCGGGTGTCCTGCGCGGTGGCGGTGACGGCGGCGCTCTGCAGGGCAAGAGCGATCGAAAGGAAAAGAATGCGGCGCATCGTAGAAGTCCAGTGGGGTGGTATGAGCGTCGCGAGACGGAATCGTTCGCGCTTGCCTGGACTACGAGGGCGCAGGGCGAGGATCGGGCACCGGTATTTCGATGAATTTTTTTTGACAGCCGCTCGGCGTGCGCCGCGCGATGACGCGCGGATAGCGCAATTACGGCTGTTTCGTGTTGATTTCCGCCGCCGATGGGCTGCTCACGTGGATCTGATTACCGACCACGCGCGTGCGCAGCGATGGCTGCTGATCGAGGAAGGTACGAAGCGATGCAAGATCGTCGCCGCGCAGGTTGCCGGTCAGTCGCAGTGCCCCGGCGACATCGTCGTCCACCTGCAGACGCACGTTGTTGAGTCGATTGAACTGCTCGACCACCTCGCGCAGCGGTTCGTCCTGGAACACGACGCGTCGTCGCCACCACGCGGTCATCGTGTCGGTGTGCTGCTGGCGGAGGCTGACGGTCTGATCGCGGTAGTCGATGTGGGCGCTCTGCCCGGCATGCAGGTCGGCCAGCAGGCGTCCCTGACCGGAATCGCCGCGCACCTGTACGCTGCCTTCGGCTACCTCGATGCGCGCCTGCTCGCGCCGCAGCGACACGTCGAACGTCGTGCCGATATCGCGCACCTCCAGCCCGGCCGCATGCACCGCGAAGGGACGGCGCTCCTCGGCCACCACAAAGCTCGCCTGCCCGCGCGAGAGCTCCACGCGGCGGCTCAACAAGGTGAAGCGGATCGACAGTTCACTTTCCGCGTTCAGATGCACGACGGTGTGGTCCGGCAGCGCAAATCGCTGCGGTGCGCCGTGTGCCGCCACATAGTGGCGGGTCTGTGGCCACGCCATGTGCCCGGCGAACGCAACGCCCAGCAGCAACGCGGCCGCCGCGGCGATGCCCGGCAGGTGCCGGCGCGGCGCACGGGAGGCCGCGGGCGGTGGCGGGCGTCGCCGTACCGGCAAGGCCACCACGTTGTCGTCGGCGGGCGGTGGCCCGGCGGCGATCAGTGCGTCCAGATCCACTGCCATGTCACGCAGCGCATCGCCGAGTTCGGTGGCGACGCGGCTGACCGTGATGTACTCGCGCAGGTGCGCCGGTGAGGTCACCAGCCACGTCATGAACTGGCGTTGTTGTTCGGCGGTCAGCCCGCCCTGGCGCTGCAGCGCATGCCAGTGCGCGGCCTCGCTGGCGAGAGACGGACGCGGTGCGGAAAACTCGCTCACCACGCCCCCGCGTGGCCGGCCAATGCACGGCGGCACACGGAAAGTCCGCGTACCACGTGCTTCTTGACCATGTGCGAGGACACGCCCAGCCGCTCGGCGATTTCCTTGTAACTGAGGCCGTCACGGTACTGCATCACCAGCACCGCGCGGGTGTGCTCGGGCAAGGTGCCCAGCAGGGCCTGCAGCTGCACGCGGCGCTGCTCGCGCTCGGCGGCATCCTCCACGGTTTCTTCGCCGCTCAGCAGCGTGGTGAGGTGTTCAAGATCGTCGATGGGCAGCATCGACCAGCGTCGGCGCGCGGCCTGCTCACGTGCAAGATTCTGCGCGACAGTGAACAGGTATGCCTCCGGATTGGCGATGGCCTCGCCTTGATCCTCATGTGCGCGCAGCAAGCGCAGATAGGTCTCCTGCACCATGTCCTCGGCATCCTGGCGCGCGCCGCGGCGGGTGAAGAATCCCCGCAGCACCGGCCCCTGCTCCAGAAACATGCGCGCCAAACGCCGTTTTGCGTGTTCGGCCACGATCCCACCTCGCCCCCAGGTGCGGCGAAGGTACGTGGCCTGCATGACGATTCGATGACGCAGGCGACACGGTACCGCCGCGCGGCGATACCGTGGACACGCGCCTCAGGTGGTACGTGCGTCGATCAGAACGTGTGTTCCGGACCGGGGAACGTGCCTGCCCCAACCTCTTCCGCGAACTCACGCGCGGCCTTCTGCAACACGCCATGCATATCCGCGTACTGCTTTACGAAGCGCGGCAGCTTGCCGGTGCGCAGCCCGGCCATGTCCTGCCAGACCAGCACCTGTGCATCGCAATCGCTGCCGGCCCCGATGCCTACCGTCGGAATCTTCAGCGCGGCGGTGATCTGTGCGGCGACCGCGCCGGGCACCATCTCCATCAGCACCGCGAACGCACCTGCGGCTTCCAGCGCGCGCGCTTCCTCGATCAGCCGTGCGCCATCCTCGCCCCGCCCCTGCACACGGAAACCACCGAGCTGGTGCTCCGATTGCGGGGTGAAGCCGATGTGCGCCATCACCGGGATGCCGCAGCTGACCAGCTTGCGGACCTGCGGCACCATCTCGATGCCGCCCTCCAGCTTGACCGCATGGGCCCCACCTTCCTTCATGAAGCGCACCGCCGTGTGGAAGCACTGCTCCGGCGAGGCCTGATAGGAACCGAACGGCAGATCGGCGATCACCAGCGGTCGCCGCGTGCAGCGGCTCACCGCGCGCACCAGCGGCATCAGCTCATCAACCGTGACCGGCAGCAGGGAGTCGTTGCCGAACACGTTGTTGGAGGCCGAATCGCCGATCAGCAGCACCGGAATGCCGGCGTCTTCGAAGATCGCCGCGGTGTACATGTCGTAGGCGGTGAGCATGGCCCACTTCTCGCCGCGCTCCTTCATCTGCTGCAGATGCGGAATGCGCACGCGCGGTGCCGGGACCGGGGCGCTGCCCGGGGTCGCGTAGGGATGGAGCTGTTCGGTCATGCCAAGGATCCTCGTGGGGGATAACGTGGGGTCAGAGTGTGCCGGTTCCGCTCAGCAACAGCACGGCGATCAGGATCATGGCGGCGCCCGAGATGCGGCCGACCATGCGTGATGCACGTGGGCGGGTGCGCAGCACGGCACCGGCGCCATAGCCGACGGCCAGATAGACCGCCCCGCAGCTGACCAGGTGCACCATGCCCAGTGCGATGATCTGCACCGGCATCGCCCATGCCGCGCTGGCGGAAATGAACTGGGGCAGCAGCGCCAGAAACAACAACAGCACCTTGGGATTGAGGCCGCTGACGCAGGCGCCCTTGACTGCCCAGTGGCGCCATCCCGTCACCGCTCCCGCATCTTCGGCTGCGGCCACCGGCGGATGGCGCAGCAGGCCGATGCCCAGCCACAGCAGATACAGCGCGCCAAGCACGGTCAGCACGTGCAGCGCGACCGGCGCACGGGCGAACATCGCGCCAACGCCCGCGGCGACCAGCCCGATCGCCAGCAGATGGCCAGACAACAGCCCGGCCACCGCAGGCACGACCGCCCTCCCGCGCAGGCCGGCGGCGATCGCATGCGCCCAATCCGCACCGGGGGTGAGCACGAAGAGGATCGAGACCGCCCAGAAGGCGACGATGACGCTGGGTTGCATGGGGTCCAATGGGCGGTCTTGCCGCGATCTGCGTGCCAGACAGAAGAATATTCCCGCGACTCTGGAATGTGCTTCCAAAGACTTGCCCTGCGCCGGCCTGCAGGAGGAAACTCTTGCGCATGGATGCCACCGACCAGCGAATTCTTGCCGAGCTGCAGAAAGACGGCCGCCTCACCGTGACCGAATTGGCCGAGCGCATTGGCCTGAGCGTCTCGCCCTGCCACCGCCGCGTGCGTGCGCTGGAGCAGTCCGGCGCGATCCGCGGCTACCGCGCCGAGCTGGATCCCGCCGCCTTGGGCCTGAAGTTCTCGGCGCTGGTGTTCATCACCCTGCGCGACGGCGACCGCCACGCGGTGGACGCCTTCGAGCATGCCGTCGCCGACGTGCCCCAGGTGCTGCAGGCGCAGCGCCTGTTCGGCGATCCGGACTACCTGCTGCACGTCATCACCCGCGACCTGGCCGCGTTCCGGCAGCTCTACGACGAACACCTCTCTGCCCTGCCCGGTGTGCAGCGGCTCACATCGACCCTGGTGATGAAAGATGTGGTGATCGACCGGCCGCTGCCGTTGCACGGGCATTGACGCAACGGCGTCATACCTTCCGACCGCGGCCTGCATCCAACGGTGAGTGACCCGCCGGAAGAGATGTGCGACCGACGTACTACGCACCGGCGGCAAGGACAACCGGACAACCGGACAACGCCAAGGTGATCGCCACGTTGATCGAGCGGTGGTATGACGGGCAACCCACAGCAGCCCAAAAAGAAAAAAGGCCTGCGCATCGCTGCACAAGCCTTTGATCGAATCACCAACATTGGTCGGGACGGCCGGATTTGAACCGACGACCCTCTGCCCCCCAGGCATCGCCCTAGTCACGACTATGCCATTGATCTGAAAGGGATCAAGTCCGCGAGGACGCCTGCGAAAAATGGCAATCACTGCACATACCGATCAATGAGTTACACGCAGATAGGGTGACGTCTCGGCGGGCACCATTCACCTTCTGATCCAGAATCAGCAGCATGCTACTCGCTGCTTGGCCGATCACAGTCAGGCTTTACAGACTCTCACCCATTTTCCGTAACGACAGCTTCTGCTACCGCGCCTGGATTGGGGGCGACTGCGGGTTGCTCAATCATCTGCTTGTAGGCCTTGGCGATTTGCACTAGTCGCATCGGCCGACCTTTGCCACGGCCCGTTGGGTGTCTGTCAAGCACTTGGTCCGCGTGAGTCCTAAGGACTCCGGCCAAAAGAACGTCGGACGTCCCCTCTTCTAGAGCAATGCCTCTGTCATTTCCATCTAGAAAGGCTTTGAGCTTATCGAACTCATTCTTGGAGGCCTGTTCAAGTGTTAAGCCGGAATGGGCAACCACTCGATCAACGTCTTCCGGCGAGTGTACGTTCAGCCCTTGAAGTTCCTCAAACAACTGTCCTGCATTATTTGAAAATCTAACTTCATTCCCAAGGAGGGTCCTCATGCGAGCGACAAAATCAAAAACGTCTTGGAAGCGACCTTTACTGTCTTTATGACGCTCATCAGTCTCGGCAAGAAGACGACGAATAGTTAGGTCGCCTGCCCTGGTGATTAGACTGAGCTGATCAATTAGCTCATTTTCGGCATCTGAGAGAGTCCCGTTCAGCGGCTTATAGACAAGATCGTGCTCAATCTCGTTGAACACATGAGCAAGCAAGCTACAAACTTGAACCTCACAAGTTGTATCCACCAAATTCTCGTTGCCATTGGTGAGATCCCCCTCACCCAGATATACTTGACAGTGCGTGGCCTTGTAGTTCTTTTGCGGATCGTCCTTCTTTTCTACTTTAGGTTCATCTGCATTCGCGCCGAAGAAGGCCGATTCGATCTCCTCGACAACAGCGCCTCGATCAGATTCAAGATAGGTGGCTACACGGACCGCTGCCAAATCACTTACACCGGCGAAAACAGCTTCGACCGTGTCGAATTTAGCTCTTATATCGGGCCTCCTTAACTTCTCAACGAAGCTGGAAGGCGACTTTACTCGGCGTTGCACAGTCGCGCGAATCGTCAGCTTCTTCTGGACAATGTCTATGCAACGGTTGTAGACCAGGTCCGCCATCTTGGCGTACCGATCTACTTCTCGCAGGTACCTGTCATGGCACTGTTCAATCTGAGGGTCAGTCAGAGGCATGTCCACCCTTCCATTGGTTATCCATCAGCTGAGTCTATTGCAGACAGACGGTCTTCGCCACGCAGGCCTCTCGCCAAGGGCAGGTTTTGCAGTGCGCCGGAGTCCAAGTCCCCACGACGGTGGATGAAAGCCAAGAACCTGTCGCCAATGAAACGTACGGTAGACGTGGCAGCCACGGAGCAGATGGCCGGAACTACCAGCGAGAGATTAAAAGTTCGCCTCCATGAGCTTGTACTGCAAGGGCTGATGGCCTCAACGTTTTCAGGATGCTGCGCCGTGGAACCATTGTCCGCGCAGGCCCCTTAGGTGGGTTTTCAGGAGCCCTCACGGAACCTCTGGGGGACGCGTCGCGGCGATCAGGCGCCGCTGGTGCTGGATTTCCAGGCGCAGCCGGGCTTGATGGCGCTCGATCCAAAGCTCAGCCCCGGCCCGGCCCTGCTCGTGGGTGCTGCATGGCCGGCGGGTCTGCTGCTCCCGCGGCAGGTGCTGATCCAAGGCGGCGAAGTACGGCCCGCCCCAGTGTTCTTGGTATAGCCGGACCACCCACACGCCCTCGAACGCGATCACGTCCTTCTCGGGGGCGGTAGCGGCGGCTCTCTGCCAGCGGAAGTCGATGGGTAATGGCATGGGCGCAGGATAAGTACTGGCGTCTCAGTTTCTGCGACTACAGCCATTGGCATGAAAACTTGCCAGCGGACCCAGCTCAGCACCAGGCGTCCGAACTGAGAGCTTTGCTACACCAGCCCTGGCTGAGTGTCATTAAATGGGGGCGAGCCGCGCAAACGACCCTACGACAGTCGAGAGATCTAAGCGCCTAAAGTTCACCAGACGAGCAAGGTTATGAAGATTTTCTCCCTCTCCGAGCCCCCCATAAGAGATCGCATTCTCCACCACTCTTTTAGCATCCCTTTGCTGCTCCGGCCCCCAGCTTGACAAAAGGGCCACCAGATTCTGCACGACGCCCCCATGCCCATTAGAAGACCAACCCTCATCCATCTCCTTCAAGATATTTTCGACAACAGGGTTTCGTATGATTGCACGATACTTTTCCTCCCTACCGAATCGCAGGCACGCCAGGAAAACTGCGAGGTGCGGGAATGCCACTTCTTGCTCCCCGCGGGTTCTTAGGTAAACGTCAACAAGTGTGAATGCCTGTGCTTGATCACGAAGCTTTAGACCCAGCCAAGCGGCCATCTCGGGAAACGCACCAAAGGCGTCAGAGTAATCAAACCGACGATCACGAACTCTGATTCCGCTCAAGAATTCGTCGATCGCATTTCGGGAGCCAAATCCTTGGTCATAGAGCATATTTCCCTCCGGAACGATGTTCCGCCAGCCGAATGACTCAAAGAGAATCGCCACAAATTGCTGCGCCGTGGGCTCCGGCAACATGTACTCGTAGTCAAAAAATTTTCTGAGGTACTCTTCGCCGTTAACACCTGGTCCATACTGAGACCTGACAGCTGATGGAAGGTTCTTACCGTCCGATGCAATCACAAAAACCACGCCATGAATATCAAAGAAATGCTTGATTCGCTCTAACATTCGAACAGCGTAGTCAGGCCGGCAACGATCGAGCTCGTCAATGATGACGACCAAAGGCTTGATGACTGGGCCCATTGGACTTTCCCGATCTCTCTTTGTCAGGAAGTCTCTAGCCTTCTTTATGCCTTCCCGAAGGTCGTTACTCGCTTCTACACGCTTCGTCACAATTTCCTTTGCCATGGTGATCACCCCCTTGAGTGCGGCACCGGCCGCCGCCCAGCCAGGGGTCGCAACAGCGGACGCTGCACTGCCAATTTCAGCAAGTGGGAGGGCCATGGTCAGAGATGCTTCTAGAAGCTCATCACCGGACCGTGCAAGGGCAGCCCCAGTAACGGCAGCTTCCTGAGCCTGTCGCCTATTGATTGCATCCACCAGGGCTACCAGTGGATCGGACAAAAAATCACTTCTCCAAGCATCAACGCGAACAACAGGCACCTTGATGGCCTCCAACTCTAATTCGAGCTGCTGGAGAAACACCGTCTTACCGCTGCCCCAATGACCGTAGAGACCAATCACGTACGACTTTGTCATCCCCTTAATGAGGGAGGTGAGCGTCTCGGCGCATGCCCTTCTCTCAAGCGGGTCCAGACCCCAGACGTCACTCTTGTGCGGCGTATGTTGAGGCAGCTTTGTCAGGAGCATTCTTTTTTGGGTCCGAAGGTATGCAGTAATGAATCTTGTTCCTGCCGGCCGCCATTAGCAACGGATTACAGACTTACCTCTATCAACACCAAGTTTGGAGCGGTCTCAACCACGCGCCCCGACCTCACCCACACGTTGTAGGGGATGTATCCACCCAGTACCCCGATAGCCCGCATCTGCGCCCCGTCGTAAGTCGTCAGGCTGCTCGTCCCATCCGCGTTATGCGCGGTGACCGTCGCCAGCAGCCGCGGGCTGGCGCTGACCAGCCCGTCGAATTGATCCCACAGTTCAGTCCGCATCGCTGTAGTGCCTCTCAAGGGTGATGGTCTGCTCGATCACGACGGCCTTCTCGCCGATGCGCGCCTCGGTCCGGACCGCCGTACACAGGCCGTGCCACGTGCCTTCCTCTGCCACCACCTCGACCAGGTCGAGCGGCAGGATCCGGCCGACCTCACCCGGACGCAGGGGCGCGGTGAACAACGGCACGACTAAGTCGATGGCCGCCTGCTCGCCGCGGTCAGCCAGGATGTTCCGGCCCCGCTCGGCACCGGCGGCGGCGGTGTTGATCAGCGGGCTGCTCACCTGCTGAGCAAACAGCTGCCCGGCCTCGCCGGCACGACGCACCTTGCAGGTGACACCCTTCCCCGCCAGCTCACCGGTGACGACGACCGCGTCGTACAGGGGCGCACTGCGCATCTGGAGGCTTTCATTCGTGATGATGTCCTCCTGCAGCACATGTTCCGGGGTGCGATCGCGCCAGTCCCAGGGACTGTCCGGATACCGCACACGCACACGCACCCGCAGGGTGGGCTCGGCCGGATCCGACTGGACCACCGCGCCGCTGGCTTCGGCCAGACGACTGATCGCATCCAATGCCGGTAGCGCGTCATAGAACCAGGCACCCGGCGGCACCAACCAATCCACGGTGTCATAGCTGGCGGTAAAGCCCGTGTCGGCCAGCTCTTGGTGACCCTTCGATTGGGTGGTGCTGGGAAAGACCGACACGACCACGGGTGTCCGGATGAAGATCGTGGTCAGCGCGGAGCTGGCCGCCCTGCTATCCAGGGCGCGCGATTCGATCGGGCACCCCTACTTCGTCCAACGACTGCCGGCCCGGCTCGCCCCAGCGACAAACGCGCCGAAGATCGCATCCATCACACACAGGTGATTCCCTAGCAGTTGAGGCGCGTATTGCTGAAAGCGCGCAACGAGGCAGGTATCACCGGCGACAACGAGGTGACGTTCCATGAAATCCGCAGCGCTCCTGACCAACCTTCAGGGCTGGGCAAAGCAGGACGTGTAGAACCTACTGACGCACAGCAGCGCGGCGATGACTGACGTCTACCTCGAGGGCCATGACGTGTCATGGCCCAGCTCAACACAGCATCTCGCCATTCGATGAGGCTAAGAGCTAAGGCAATCATGCCTCATGAGGGCCACCGACATTGCGGCAATGCACGTTAGAACTCGCCGTCCGCAAATCATGCGAATCTACGGAAAGCTGAAAGTTCAATCCCGTTCTGTAGAGCATCCTCGAAGCGCGGAAGTTCACCGCTGTCAAAGAACACGTGCCCTTCGTCAGTTTCGAAGTATGACCTAAACATTAGAGCGAGATCTTCATCACTTCGCCCCAGCACTGTGTCAAACAAATAGACGAAGAACTCGTTCAGCACCTGCAGCGCGACCAGCGATGCATCACTCGTCCACCCCATAGGCTTATGCCGAATTCCCAGCAGTCCTGAGTCTTTTAGCTCAAGCTCGGTGGTGAGGAACCGCCGCTCACCTTCACGCTTGATTTCGATGCTGACCGAATCCTTAAAGGCCTTGGGGTGAGCAATATCATTCCTGACTTGGACGAGCGCAGCGGCGCGCTTTACCTCTTCACGACCAACATCGAAAGGCTTCCCGCGTAATGCGAGAGCCTGCTTGAACTTCTGCATGGTTGATTGGCCTGTCAGCTCCTTCTGCTTCGCCTTGGGTAAGCCAATGTCGGCAACGACGCAGTTCGCTGCGCTTTCTAGGGCAAGCGCAGACAGCAACACCGACTGCTTCGCAAATCGACAACCAGGCAGCGCACGCGCTTCTGCAACTGAAAAGCAATGAAACGCAGCTGCGTCACTAACAAGCTGTAGATAACTGCTGCTGCGGTACCTGGCTTCGTAAACTTCCTTGTTCATGTGCCCGGACAATTGAGACCTCTTTGATGGAGAGCGTCATACCCACAATAGGGTGGCGATAGGGTGAGAATAGGGTGTAGAACGAAAAAAGGCTCGCACCGGTGGGTGCAAGCCTTTGATCGAATCACCAACATTGGTCGGGACGGCCGGATTTGAACCGACGACCCTCTGCCCCCCAGGCAGATGCGCTACCAGGCTGCGCTACGCCCCGATGATGCTGGCAATGTCCCCGCCTCTCAGCGGGCCGACGAGTATAACGGGTTTGGGTGAAAAATGGTTCAGCGGCGCAGCAATTGAAGCACTTCTTCCAGTTCCATCCGCGTCTGCTTGATGATCTGGTTGCTCAGCGCCGATTCCTCGCGCGCATCGGCACCTTCCAGGCGCAGGCGCGCGCCGCCGATCGTGTAGCCCTGCTCGTACAGCAGGCCGCGGATCTGGCGGACCATCAGCACATCGTGGCGCTGGTAGTAGCGGCGATTGCCGCGGCGCTTGGCCGGCTCGAGACTGGGGAACTCGGTTTCCCAGTAACGCAGCACGTGCGGCTTGACGTCGCACAGTTCGCTGACCTCACCGATGGTGAAGTAGCGCTTGGCCGGTATCGGCGGAAGTTCTCGGTTACTGCCCGGATCCAGCATATGCCTCTACCCTTTCCTTGAGCTTCTGGCCCGGACGGAAGGTGACCACCGTACGGGCGGAAATCGGAATTTCCTCACCGGTCTTGGGGTTGCGACCCGGGCGCTGGTTCTTGCGCCGCAGGTCGAAATTCCCGAAGCCGGACAGCTTCACCTGACGTCCCTGTTCCAATGCTTCACGCAGCACATCGAAGAACGCGTCGACAAATTCCTTGGCTTCGCGCTTGTTCAGACCGACTTCGTCGAACAGCTTCTCGGCCATCTCCGCCTTGGTCAATGCCATTGCCTGCTATCCCCCATGCTTCCCGCTCAACCGCGGATCCGGGCGTGATGTTCACGCTCCATGGCAGAGACCGCCTCGGCCACCACCGCATCCACGTCGCGGTCCGTCAGAGTGCGCGACTTGTCCTGCAAAATCAAGCCCATAGCGAGACTCTTGAACCCCGGCTCGACCCCCTGGCCGACGTACCGGTCGAACAGGGTGACCTCCCGCAGCAGCGGGCCGACGGCCCGGCGCAGGGTCGCCTCCAGGTCGGCCCAGGCCGCGGCCTCGGGCACCAGGAACGCCAGATCGCGGCGCATTGACGGGAAGCGCGACAGCTCGGTCGCGCGGGGCAGCGCGCGGGCGGCCAACGGCGCCAGGTCCAACTCGAAGGCGAACACGTCCACGTCGATGTCCATGGCCTTGGCCAGGCGCGGGTGGATCTGGCCGATCCAGCCCAGGCTGACGCCGTCACGGGAGACCTCGGCCGACCGTGCGGGGTGGCCATACGGACGCTGCGACGGCGTGAACACCAGCGCGGCGCCACTGGCCGCGGCCAGCGATTCCAGGTCGCCCTTGAGGTCGTGGAAATCGACCTTGCGGGTCGGCAGACCCCACTGCTGGGTGTCGGCATCGCCACAGATCGCAGCGGCCACGCGCTGGGTCTCCAGCGGGGCAGGCTGGCCCTCGCCGGCCTGCTGATGGAACACGCGACCCAGTTCGAACAGGCGCACGCGGCCCAGCTGGCGGGCGGCGTTGCGGCCCAGGGTGGCGACCAGACCCGGCAGCAGCGACGGGCGCATCACCGCCAGTTCTGCGGAGAGCGGGTTGGCCAGCGCGACCAGGCCCTCGCCCAGCTGCCACTGTGCAAGCAGCGCGGCATCGACGAAGGCGTAGTTGATGGTTTCCTGCAGGTCACGAGCGACCAGCTGGCGACGGACGCTCAGGTCGTCCAGACGGGTCTCGGTCGGCATCGCCACGCGCGAGGCACCGCCCGGCAGCGTGGTCGGAATCTGCTCGTACCCGTGGATCCGGGCCAGCTCTTCGATCAGGTCTTCTTCGATGGCGATGTCGAAGCGGCGGCTCGGCGCGGTGACCTGCCAACCATCGGCGGTCGCGGTCACGTCCATGCCCAGCGCGCGCAGGATGCGCTCCACATCGGCATCGGCGATCTGGATGCCCAGCACGCGCGCGATACGGGCGCGGCGCAGGCCGATGGTGGCGGTCGCGGGCAGGTCGGTCTCAGCCGCTCCCGGCATCCTGCCTCCCGCGGCACTGGCGCTGTCCTGCGCGGCGCGCGCCTCGGTGACCGGCGCCGGGGTGCCGCCGGCCAGATCCAGGATCAGGCGGGTGGCGTACTCGATCGCCGTGCGCGGCAGCGCCGGGTCGACGCCGCGCTCGAAGCGGTGGCCGGCATCGGTGTGCAGGCCCAGCTTGCGGCCACGGCCCATGATCGCGGCGGGCGCGAAGTGCGCGGCCTCCAGGAAGACGTTCGTGGTGTCGTCGGTGACGCGCGTATCGAAGCCGCCCATCAGGCCGGCCAGCGCGATCGGGCGGTCGGCATCGGTGACGAGCAGGAAGCTGTCGTCCAGCGCGGCGTCGCGGCCGTCGAGCAGTTTCAGGGTTTCACCCGTACGCGACCGGCGCACGCCGATGCGGCCCTGCAGGGTGCCCAGATCGAAGGCATGCATCGGCTGGCCGAGTTCCAGCATCACGTACTGGGTGACGTCCACCAGCAGCGAGACCGGGCGCACGCCACTGCGGCGCAGGCGCTCGGCCATCCACAACGGGGTGGCGGCGCGGGCGTTGACGCCCTCGATCACGCGGCCCACGTAACGCGGAGCCTCGGCGCCGGCGTCCAGCTGGATCGTCAGCTCACGCGTGCCCACGGCGGCGACCGGCGCAGCATCGAACGGCACCACTTCACTGGCGCATGCGGCGGCCACGTCGAAGGCGATGCCGCGGATGCTGAAGCAATCGGCGCGGTTGGGGGTCAGCTTGATCTCGATGCTGGCGTCGGGCAGGCCGAGGTACTCGATCAGGGTCTGGCCGACCGGCGCATCGTCCGGCAGTTCGAACAGGCCCGAGGCATCGGTGTCCAGGCCCAGCTCCTTGGCCGAGCACAGCATGCCGTTGGAGTCCACGCCACGCAGCTTGGCCGGCTTGATCTTCAGATCGCCGATCTGCGCGCCGACCATCGCCAGCGGCGCGACCAGACCCGGGCGCGCGTTCGGCGCGCCACAGACGATCTGCAGGTGCTCGCCCTGCCCCGCATCGACCTGGCAGATCTGCAGGCGGTCGGCTTCGGGATGGCGTTCGGCGGAAATGATCTTCGCCACGACCACATGCTGCAGGCCATCGCCCAGCGCATCGACCTCTTCCACTTCCAGACCGATCGCGGTCAGCACCGCGCTGAGTTCATCGCGCGAAACGGTGGTCGGGACGTGGCTGCGCAGCCAGTTTTCAGAGAATTTCATGGTGTCACCCTGGTGGGCCCGGCGCAGGCGCCTGGGCCGTGATGGTCTTCAATCCTGTCCAGCCGGGCATGGCCCGGCGCTACGCTGACGCGCTTACGCGAACTGCTTCAGGAACCGCACGTCGTTTTCGAAGAATGCGCGCAGGTCGTTGACGCCGTAACGCAGCATCGCAAAGCGCTCCACGCCCAGGCCGAAGGCGAAGCCGGTGTAGCGCTCCGGATCGATGCCAACGCTGCGCAGCACGTTCGGGTGGACCATGCCGCAGCCGAGCACTTCCAGCCAGCGGGTGCTGCCATCGGGCTGCTGCCAGGCAATGTCCACTTCCGCGCCCGGTTCCACGAAGGGGAAGTAGCTGGGACGGAAACGCATCTCGAAATCGCGCTCGAAGAACGCGCGCACGAACTCGGACAGCGTGCCCTTGAGATCGGCAAACGTGGAGTGCTCATCGACCAGCAGACCTTCCACCTGGTGGAACATCGGCGAATGGGTCTGGTCGCTGTCGCTGCGGTACACCTTGCCAGCGGCGATCATGCGCAGCGGCGGTGCGTGCTCGCCCATGTAGCGCACCTGCACACCGGAGGTATGCGTGCGCAGCAGGCGGCCGTCGCCGAAATAGAAGGTGTCGTGCATCGCGCGCGCCGGGTGGTGCGGCGGGAAGTTCAGCGCTTCGAAGTTGTGCCAGTCATCTTCGATTTCCGGACCTTCGGAGAGCTCGTAACCGAGCCGGCCGAAGATCTCGGTGATGCGCTCCAGGGTACGGGTCACCGGATGCAGGCCACCGCGCTCTTCGCGACGGCCCGGCAAGGTGATGTCGATCGCTTCAGCGGCCAGGCGCGCGTCCAGCGCAGCGTCTTCCAGCACGGTCTTGCGATCACCCAGCGCGCTGGTCAGCGCGTCACGGGCACGGTTGATGGCTTCGCCGGCGGCTTTGCGCTCTTCGGCCGGCAGGCCACCGAGCTGCTTGAGCTGGGCGGTGATGCTGCCGTTCTTGCCCAGCAGGGCCACGCGCAGGGCTTCCAGCGCATCGGGGCTCTGGGCAGCGGCCACGTCGGCCAGTGCCTGCGTGGTCAGGGATTGGATGTCACTCATGGATAGCCGGAGCCTCGCGTCGGTATGCCATCGCGATGCGCGTCGGGCCGACCCCCGTCGCCACCGCTGTCGATCGATGGCACCGGAAGGGCCACCGCCAACACAAAAAAGAATGGGGAAGGACTTGCGCCCTTCCCCATGCATTTGCCTTACCCACAGCCGTTGCGCGTGAACGGCAACGGCAGGGGAATGGACTTATGCCGCCAGTGCGCCCTTGGCCTTTTCGGCCAGTGCAGCAAAACCAGCTGCGTCGTGCACGGCGATGTCAGCCAGAACCTTACGGTCCAGGGTGATGCCGGACTTGAGCAGGCCGTTCATGAAACGGCTGTAGCTCAGGCCGTTGATGCGGGCAGCCGCATTGATGCGGGTGATCCACAGCGAACGGAAATTACGCTTCTTCTGCTTACGACCGATGTAGGCGTACTGCTGTGCCTTGATCACGGCCTGCTTGGCAACGCGGAAGACCTTGCGGCGAGCGTTGTAGTAACCCTTCGCCAGGGTCAGAATTTTCTTGTGGCGGCGACGCGCCTGTACGCCACGCTTTACTCGTGCCATGGGTCAGTCCTCAGAGGTAGGGAAGCATACGGTTCAAACGGCCTGCGTCTTCTGCACGAACATGGTTCGTCTGACGCAGATTGCGCTTCCGCTTGGTCGACTTCTTCGTGAGGATGTGGCTACGGTTGGCGTGGCCAGCCTTGAACTTGCCGGACGCGGTCTTGCGGAAGCGCTTGGCCGCCGCCCGGTTGGTCTTGATCTTGGGCATTGCTATGTCCTTGATGATGTTTTGTCACTGACCAGGGCGGTGGCATTGCCACACTTTCCGTCCGTGCCCTTGCCTGCTTGTAAGCCCGGGATCCCCTATGGGAACCAGGCCGGTCCTGTTTGCCGTTGAAACAGCGTGCCTTTATGGGGCGGGAAACCGTTCAAAACAGCACCTCCGCAAAACGGGGCCGCCCATTATGCCCGTGAACACGGGAGGTTGCAAACTGTTGATTGGGCGAATGTTTACCGCGGGGCGGACGAACCTGAACGGAACGGCCGCGAGGGCCGGCGTCATGCCAGGCCGCGCACGCGGGAAACGGCAGAAGGCGCCGGTGGGCGCCCGCCGTGTGGTGCGCGAAGCGGGGAAGCCGAGCGACCGCTCGGTGCAGCCGACCAACGGTCGGCTCTACCCATCGCCACGGTGGGGTGTGCAGCCGACCAACGGTCGGCTCTACCCCCCCGGTGGGCGGTTACTTCTTCTTGGGCGCGATCATCATCACCATCTGCCGGCCTTCAAGGCGCGGACGGGACTCGATCACGATGTCCTCGCCCAGATCACCTTCGATCCGGCTGGCCATCTCGCGACCCAGTTCCTGATGGCTCATTTCACGGCCACGGAAGCGGATGTTGACCTTGATCTTGTCGCCCTCTTCCAGGAAACCGCGCATCTTGCGCAGCTTGATCTGGTAATCACCTTCATCGGTGACCGGGCGGAACTTCACTTCCTTGATCTCGACCTGCTTGGTCTTCTTCTTGGCCTCGTTGGCCTTCTTCTGCGCTTCGAACTTGAACTTGCCGAAGTCCATGATCTTGCACACCGGCGGATCAGCCTGCGGCTGAATCTCGACCAGGTCCAGACCTTCGTCTTCGGCCATCGACAGCGCTTCGTCACGCGTCAACACACCAATCATTTCTCCGTCGCTGCCGATCACGCGGACGCGCGGCACCCGGATTTCCTGATTCTTGCGGTTCTGTTTGTTGTCAGGGGTACTGATATTGCAATCTCCCAGAGGAATCAAACCGGCCCATCGCGGAGCATCCGCAGGGCCGGGACTTTCTTACACGGACTGTTCTGCCTGCAACCGCTCGATGAAGGCCTGGACGGACATGCTGCCCAGATCTTCGCCAGAGCGCGTACGCACGGCCACGGCGCCATTTTCCTTCTCACGGTCGCCAACCACCAGCAGGTACGGGACCCGCTGCAGCGTATGCTCGCGAATCTTATATCCGATCTTCTCGTTGCGCAAATCGGCGTTCACGCGGAAGCCTTGATCTGCAAGGGTTTTCCGTACTTCGCTGACGTATTCAGCCTGCGCATCGGTGATATTGGCCACCACCACCTGGGTCGGAGCCAGCCAGGCCGGGAACTGGCCGGCATGGTGCTCGATCAGGATGCCCAGGAAACGCTCCATGGAACCGACGATTGCGCGGTGCAGCATGACCGGATGCTTCTTCTGGCTGTTTTCGTCCACATACTCGGCGCCAAGGCGGCCAGGCATCATGAAGTCGACCTGCATCGTGCCCAGCTGCCAGGTACGGCCGATGGCATCCTTGAGGTGGTACTCGATCTTCGGGCCGTAGAAGGCGCCCTCGCCCGGCAGCTCCTGCCATTCCACCCCGCAGCTGGACAGGGCCGAGCGCAATGCGCCCTCCGCCTTGTCCCACGTGCTGTCATCGCCCAGGCGCGATTCGGGGCGCAGCGCGATCTTGACCTGGATCTCCTCGAAGCCGAAGTGCTGGTACACCGCCAGCGCCTGCTGGTGGAACGCGGTCACTTCCGCCTCGACCTGGTCTTCGGTGCAGAACACGTGGCCGTCGTCCTGGGTAAAGCCACGCACGCGCAGGATGCCGTGCAGCGCGCCGGAGGGCTCGTTGCGGTGGCAGGCACCAAACTCACCGTAGCGGATCGGCAGATCGCGGTAGCTGTGCAGCCCCTGGTTGAACACCTGCACGTGGCCCGGGCAGTTCATCGGCTTGAGCGCGTAGGTACGCTTCTCCGACTCGGTGAAGAACATCGCGTCCTGGTAGTTGTCCCAATGGCCGGACTTCTGCCACAGCGACACGTCCAGGATCTGCGGGCAGCGCACTTCGCCGTAGCCGGTATTGCGGTACACCTTGCGCATGTACTGCTCGACCACCTGCCACAGCGCCCAGCCCTTGGGGTGCCAGAACACCAGGCCCGGGGCCTCTTCCTGCAGGTGGAACAGGTCCTGCTGCTTGCCGATGCGACGGTGGTCGCGCATCTCCGCCTCTTCGATGCGCTTGATGTACGCATCGAGCTGCTTCTTGTCGGCCCAGGCGGTGCCGTAGACGCGCTGCAGCTGCTCGTTCTGCGCGTCGCCGCGCCAATAGGCGCCGGAAATGCGGGTCAGCTTGAAGGCCTTCAGGAAGCGCGTGTTGGGCACGTGCGGGCCGCGGCACATGTCCACGTATTCCTGGTGGTAGTACATGCCCATCGCCTGGATCTCCGGCGACATGTCGTCGATCAGGCGCAGCTTGTAGTCTTCGCCACGCGCCTTGAAGATCTCGATGACCTCCGCACGTGGGGTGACCTTCTTGATGACGTCGTAGTCCTGCGCGATCAGCTCGCCCATGCGCTTTTCGATGGCGGCCATGTCCTCGGGCGTGAACGGACGCTCGGAGTAGATGTCGTAGTAGAAGCCTTCGGCGATGACCGGGCCGATCACCATCTTGACGTCCGGGTACAGCTGCTTGACCGCATGACCGACCAGATGGGCGGCGGAGTGGCGGATGATCTCGACGCCCTCCTCGTCCTTGGCGGTGATGATGCGCAGGCTGGCATCGTGGTCGATGACGTCACTGGCATCGACCAGCACGCCATCCACCGAACCGGCGATGGTGGCCTTGGCCAGGCCGGCGCCGATCGACTGGGCGACGTCCATGACACTGACGGGATGTTCGAATTCACGGCGGCTGCCGTCGGGGAGCGTGATCGCGATCATGAGAGTGCTTTGGTCTGGTGGCCCGCAGGGGGCCTGGAGAATCCGGGGGCGAGGCAATAAAAAAAGCGCCACGAAGGCGCCTGCGTCAGGGGCCGTCGGGGGCGTTCAGCGGTGGGCGGTGGTAGTGCTCATGTCACACGCTAGACCGGCGCAGGGCGCGGGCCACCTTGTTGCCTCGATAGAGATGCCCTGATCTTAAACCAATCCGCCGATGAATGCGCCGCTCCGGCGGTGGTCAGGCAACGGGACCGCCTGAATGCGCCCATGTGGCGCCCACAAACCGCAATGATTACCATGCGCGGATTACTGTCCTGCCCAGGACAGGATTGCCGATTGGATTCCCCCATGCCCTGCCCCGCTTCCTTCCCGGCCTGCCGCGCTCTGTCGCCCATGCCGGCAGCCGCCCGATGATTACCGTCGCCCTGACCTCGCTTGGCTTCTGCAGCCTGGCGCTGGCCGGCTCCGCGTTCTCGGCGCTGGCGCTGTATGCCGCCTCACCGCACTGCCGCTGGCCGCGCCTGCGCCGTGCCGGCCGCCTTGGCCGGCAGATCAGTCTGGTGGCTGCGGTGGCGGCGCTGTGGCTGTGGATCGCCAACCTGGGCATCGCCACCGGCGTGGTGGTGATGCTGTGCAGCTGGATGCTGGTGGCAGTCCTGCTGCCGCTGCTGGCCGCGTGGCATCGTCCGGCACAGGTGATGCGCTGATGTGGGTCCGCGCGGGCGCCGGCCTCCTGGCGGGATTCTTCGTCGCGGCCGCGGCCACCGGCCTGGTCGCCTGGCTGCCGCCGGGGCCGTGGCAGAGCGCGCTGGTGCCCAGCCTGATCGCCTTCATTCCGCTGTGGATGCTGGCGGCGATCTGGGCCTTCAGCTTCCGCACCGGGCTGCGGGCGTGGGCCGTGATGAGCTCGACCGCCCTGGCCGGATTCGGCCTGTTGTGGCTGCTGCGCCTGACCGGCGCGGTGCAATGAGAGCGATACGATGAAGTTCAGTTCCCAGACCCTGCGCACCTTCACCACGCTGCATACGTGGGTCGGCCTGGTCGCCGGTTTCGCCCTGTTCGTGGCGTTCTACGCCGGTGCGCTGACCCTGTTCCACCACGATCTGCCGCTGTGGCAGACGCCGCATGCGGTGGATACCCCGGCCGCGAGCCTGGACGACGCGCAGCGCCTGCTCGAGGGAGTGCTCGAGCGCCATCCGGCCGCACGCGCCCATGTGGGCATGACCTTCCCGGGGGCGGATCATCCACAGCCGATCGCGTATTGGCAGGATGCCAAGGGCACCTGGCTGTACGCCTGGCTGGACCATTACGACGGCAGCGTGACCCCGCCACAGACCGGACTGGCCGAGCTGGTCAACGAGCTGCATTACAGCCTGGGCCTGCCGGTCGCGGGCACCTACCTGATGGGCATCGTCAGCCTGCTGTATGGCGTGGCCCTGCTCAGCGGCCTGGTCATCCACCTGCCCAGACTGCTGGGCGATCTGTTCGCACTGCGCCCGGGCCGCAACCTCAAGCAGATGTGGCAGGACGCGCACAACGTGATCGGCGTGCTCAGCCTGCCCTTCCATCTGATGTTCGCGGTCACCGGCGCGCTGCTCTGCCTGATCTTCCTGCAGATGGCGGCGCTCAATCCGCTGATCTTCGACGGCAAGCTGCTGCAGGCTGTGCCGGCGGCGATGGACACCGCCCCGGTACGCGAGCCCAGCGGCCAGCCCGGCGATGACACCCACCTGCGTATGCTGCATGCACGCGCCATCGAGGTGGCGCGCGCACAGGGCGTGGCCGATTTCGAACCAGCCTTCCTGAAACTCGCCCATGCCGGCGATGCCAACGCGACGATCGAGATCACCGGCGGTTCCGGGGGCACCCTGGGGCCGCTCGGCGCGGTCGGCCTGGATGCGGCCACCGGCCGCCTGCTGAGCAGCCAGCTGCCCGGCCAGCGCGATGCCAACCACGCCACCCTCAGTGCGGCCTACGCGCTGCACTTCGGTGAATTCGGCAATGGCGTGGTGGTGTGGTTGTACTTCCTGCTCGGCCTGGGCGGCGCCTTCCTGTTCTACTCGGGCAACCTGCTGTGGATCGAATCGCGTCGCAAGCGGCGCCAGGTGGAACAGGGGCGCGCGCAGATCAATATGGCCCGGGCCACGGTGGGGGTATGCATCGGGTTGTGCGTGGCAGTCTCGGCCAGCTTCGTCGGTGCACAGATCCTGGAGCAGGTCGCGCCGCAGGCGGTGGACCACGGCATCCGCTGGATCTGTTTCGTCACCTGGGGCGTCTGCGCCCTGTGGGCGGCGCTGCGTCGCCCCGACCAGGCGGCCCGTGAGCTGCTCTGGGCGGCCGCCATCAGCACCGCACTGGTGGCGGTGGTGCACGGCGGCCTGACCGGCTACTGGCCATGGGCGAGCGCGGCACGGGGCTACTGGCCGCTGTTCTGGGTGGACGCGGTGGCGCTGGCACTGGCCTTTGGTTTTGCCACCCTGGCGCGTGCGAGCCTGCGCCGGGCGAGGCATGGCGATCCGAACAGCGTCTGGAGTGCACCGCGCTGATGACCCTGGGGGCCTGCTGCGGCGGGCTTTCAGAATTCTTCAGACGCCTTTCCAGCACTTCAGACCGCGTCATGGCGTAGTCGGCCCTCATCTCGAGGAGCCTTGCTCATGCACCCCTACCGACACCGACTTGCCGCCCTGGTCTTCGCCCTGGCGGCCGCCCTGCCACTGGTTGCTTCCGCCGCACCCGCGGTGCTGGACAACGCCCGGATCACCGCACTGGAGTCGGCGATCGCCAACCAGGACATCAAACAGATCACCAGCGTGCTGCTGCAGGTGGACGGCCAGGTGGCGTACGAGGGCTACTTCAACGGCGGCACGGCGGAGACCCTCAATGACGTGCGCTCGGCCAGCAAGAGCGTGACCGCGATGCTGGTCGGCGCGGCCATCGGCGACGGGTCCCTGCCCGGCGTACAGGCCCGTGTGTACGACTACTTCCCCGCGTTCACCGCTGGCCATCCCGTCGATCCCCGGCTGCGCGCGATGACGGTGGAAGACCTGCTCACCATGAGCACGCTGTGGGAGTGCGATGACGAGAATGCGTTCTCGGCCGGCAATGAAGAGCGCATGTACGTGACCGAGCACTGGCTGGACTTCGCGCTGTCGCTGCCGGTCAAGGGTTTCGCACCGTGGATGACGCGACCGGAAGACAGCCCGCACGGCCGCGCGCATGCCTACTGCACGGCCAATTCCTTCGTGCTCGGCGCAGTACTGGAACAGGCCACGAAGCGGCCCTTGGCCGACTACGCCGCGCAGGTGCTGGAGCGCCCGCTGGGCATCACCACGAGCACGTGGAACCGCTCACCGGAAGGCATCGGCATGGGCGGCGGTGGGACGCGTTACCGCAGCCGGGACCTGGCACGGTTGGGCGAACTGGTGCTGGCCGAGGGACGCTGGCAAGGCAAACAATTGATCCCGACCCGCTATGTGCGGGCGATGCTCAGCGCGCAGGCCACCGCCGGTGATGGTAGCGACTACGGCTATCAATGGTGGGGGCTGAAGCTTCCGGTCGACGGGCACGACAGCACCGTGTGGACGATGTCCGGCAACGGCGGCAACTACGTGTTCGTGATACCCGGCAAGAAGCTGGTCGCGGTGATCACCAGCCAGGCCTACAACCGCAGCTACGCCCACCCGCAGTCGCGCCGCATCCTTACCGAGTTCCTGCTGCCAGCGCTGCGCTGAGGCCGTCGAGGTCTGTTGGCCGCCATGGAGCGGCCAACACCCGGGCGCGCTGGGCAGATACGTCCGTCTCGATCGTGTCGAGCAGTCCCTGCCAGCCGGCCGTACCGTGCAGCGGCGCAAACAAGGGAGTGGCGCGCAGCCACGCCGCATCGCGGAAGCCGGCGTTCACCGCGTGATGCAGGGCCACCAGCGCAGCGGCCTCATCGCCCTGGGCCTGCAGCACCATCGCACGCTCCAGTGCGGTGTCGGACCAGCCATCATCGCCTTGCCCTTCCAGCATCTGCAGGCGCTCGGCGATCCAGGTCGGGGCAGGCGCCGGATCGCCATAGAGGCCGGCCAGGGTCTGCCCCATCGACTGCTGCGGGCGCAATACCCGGCTCTGCTCGAAGGCTTCGGCGGCGCCCTTCCGATTCCCGCTCAACAGCAGCATCTCGCCCTGCAGGCGCAGCAACTGCGGATGTGGCGTCCCGCGAGCCAGTGCCTGATCCAGCGCCTGCTGTGCTTTTGCCGACTCCCCCATTGCCAACAGGCTGTGCGGCCAGGCGATGTTGGCGAACACATTGTCCGGATAGAGCTGGAAGTTGTGCGCGTGCCGGCGAGCGGCCGCATCGGTGAACCCCAACAGCTCCAGCTCGCGTGCGACCTGTACGTCGCGGAAGCGAACCCGCTCGGGCGCGCGCAGTGACAGGTTGTCCTGCAAGGCCTGCGCGAGGTCGCCTTTTTCCTGCTGCAGATAGGCCAGCGATGCGCGCGTGCGCTCGTCACCCGGGTCGCGCCGCAGTGCCTGCCGGTAGTCCGCCATGGCGTGCGACATCGCGCCGAGGCAGTCGTGGGCATAGCCGCGTGCGGCCCAGCCGGCGGCATCTTCCGGCGCCTTGAGCACCAGCTGGCTGCTCAACACCAGCGCCTCCTGCGCACGCTCGCGCGCGCCGTTGAACAAGCAGGCATCGGCCGCCAGCGCTCGGGCGAGTCCACGCCGTGCGCTTAGCGATTCAGGGTCGATCTGCAGCGCCTGGCGGTACAACGCGATCGCCCGTTCGTTGTTGCTGGCCTGGCCGATGCCCGCGTAATAGGCGGCGCGCTGCAGCACCGCCTCCGCTGGCGACGCCGGTGCGCTGGCGGGACGTACCAAGGCGAACACGACGGCAGCAGCGGCGACCGTTACCCCAGCCAGCCAGACCCACCGTGCGGGTGCGCGCACGCCGGGTGCGACGGGAGCGCCCTCCGTGCCGGCGCTGGCAACGGCATCACGCATCACCGGCTGCGGCGAGGCGCACAACTGGTAGCCACGGCCACGAACCGAGCGGATGTAGCGCGGCCGACGGCCGTCATCGCCCAGCGCCTGCCGGAGCAGCTTCACCCGCTGGCTGATCGCATCCTCGCCGACCACCGCCGGTGCCCAGACCTGATCGGCGAGCGTGTCGAAATCGACGACGGCGTTGCCGTGGGCCAGCAGGCAGTCCAGCAGCCGCCAACTCAACCCGCCGACCGGCAATACCTGATCTCCTCGCCGCACCTGCTGGGCAGGGCGGTCGATGTGCAGATCCAGCAGGCGGACGGTCTCCATGGCGGCAAGCATAGGGCACGCCGCGTGCGTGGCGGCGGCCTTCGGCGCGCTTACTTCGCAGGTTCCCGGAACGGCGCCACCATGGCCTTGAGCAGGCTGCCCTGCGCGTCGTCACCGGTCAGCTCCCACATGAAGACGCCGCGCAGACCGCTGTCCTTGGCGAAGGTGGCGCGCAGACCGATCGAGGTGGGATCCTCATAGCTGACGAAGACCTTCCCGGTGGCGTTGTACAACCACGGCGTCTGCGCGACCGGGTGCCAGTGCCGCTCCCAGCCGGGCTGGCCGAGCATGCTGGCCTGGATCTGCCGCCAGTCGCCGGCCGGATGCGGCGCGCTGTAGTGCTGGTAGAGGCCCTGGTTGGCATCGCCCTCCAGCTGGAAGCCACGGCCGTAGAACGGCACGCCGAGCACCAGCTTGTCTTTCGGCACACCGTGCTGCTCGTAGTAGGCCACCGCCCCGGCCACGCTGTTCCAGCGTTTCAATTCCGGCGCCAGCGGATCTTCCGGCACCTCATGCAGCGGCGCGTTGAAGGTGGACACCGCCGAGAAGCCGGTGCCCATGTCGTAGCTCATCAAGTTGATGAAATCGAGCGCGCGGCCGAGCTCCTTGAGTTCGTAGCTGCGGGCCGGATCATACGGGCCATCGGTCTGCACGCGGCCGGCAGGCAGCGCGGCGGTGACCAGCCGGTGCTGGCCGTCTTTCTTGTCCAGCGCATCGAGCTGGCGGCGGAACTCGCGCACCAGCAGGGTCATGTTGCGGCGATCTTCCGGGCGGTCGGTGATCTGGGTCGGGCCGCCATATACCGGGAACTCCCAGTCGATGTCCACGCCATCGAAGCTGCCGCGATGGCGCTCGAAGAACATCGCCACGCAGGAGGCCGCGAAGCGTTCGCGGCTTTCCGCGGTCAGCGCCGCATCGGAGAACCCGCCCGCGTTCCAGCCGCCGATCGAGATCAGGGTGTGCAGCGTCGGATGCGCACGCTTGAGCGCGGCCAGTGCCCTGAAATGCGCATCGGCCTGCGGCGCGACCGCGCATTGACCTTGGTCGATGGTGGCGAACGCATAGAACAGATGGGTGAGCGTATCGGCCGGAATGGTCTCCACCGGGTAGCGGTCCGCCGAACCCCCCGGGTAGTACGCGCCGATCACCTTGGGCAACGACTCCATGGCGGAGGCGGCCTGCGGCATCACGCTGGCGATCAGAACGGCCAGGACAGCGACGGTTGGACGGAACATGGGATCTCCCGGGGCGAAGGCGAAGCCACGTTAGCAGCGTGCTGTGGTGCGTGGGCGCTTTGCGCGGTGATGTCCTGCGAATCCGTCCAGCGGACACTGACGGCTGACCCACGCAGGCCTGGCGGCTGTCCACAGGCCGTACGGCAACACCCGGTACACGCCACGGACGCGTCACTCGAAGTCGCCGCCCGCAGCGGACGACCGCGCGGTCTGTCCCGCTCTGCCGCGCGGCCCGCCCGCCCGCATGTATGCCTGCATGCCTGCATGCGCGCCTGCCTGACGGCGACAGGTGTTCACCCCCGCCTTGCGTCATCGGTTTTACAGTTCAGCGATAGTGACTGCCTGCTGCGTGACACCGATGACCGACCTGCATATCGACCGATTGGACCACCTGGTCCTGACCGTGGCGGATGTCGCCGCGACCTGTGAGTTCTACCACCGCGTGCTGGGCATGGAGGTGGATACCTTCGGCGAGGGGCGCAAGGCGCTGCGCTTCGGGCTGCAGAAGATCAACCTGCATGCACAAGGGCGCGAGTTCGAGCCAAAGGCCGAGCGCCCCACGCCCGGCTCGGCGGACCTGTGCCTGATCACCTACGCGACGATGGACGAGATCCTGGCGCACCTGCAGGCGCAGGGCGTGACCGTCGAAGAAGGACCGGTCCAGCGGACGGGTGCCACCGGACCGATCCTGTCGGTGTATTTCCGCGATCCGGACCGGAATCTGATCGAGGTATCTCGCTATCTGGCGTAATGCGCCCCCACCCAACGGCAGCCATGCGTGGCATGGCATGGCACTCCACCGCGAACCGGCGCTGTTGGTTGAACATGCGGGCACAAAAAAAGCGGGCCGAAGCCCGCTTTTTCTTGTCTGCGAAAGCGTGAGGACCAACGGTCCTCGCCTACCGACCGGGAAGCGTGAGGACCAACGGTCCTCACCTACCGACCGGGAAGCGTGAGGACCGACGGTCCTCACCTACCGCGAGATCGGCCCGGCCGATTACTCGGCGGCGGGGGCGCCCTCGCCTTCTTCGACGGCCTTCATCGACAGGCGGATACGGCCCTGCTTGTCGACTTCCAGCACCTTGACCTTGACCACATCGCCTTCCTTCAGCACATCGCCGACCTTCTCGACGCGATCGCTGGAGATCTGCGACACGTGGACCAGACCGTCCTTGCCCGGCAGGATCGTGACGAACGCACCGAAGTCCATGATCTTGGCGACCTTGCCTTCGTAGATGCGGCCCGGCTCGACGTCCGAGGTGATCTGCTCGATGCGGGCCTTGGCAGCCTGCGCAGCGATGGCGTTGACCGACGCGATGACGATGGTGCCGTCATCCTGGATGTCGATCTGGGTGCCGGTTTCCTTGGTGATGGCCTGGATGGTGGAACCACCCTTGCCGATCACTTCGCGGATCTTGTCCGGGTGGATCTTGATGGTCAGCAGGCGCGGCGCGTAGTCCGACAGCTCTTCGCGCGGGGCGGTCAGGCCGTGGGCCATTTCACCCAGGATGTGCAGACGGCCAGCCTTGGCCTGCTGCAGTGCCTGCTTCATGATCTCTTCGGTGATGCCTTCGATCTTGATGTCCATCTGCAGGGCGGAGATGCCCTCAGCGGTACCGGCGACCTTGAAGTCCATGTCGCCCAGGTGATCTTCGTCACCCAGGATGTCGGACAGGACGACGAAGCGCTCGCCTTCCTTGACCAGACCCATGGCGATACCGGCCACCGGCGACTTCACCGGCACGCCGGCGTCCATCAGGGCCAGCGAGGAACCGCAGACCGAGGCCATCGACGAGGAGCCGTTGGATTCGGTGATTTCCGAGACCACGCGGATGGTGTACGGGAAGGCTTCCAGCGACGGCATCACTGCCAGCACGCCGCGCTTGGCGAGACGGCCGTGGCCGATTTCGCGACGCTTCGGGCCCATCATGCGGCCGGTCTCACCCACCGAGTAGGGGGGGAAGTTGTAATGGAAGAGGAAGTTTTCCTTGTACTCACCGGCGACGGCATCGATGACCTGGCCATCACGGGCGGTGCCCAGGGTGATGGTCACGATGGCCTGCGTTTCACCGCGGGTGAACAGCGAGGAGCCGTGGGTACGCGGCAGGATGCCGGTCTTCACCGAGATCGGGCGGACGGTGTCCAGCGCACGGCCGTCGATGCGGACCTTGGTGTCGAGCACCGAGTTGCGCATGGTGCTGTATTCCAGCTCGCCGAATTCCTTCGACAGCTCGGCCGGGTTCCAGCCTTCGGCGGCCACACGGCCAGCCAGCGACTCGACCACGTCCTTCTTGATCGCCGAGATGGCGTCACGGCGCTGCAGCTTGTCGCGCACCTGGAAGGCTTCGCCCAGACGCGGGCCGATGGCTTCCTGCAGGGCGCTGATCAGCACGTCGTTCTTGGCCGGGGCTTCCCAGGTCGACGGCTTGGTGCCGGCTTCCACGGTCAGCTCGTTGATCGCGTTGATGACCTTCTGCATTTCGCGGTGACCGAAGGTCACAGCGCCCAGCATCACGTCTTCGGACAGCAGCGCGGCTTCGGATTCCACCATCAGCACGGCGTTGGCGGTACCGGCGACAACCAGTTCCAGCTCCGAATCCTTCAGTTCGGTCACGGTCGGGTTGAGGATGTACTCACCGTTCTTGTAACCCACCTTGGCGGCGGCGATCGGACCCTTGAACGGGGTACCGGCCAGCGACAGCGCAGCCGAGGCGCCGATCAGCGCGGCGATGTCGCCGTCGATGTCCGGGTTCAGCGACATCACGGTAGCGATGATCTGAACTTCGTTCTTGTAGTCTTCCGGGAACAGCGGACGGATCGGGCGATCGATCAGGCGCGAAATCAGCGTCTCTTTTTCGGTCGCGCGGCCTTCGCGCTTGAAGAAACCGCCCGGGATACGGCCACCTGCGTAGAACTTCTCCTGATAGTCGCAGGTCAGGGGGAAGAAGTCCTGGCCCTCACGCGCGCTCTTGGCGGCAACGGCGGAGACCAGCAGCACGGTGTCGTCGAACTTGACGATGACGGCACCGCCGGCCTGACGGGCGATTTCGCCGGTTTCAAGCGTGACGGTGTGCTTGCCGTACTGGAAGGTTTTGGTGATTTTTGCCACGGGGGTTTCCTTGGATGATGCTTTCTTCAATGGACCGCTGGCGACCCTTGCCGCCGACGGGTGACCGGTTGTCCGGCCCATACGTTTGATGCTGTACTGCCAAAACAAAACCGCGGCGCATTCCTGCGCCGCGGTGGGGGTTCGTGCTTAGCGACGCAGGCCGAGCTTTTCGATCAGGGCCTTGTAACGCGGAGCGTCTTTCTTCTTCAGGTAGTCGAGCAGGCTGCGGCGGCGGTTGACCATCTGCAGCAGACCACGACGGCTGTGGTGATCCTTCTTGTGGGTCTTGAAGTGGCCGGTCAGCAGTTCGATGCGGGCGGTCAGCAGAGCGACCTGGACTTCCGGGGAGCCGGTGTCAGCCGCGCTGCGCTTGTTGTCTTCAATGACTTTCTGGGTGTCGATCGACATATCTGTTTTCTCTTGGATGCGTGGCCCGCAGAAACGTCCCATTGACGTACCGCGCGACTCGCCGTTAACGAAAGGATGAACCCGCAGAACGCGGGAAGCCTGAAAAGGCCGCGGAATTGTAACGTCCGCGGGCGTCCGGAACAAGGACCGGGGTGGCGTCCGGCCCGCTCGCTCAGAGGTTGAACAGGCGCTGCGGGGCCAGCAGACCGGTCTCGTCAACCTGGCCCAGGCCCTGGATCGCCTCGGCCGGGCCGAAGACCACCACCCCACCCTGCGGCCAGCTGGCGTCGCGGATGCGCTGCCCCACCCGGAACCGACGGGCCTGCTCGTCGTCCAGCGTGACCCGCGGGTAATGGGCCAGACCCGCGTCCAGCGGCAGTAACAGGGCCTCCATGCCGGCCTCATCGCCCTGCTCGGCCAAGGCGCGCAGGGTGTCCAGGGTGACCATCGGCGCCTCACGGAAGGGATCCACCCACAGCCGACGCAGGCCGGCGATATGGGCGCCGCAGCCCAGCGTCTCACCAAGGTCGCGGGCCAGGCTGCGGATGTACGTGCCTGAACCGCAGGTCACCCGCAGCGACAGCCGGGTCGGCTGCTGGTCCAGCACCTCCAGGGCGTGGACCTCCACATCGCGCTCCGGCGCTTCGATCGCCTCGCCACGGCGGGCCTTCAGGTACAGCGGCTCGCCGCCCTGCTTGAGCGCGGAGTAGATCGGGGCGCGCTGGCGGATGCGACCGCGCAGCGGTGCCAGCGCCGCCTCGAGCTCGGCCGCACTGATGGCCGGGACCGGCCGCTCGCGCAGCACGGTGCCATCGGCATCATCGGTATCGGTGGTCTGGCCCAGCACCACCTCGGCGTCATAGGCCTTGGCGGAGCCGAGCAACAGGCCGGCAATCTTGGTGGCCTCACCGAAGCACAGTGGCAGCAGCCCGGTGGCCAGCGGATCCAGGCTGCCGGTGTGGCCGCCCTTCTCGGCGCGGTACAAGCGGCGAGCCACCTGCAGGGCCGCGTTGGAGCTCATGCCGGTCGGCTTGTCGAGCAGCAGGATGCCATCCAGGCGGCGGAATGAAATTCGGGGTGCCATGCATTCAATTCAAAACGGCGCCGTGTGGCGCTGCCGGTCAATCCGGCCTCCGGCGGAGCGGTCGCACTGCGACAGGCCCCACCCCATAAGACAACAGCCCTTTCGGGCTGTTGGTCCATCAGGCTTTCTTGTCGCCTTCGTCGGCGTCTTCGCCTTCGTCGACGTCATCTTCGCCGCCGTCATCGCCCTGCCGACTTTTTTCTGCCGCCAGCGTATCGGGCAGATCGCGCAGGATGTTGTCGATGCGCTCGCCGCGATCCACCGAATCATCGTAGTGGAAGTGCAGCTCGGGCACGTGGCGCAGCTTCATCGCACGCGCCAGCTCCATCCGCAGCTCCCAGGCCAGTTCCTTCAGGCCTTTCATGGCTTCTACCGAACGTTCGGGCATCAGCGCGGTGACGAAGATCTTGGCATGCGCCATGTCACGGGTGATTTCCACGTCGGAGACGCTCACCGAAGGCAGGCCGTGTACACGCACGGCGTTGTGCACGAGCGTCCCCAGTTCGCGGCGGATCTGGGCGGAAACACGGTCGGTTCGATGGAAGGTCTTTGGCACGAGGCACTCTTGATTCGGTGGGCACCCGACCAACGGTCGGGCGCAACATCACGGTAGGGCCCGACCGTTGGTCGGGCCACCGCGACATTACAGGGTGCGCGGCACTTCGATACGCTCGAAGCACTCGATCTGATCACCCGGCTTGACGTCGTTGTAAGCCTTCACGCCGATACCGCATTCGGTACCGTTGCGGACTTCTTCGACGTTCTCCTTGAAGCGACGCAGCGATTCCAGCTCGCCTTCGAAGACCACGACGCTGTCGCGCAGGACGCGGATCGGCTTGCTGCGCTTCACCGTACCTTCGATGATCATGCAGCCTGCGACCGCACCGAACTTCGAGCTGCGGAACACATCGCGGACCTGGGCGATACCGATGATCTCTTCGCGGATTTCCACGCCGAGCAGACCGGAGGCCACCTGCTTCACCTGATCGATCACGTCATAGATGATCGAGAAGTAACGCAGGTCCACGCCGTTGGATTCAATGATGCGACGGGCCGAAGCATCCGCACGCACGTTGAAGCCGATCACGGTGGCCTTGGAGGCAACCGCCGAGTTGGCGTCCGATTCGGTGATGCCGCCCACGCCGGAGTGGATCACGTTGATGCGGATGTCGTCGTTGGACAGCGCGACCAGTGCCTGGCTCAGCGCCTGCACCGAACCCTGCACGTCAGCCTTGATCACCAGGTTCAGCACCTGCTGGCCATCGCCCTTGCCCAGGGTCGCCATGATGTCTTCCATGCGGCTGCCGGCGGACTGCACCAGGCGCGATTCACGGCGCTTGGTTTCGCGCTGCTGCGCGACGTCCTTGGCCAGACGCTCGTCTTCAACCACGACGAAGTCATCACCGGCATCCGGCACGCCGGACAGACCCAGCACCTGCACCGGAATCGACGGGCCAGCCTGGTCGGGCTGTGCGCCGGTTTCATCGAACAGCGCGCGCACGCGGCCGTACTGGATACCGCAGACCAGGTAATCGCCCTTCTTCAGCGAACCCTGCTGCACCAGCACGGTGGCGATCGGGCCACGGCCCTTGTCCAGCGAGGACTCGATGACCACGCCGCTGGCGCGACCGTCGGCCACGGCCTTCAGTTCCAGCAGTTCGGCCTGGATCGAGATCGCGTCCAGCAGGTCGTCGATGCCCAGACCGGCCTTGGCCGAGATCTCGACCATCTGCACGTCACCACCGAAATCTTCGGAGACGACCTGCTCGGTGAGCAGCTCGTTCTTGACGCGCATCGGATCGGCGCCGGACTTGTCGATCTTGTTGATCGCCACGATCAGCGGCACACCCGCCGAACGGGCGTGCTGGATGGCTTCCTTGGTCTGCGGCATGACGCCGTCATCGGCCGCCACCACCAGCACCACGATGTCGGTCAGCTTGGCACCGCGGGCACGCATGGACGTAAACGCCGCGTGGCCCGGGGTATCCAGGAAGCTGATCACGCCCTTCGGCGTTTCAACGTGGTACGCACCGATGTGCTGGGTGATGCCACCGGCTTCGCCCGTGGCGACCTTGGTGCGGCGGATGTAATCCAGCAGCGAGGTCTTGCCGTGATCGACGTGGCCCATGATGGTGACCACCGGCGGACGTGCCACCGGCTCGCCCTGGTTGCCACCGGCCAGCGCCAGCAGCGCGTCTTCGGCGTCGTTGGTGTTGGCACGGATCACGTTGTGGCCGAGTTCTTCGGTCACCAGCGCGGCAGTGTCATGGTCGATGGTCTGGGTGATGGTCGCCATGACGCCCATCTTGAACAGCGCCTTGACCACATCGCCGCCCTTGACGGCCAGCTTCTGGGCCAGATCGGCGACGGTGATGGTGTCGCCGATGGTGACGTCACGCACGATCGGCGCGACCGGACGTTCGAACCCATGGGCACCACCGCCGCTGCGCGACTGGTTGCTGTCACGGCGGCTGCCGTGCTGCACGCGCCCGGTCGGACGACCGCGCGAGTTGCTGTTGTTGCCGCGGCGGGCACGATCGGCGGCCGACAGATGCAGCTGACCGGCGAAGCGGTTGCCACCATCGTCGTCGCGCTTGGCGCCCGGACGGTTGTTGTTGTTGTTCGAGTTGCGATCGTCCGAACGCGGTGCCGGACGGGCAGCCGACGGTGCAGCCGGACGCGCATTGCGGGCCGGTGCATCGGCAGCAGCCGGCTTGGCGGCAACCGGGGCCGGGGCCGGCGGTGCGTTCTTGGCCGCTTCTGCAGCGGCTTCGGCCGCCTTGCGCTCGGCTTCGGCACGTTCCTTGGCGTCGATCTCTTCCTGACGCTTGCGGGCGATTTCTTCGTCGCGCGCACGGTCCTTCTCGGCCAGTGCGCGCTGCTCGTCCAGATTGCGCTGGCGGGATTCCTCCAGCTTGCGCAGGATGTCGGCGCGCTCCTCATCCGCGGTCATCGGCTTGCCGCTGGCGTCCTTCATGTAGGTACGCTTCTGGCGCACTTCCACGTTGACGGTGGTCTTGCTGCGGCCGGCGCTGACGGTCACTTCCTGCAACTTGCGACGGTTCAGGGTGATCTTCTTGGCGGCCTCGTCATTGCTCTCGACGGGCTGCTCGGTCTTGCCGTGCGAACGACGAAGGAAGCCCAGGAGCTTCACCTTCTCGGTACTGGTCACGACCTGGTCGGGACCGCTGAACTTCATGCCGGCTTCGGCAAGTTGTACGAGCAGTTTATCGACCGGGGTGTTGACCAGTTCGGCAAGCTTGCGGATGGTGGTTTGCTGCGACATTCGGATCCTATGATCTGGTTGGCGCTCCCTCGAAACGTGCGAAGGCAGCGCGGAGTCTAAGCCCTGAGCGGGTCAGGGCACTGTTCATCGCTGGCTCATTCGCCGCGCTCCAGGCGGGCGATCTCCTCGGCTCGGGCGGCAAGGATCAGGGCGGCGGCGCGCTCCTGGTCCATGTCCTCGATGCCGAACTCGAGGATCTCGTCGGCGGCCAGGTCCGACAGGTCCTCACTGGTACGCACGCCGTGACCGGCCAGGGCGTAGGCAGTTGCCTCGTCCATGCCTTCCAGGGCGAGCAGGTCTTCCGACGGCGAACCGTCCTCCAGACCTTCTTCCACCGCCAGCGCTTCGTTGAGCAGCGCATCGCGGGCACGGGCACGCAGCTCTTCGACGATGTCTTCGTCGAAGCCTTCCACGGCCAGCAGTTCGCCGACCGGGACGTAGGCGATTTCTTCCACGGTGTTGAAGCCTTCGGTCACCAGGATGGCGGCGATTTCTTCATCCACTTCCAGCTTGTCCATGAACAGCTGACGGGCAACGCCCTGCTCTGCCTCGGACTTGGCGGTCACCTGGTCCTGGGTCATCACATTGAGCTGCCAACCGGTCAGGCGGCTGGCAAGACGGACGTTCTGGCCGCCCTTGCCGATCGCCTGGGCCAGGCGCTCTTCCGCCACGGCCAGGTCCATCGAGTGTTTTTCTTCATCGACGATGATCGACTGCACTTCCGCCGGCGCCATCGCGTTGATGACGAAATTGGCGGGGTTCTCGTTCCAGAGCACGATGTCCACGCGCTCGCCATTGAGCTCGTTGGACACGGCCTGCACGCGCGAACCGCGCATGCCGATGCAGGCACCGATCGGATCGGTACGCGAATCGTGGGCCAGCACGGCGATCTTGGCGCGGTCGCCCGGATCACGTGCACAGGCCTTGATCTCGACCAGGCCCTGGCCGACTTCCGGCACTTCGAGCTTGAACAGTTCGATCATGAATTCCGGGGCGGCGCGGCTGATGAACAGCTGCGGGCCACGCGGTTCCGAACGGACTTCGGCCAGGTAACCGCGCACGCGGTCGCCAGCGCGCAGTACGTCGCGCGGAATGCCCTTGTCCTTCGGAATGAAGGCCTCGGCGTTGCCGCCCAGGTCCACATAGATGTTGCCGCGCTCGGCGCGCTTGACCACACCGGTGACCAGTTCGCCGACACGATCCTTCCACGCATCGACCACCTGCTGACGCTCGGCCTCGCGCACGCGCTGGACGATCACCTGCTTGGCGGCCTGTGCGGCGATACGGCCGAAGTCCGGGTTCTCGATCTGCTCTTCGATGAAATCGCCGACTTCCACGCCGTCGGCTTCATCGATGGCGTCCATCAGACGGATCTGGCGGTCCGGGGACTCCATGACCACGTCATCGGCCACCACTTCCCAGCGGCGGAAGGTTTCGTAGTTGCCGTCCTTGTGGTCGATCGACACACGGGCCAGCACTTCTTCTTCCGGGTAACGCTTTTTGGCAGCCGAAGCCAACGCTGCCTCGATGGCATCGAAGATGACTTCGCGCGGGACGCCTTTTTCGTTGGCGACCGCATCCACTACCAGCAAAAGTTCCTTGCTCATTGGCTCACTCCGCGCGCGGCTTTTTGGCCGCCGGCTCGTTGGATGGTTTCTTGTTCGCCTTGCCACCCTGTTTGGGTGCCGGGCCAGTCGGTTTGGTCGGAGCCAGGCCGAGGGCGGCCCAGTCCGGCATGATGCGCGCCTTGTCGATGTTCTCGATGTCGGCGGTAAACGGGGCATTGTCGACCTTGAAGGTGACCGTGCCTTGTTCGATATCCACGGCGAGGATCTCGCCCTGCAGACGGCGGCGGCCATCCTGCGGCAGGCTCAGCGTCACCTTGGCGGATTCGCCGATGGCGCGCTCGAACTGGTCGCCGGTGAACAGCGGGCGGTCCACGCCCGGCGAAGACACTTCCAGCGTGTAATTCGCCGTGATCGGGTCTTCGACGTCCAGCTGGGCAGACACTTCGCGGCTGACACGTTCGCAGTCGTCGATGTTGACGATGCGCTCGGGCTGCTCGGCCAGCGGCACGTCGATGTACAGGCGCAGCGTGGCACCACCCGGGGCGGTGAGATATTCCACGCCCAGCAGCTCGAGACCCAGCGACTGAACGGTGGGGGCGAGCAGATTCGCGATTTCGGTTGCCTTGTCGCTCACAGTCGGCCTTGATTCGTTGAAAAGAAATACGGGTCTGGTCCGTTGCATGGACCACCTTCCGGAAACAACAAAGGGCCCGTTGGGCCCCTGTCCGGTACAACTCCGGTCATGCTGGATTCCGGTGCAGAGACGCACGTGGTGCGTTTCTGCGAGCCCAGCGTTCCGGGGGTCACGGCGGCCTGGGTACAGGTTGCCGTTCCTGGAAGCCGGTTGCGGGGCCTGTTCACATCCGTTGAGAGGAGATGAGTAGACAGTCCGCTAAGCCACTGATGATAGCCGTTGCACCGCGCTGGTGCAATGGCCGGGGTGGCTGCTGGCGCCTCTATTCGGAAAGCTGAACGGCCAGAGCGGGCTGTTTGGGCGTTCGTCCAAGCCATCGGTGCGGGCAGGTCCGCGGGACGCGCCGTGACCCCCGCTCCGCGGCCCGGCCCAGCCGCTGGCGGTTGTGCGTTCGAACGCATGCGAGGCAGCGCCTCGCAAGCAATGCGCCCTCACCCTTGGGGACTCATGGGCGACATCCATGTCGCCCCAATGGTCCCGCCAACCTGCCCACACCGCTGCCTACGGAAATGGCTGGGCAGTCACTGAAGTTGCAAGCAAAGGCGGGGCAACATGTCACGCGACGACGTGTCATTGACGCTGACTGGCTGTCAATCATCGTCACCGCAGCCGCCATCGCCCCGCTCCGCTCCGCTCCGCCGACCTTTCCACTGTCATGCCGCGTCGCCGTCCACGTCGCCGATGCCACAACGAAAAAAGCGACCTCGTTGCCGAGATCGCCTTTTCGTCTACTGCATCTGCACTGCAGATTTTCTGTGGTAGCGGGGGCAGGATTTGAACCTGCGACCTTCGGGTTATGAGCCCGACGAGCTGCCAGACTGCTCCACCCCGCAGCAGAAGCGGAATTGTAAGGGAGTTTTCACTACTGTGCAACCCCCTTGTGAAACATATCGTTCGACGTCCAGGAAAGGCAGCCGAGCAACGGTCGGCTCTACCGAAAGGTCCGAAGCAGCCGGAGCAGCCGAAGCAGCTGGAGCAGCTGGAGCAGCTGGAGCAGCTGGAGCAGCTGGAGCAGCCGGAGCAGCTGGAGCAGCTGGAGCAGCCGGAGCAGCTGGAGCAGCTGGAGCAGCTGGAGCAGCCGACCAACGGTCGGCTCTACAACGAAAAAAGCGACACCGTTTCCGGTATCGCTTGATTCGTCCACTGCCTCCGGCTTGAACCGGAGCTATATGGTAGCGGGGGCAGGATTTGAACCTGCGACCTTCGGGTTATGAGCCCGACGAGCTGCCAGACTGCTCCACCCCGCAGCAGAAGCGGATGAGTTGTGTGCCAACCAACGGCTGGCACCTACCGCAACGATGTTCTGGCGAAACCGCTGCATCAACAACTCAGGAGATGAATATTACACGAGTTGCGCACGTTTGTATCGTTTTTTACGAAATATGTGCAAATGCCTGCTGGCACCACACCATGATCGGGTTCCACGCCACGCCCAGGGCCAGCAGCGCCAAGGCATTCACGCCCAGCACAACGCCCAGCACGCGATCGTTGTTGGCCGGCAGCGGCTCACCCACCGGCTCATCGAAGTACATGACCTTGATGACGCGCAGGTAGTAGAAGCAGCCGATCACGGCGCAGATCACGCCGACCATGGCCAGCCACAGCATGTCGCCCTGGATCGCCGCGCCGAGGACGGCCAGCTTGGTCCAGAAGCCCAGGAACGGCGGGATGCCTGCCAGCGACGCCATGATGCACAGCACCAGGCCGGCCATCCACGGGTTGCGGGCATTGAGGCCCTTGAAGTCTTCGATCTTCTCGGCTTCAAAGCCGTTGCGCGACAGCGCGATGATCGCGCCGAACGCAGCCGTGGACATGATCGCGTAGCTCAGGGCGTAGAACAGCGCCGCCGAGTAACCCCGCTCGCCCCCCCCGGCCATGCCCATCAGCAGGAAGCCGATGTGCGAGACAGTCGAGAACGCCAGCATGCGCTTGAGGTTGGTCTGCGCGATCGCCATCAGGTTGCCGATCACCAGCGACAGTGCGGCCAGGCCACCGATCAGGTACTTCCACTCGTCCGCCAGCGGACCCACGCCCATTTCCAGCAGGCGGTAGGCCATGCCGAACGCGGCCAGCTTCGGGGCCGAGCTGATGAACAGCGCGACCGGTGCCGGGGCACCCTGGTAGACGTCGGGCAGCCACATGTGGAACGGAGCGGCGCCGAGCTTGAAGGCCACACCGGCGATCATGAACACCGCGCCGGTCAGCAGCAGCATCTTCTCTTCGGTATGCGGGATGGCGGCGTTGATGGCGTCCAGGTGCAGCGAACCGGTGGCGCCGTAGATCAGCGACATGCCGTACAGCAGCAGGCCCGATGCCAGCGAGCCGAGCACGATGTACTTCATCGCCGCTTCCGAGGCCAGACCGTTTTCACGGTTGCTGGCGACCAGGGCGTAGGAGCACAGCGCCAGCAGTTCCAGGCCCAGATAGACCATCAGCAGGCTGCCGGCCGAGACCAGGATCATCATGCCCGCGGTGGCGAACAGGATCAGCACCGGGATCTCGCCCTGGTAGAGCTTGCGCTCGCGCAGGTAGCTCCAGCCGTAGATCAGGGTCAGGCCGCTGCACAGCACGATCACGGTCTTCATCACGTCGGCCGCGTTGTCGCGGACGAACATGCCGTGGAAGACCTCGCCCTGCCCGCCCACTCCGGTGGCGAGCATGAAGAACACGACCGCCAGCGCAGCGATCGAGAACAGGTGGGTCCAGATCTTGTTCTTCTCACTGATGAAAAGATCAAGCATCAACAGGGCGAACGCACTGCCAACCAGCACCAGCTCGGGAGCGAGCGGCGGGAGGTCAGCGGCGGTCAGTGGCAACAGCGGCGAGGTGGTCATCATCAAATCCTGGAATCAATACTCTCGACGGCCCGATTACAGCAGCTTGCTGGATGCGATCTGCATCGCCAGCTTCGCGATCGAGGGCTCCATCAGGTCGGTCAGCGGCTTGGGGTACAGGCCCAGGGCAAGGGTGCCCACGGCGAATACACCCAACACCAGCCACTCGCGACCGTTGATGTCCTTCAGTTCGGCGACATGGGCGTTGGCCACTTCACCGAAGAACACGCGCTTGTACAGCCACAGCGTATACGCCGCGGTGATCACCAGGGTGCTCGCCGCGCCGAGTGCCAGCCACGGATTGCGCTGGAAGCTGGCCATGATGATCATGAATTCACCGACGAAACCGCTGGTACCCGGTAGGCCGGCATTGGCCATGAAGAACAGCATGGCGAAGGTGGCGAACCAGGGCATCACGTTGACCACGCCGCCGTAATCGGCGATGCGGCGGCTGTGCATGCGGTCGTACAGCACACCCACGCAGGAGAACATCGCGCCGGACACGAAACCGTGCGAGACCATCTGCACCATCGCGCCCTGCAGGCCCAGGCGGGCTGCGTCCGGGTTGCCGGCGTCACGCACCAGCCACAGAGCGATGAAGGTGCCCAGGGTGACGAAGCCCATGTGGGCGATCGACGAATAGGCGATCAGCTTCTTCATGTCGTCCTGCACCAGGGCGACCAGGCCGACGTAGATCACCGCAATGAGCGACAGCGCGATCACCAGCCAGGCCCATTCATGCGAGGCGTCCGGCACGATCGGCAGGTTGAAGCGCAGGAAGCCGTAGCCACCGATCTTCAGGGCGATGGCGGCCAGGATCACCGAACCGGCGGTCGGCGCTTCCACGTGGGCGTCCGGCAGCCAGGTGTGGACCGGGAACATCGGCACCTTGACCGCGAAGGCGATCAGGAACGCGAAGAAGATCCAGGTCTGTTCCTTGCCCGACAGCTGCAGCTGGTACAGGTCGGCCAGCTGGAAGCTGCCGCCCTTCAGGTACAGGTAGATCAGCGCAACCAGCATCAGCACCGAGCCGAGGAAGGTGTACAGGAAGAACTTCAGCGCGGCGTAGATGCGGCGCGGGCCGCCCCAGACACCGATGATCAGGAACATCGGGATCAGCATCGCTTCGAAGAACACGTAGAACAGCATCGCGTCCGTCGCAGAGAAGATACCCACCGTGACACCTTCCAGGATCAGGAAGGCGGCCACGTACTGGTTCACGCGCTTGTCGATCGCGCTCCAGGCACCGATCAGGGCCAGCACCGAGACCAGCGTGGTCAGCAGGATCAGCGCGATCGCGATGCCGTCGACGCCGAGGTTGTAGCCGATGTCGTAGGCGGGAATCCAGGCGCGGGTCTCGACGAACTGCAGCGCGTCGATTCCCGTGTCATAGCCGCTGAGCAGCGACAGGCTGGCCACGAAGGTCAGCACCGCGACGCCCAGGGACGCCCACCGGGCGGTTTGGGCATCACGGATGGCAAGGATCAAGGCACCGCCGATGATCGGCAGCCAGATGAGAACACTAAGTAGGGGCCAGTTCGACACGTCTTCTTATTCCGTACAGGTCATCAACGCAGGTAATGCATCAGGACGCCCAGAAGGGCAATCAGGCCGATGATCATCGCGAAGGCGTAGTGATAGAGGAAACCGGATTGGGTGCGACGCAGCAGGTTGGCCGCCAGATCGATCAGGCGCGCCGAACCGTTGACCACCACACCATCGACCACATTCGTGTCGATCGCGCGCGAAACCTTGCCGAGCTTGATACCGCCGCCGGCGAACCCGCCGATCCAGAGCTTGTCGAAGCCGTACTTGTTCTCCAGCACCGACACGATCGGCGCGAAGGTCTTGCGGGCCTTGCCGGCCAGTTCCGGCTTCCACAGGTAGAACAGCGCCGCCAGCAGGAAACCGACCACCGTCAGGATGAAGGCCGGGGCCATCATGCCGTGAATGGCGAAGGCCACCGGGCCGTGGAACTCTTCGGCCAGCGCACCAATGGTGTTGCGCGCCGGGTCGTAGAAATCAACGATACCGGTGAAGAACGAATGCACCTGGCCCGGGATGGCAGCGTCGGCATGGTGGCCGGCCCAGTCGGTGCCGTACAGCATCGGACCGATGCTGAAGAAACCGATGACCATCGAGGGGATCGCCAGCAGGATCAGCGGCAGCGTCACCACCCACGGGGTCTCGTGCGGCTCATGCGCGCCATGGCCGTGGCCATGATCGTCATGATGCGCGTCGCCATGGTGGGCATCGGCTGCATGCGCGTCAGCGGCGTGGTGACCGTCATGGCCATGGCCGTGATCGTCATGCGCATCGCGGAAGCGTTCCTTGCCATGGAAGGTCAGGAACAGCAGACGGAAGCTGTAGAAGCTGGTCACGACCACGCCACCCAGCACCGCCCAGTACCCGTAGGTTGCCACCCAGCTCGAGGACACATGCGCGTGGTGCTGCGCGGCCTCGATGATGGTGTCCTTGGAGTAGAAGCCGGAGAAGAACGGGGTACCGACCAGGGCCAGCGTACCGATCCACATGGTGACGAAGGTGATCGGCATGTACTTGCGCAGGCCGCCCATCTTGCGCATGTCCTGCTCGTGGTGCATCGCGATGATCACCGAGCCCGCGCCGAGGAAGAGCAGCGCCTTGAAGAAGGCGTGGGTCATCAGGTGGAACACGGCGGCCGAATAGGCCGACACACCCAGCGCCACGGTCATGTAACCCAGCTGGGACAGCGTGGAGTACGCGACGACGCGCTTGATGTCGTTCTGCACGATGCCGATCAGGCCGGTGAAGAACGCGGTGGTGGCGCCGATGAACAGCACGAAGTTCAGCGCGGTCTGCGACAGCTCGAACAGCGGCGACATGCGGGTGACCATGAAGATGCCCGCGGTGACCATGGTCGCGGCGTGGATCAGGGCCGAGATCGGGGTCGGGCCTTCCATCGAGTCCGGCAGCCAGACGTGCAGCGGCACCTGGGCCGACTTGCCCATCGCACCGATGAACAGGCAGATGCAGATCACCGTGGCAACCGACCAGATCACCGGCTCGCTCATCACCGGAATGGAGGTGCCGAACAGGTCGATCGTGCCCGACCAGATCTGGATCAGCGCGTCCGGATGGCCCAGCACCTGGGCATTGGCGAACACGGTGGCGTAATCCAGGGTGCCGAACACCCACAGCACGCCGGCGATGCCGAGGATGAAGCCGAAGTCACCGACACGGTTGACCAGGAAGGCCTTCATGTTGGCGAAGATGGCGGTCGGGCGCTTGAACCAGAAACCGATCAGCAGGTACGAGACGAGGCCCACCGCTTCCCAGCCGAAGAACAGCTGCAGGAAGTTGTTGCTCATCACCAGGGTGAGCATCGAGAAGGTGAACAGCGAGATGTAGCTGAAGAACCGCTGGTAGCCCGGGTCATCCTGCATGTAGCCGATGGTGTACACGTGCACCAGGAACGACACGAAGGTCACCACGACCATCATCATCGCGGTGAGCTTGTCGACCATGAAGCCGACGTGCGCCGAGTACTGGCCCACTTCGAAGAACGTATAGAGGTTCTGGTTGAACGGCTGGGCGCCGCCCCACAGCAGCATGTACAGCACGTAGCTGGACAGCACGCAGCTGACCGCCACGCCGAGGATGGTGACCGCCTGCGCGCCAGCGCGACCGACCTGACGACCGAACAGGCCGGCGATGATGCTGCCGAACAGCGGTGCAAGCACCACTGCGATCAACAGACTCTTGGAGAGAGTGATTTCCATCTACGGATCAGCCCTTCAGCGAATCGACTTCGCCGACATTGATGGTGCGGCGAGTACGGAACAGGGTTACCAGGATCGCGAGGCCGATGGCGGCCTCGGCCGCGGCCACGGTCAGGATGAAGAAGACGAACAGCTGTCCGGCCGTATCACCCATCTCACGCGAGAACCCGACGAAATTGATGTTGACCGACAGCAGCATCAACTCGATGGACATCAACAGCACGATGATGTTCTTGCGGTTGAGGAAGATGCCGGCAAGGCTGATGCAGAACAGCACCGCACCCAGCGCCAGAATATGGCCAAGCGTGATCATGGCTGCGCCTCCTCGTTGCTGGACGGCTTGATGTTGGTGTGCACGACCGGCTTCTCCACATCCATTTTGACGATGCGCAGGCGATCGCTGCCCTTGACCATGGTCTGCTCGGACGGGTTCTGTGTCTTCAGGCCGGTGCGGCGACGCAGGGTCAGCATCACGGCGGCAACCACGGCCACGGTCAGGATGACGGCGGCGAACTCGAACGGCAGCAGGTACTCGGTGAACAGGCTGCGGGCCAGCCAGGTGATGTTGGAGGTGTCGGCGGCCAGCGCGGCAGCGTTGTCGGCCGGGAACGGATTGACCGCCCTGCCCTTCACGCCGATCAGCACCAGCATCTGCACCAGCATCGTCACCGCCACCACCAGGCCGAGCGGCAGGTAACGCACCCAGCCCTCACGCAGGTTGGAGGGATCGATGTCCAGCATCATCACCACGAACAGGAACAGCACCATCACCGCGCCGACGTAGACCAGCACCAGCGCGACACCGAGGAACTCGGCCCCGACCAGGATCCAGATGCAGGCCACGGAGAAGAAGGTCAGGATCAGGCACAACACGGCGTAGACCGGATTGCGCACGCTGATCACCGCCGCAGCGGAAATGCCCGCCACGATGGAGAAGACCCAGAAACTGATATTTACCCAATCCATCATTCGACCTCAGCGGAAAGCGGCATCGGCGGCGCGACGCTCGGCGATCTCGGCTTCAAGCCGATCACCGATGGCCAGCAGCTGCGGCTTGGTAACGATGTTCTCGCCACGGTTCTCGAAGTGGTACTCGAGAATGTGGGTCTCGACGATCGAGTCCACCGGGCAGCTTTCTTCACAGAAGCCGCAGAAGATGCACTTGAACAGATCGATGTCGTAACGGGTGGTACGGCGGGTGCCGTCCTCGCGCTTGGCCGAATCGATGGTGATCGCCAGCGCCGGGCACACCGCTTCGCACAATTTGCATGCGATGCAGCGTTCCTCACCGTTGGGGTAGCGGCGAAGTGCATGCAGACCGCGGAAACGCGGCGACTGCGGGAACTTCTCCATCGGGTACATCATCGTGTACTTCGGCTTGAAGGCGTACTTCAGGGTCAGCCACAGACCACCGAGCAGCTCAAGGAGCAGCAGGCTTTTGAAGTAATGAGTAATTCGGTTCATCGCTTAGACGCCCTTCTGGATCACGCCGTAAAACACCATCAACGCCGTCACTGCAATCCAGAAGATGGTGAGCGGGATGAAGACCTTCCAGCCCAGACGCATGATCTGGTCGTAACGGAAGCGCGGGAAGCTGGCACGGAACCAGATGTAGGAGCTGGCGAAGAAGAAGACCTTCAGCAGCAGCCACGGCCAGCCGCCCTTCCAGATCCAGTCGATCCACGGCGAGATGTCTGCCGTGATCCAACCCTGGAGCGGGCTCAGCCAACCACCGAGGAAGAAGATCGAGATCAGGAAGCTGATCAGGATCATGTTGGCGTATTCGGCCAGGAAGAACAGCGCGAAGGCACCACCGGAGTATTCGACCATGTGGCCGGCCACGATTTCCGATTCACCTTCCACCACGTCGAACGGCGCGCGGTTGGTTTCGGCGACGCCGGACACCCAGTACACGATGAACAACGGGAACAGCGGCAGCAGGAACCAGTCGAACAGACCGGAGTTGCCCGCCTGCGCCATCACGATGTTGCTCAGGTTGAGGCTGCCCGAGGCGATCATCACGCCGACCAGGGCGAAGCCCATCGCGATTTCGTAGCTGATCATCTGCGCCGAGGCGCGCATGGCACCCAGGAACGCATACTTCGAGTTGGAGGCCCAACCGGCCAGGATGATGCCGTACACGCCCAGCGAGGTCATCGCCAGCAGATACAGCAGGCCGGCGTTGGCGTTGGACAGCACGATCTTGGCGTCGAAGGGAATCACCGACCAGGCCGCGAAGGCCGGGCCCAGCGTGATCAGCGGCGCAAGGATGAACATCGCCTTGTGCGAGCTGCTCGGCTGGATGATTTCCTTGAACAGCAGTTTGAAGACGTCGGCGAAGGCCTGGAAGATGCCCATGCCGACATACATCGGGCCATGACGCACGTGCATCCAGCCGATCAGCTTGCGCTCCCAGACCACGTAGAAGGCCACCGAGATGATCACCGGCATGGCGATCACCAGGATCTTCAAGATGATCCAGAGCAGCGCGCCGATGTCGCCCAGTGACAGCAGCCACTGGTGCAGCGGGTCGACCGCGTTCAACAGCAATTCGTTCATGCAGCCACCACCGTTACGCGTGCGGCACCCAGCGGTGCGGTTGCACCGTGGCCCGATTCAATCCAGACCGACCCCGCGGCGACGCGGGCGTCGACCACCACCGGCAGGGTGGCGCGACCGGCATCGGTGCCGACCTTGGCCATCTGCCCTTCGGCCAACTGCAGGCGGGCGGCATCGGCGGTGTTGAGCACGATGCGCGGCGCGGTGTTGAGCGGATGCGACTGCAGTGCCTGGGCGCGACGGACCACCGCATCGGTGCGGTAGATCGCGGCGGTCGAGGTCACTTCCAGGCCCTCACCTGCCACCGGCGTTGCCGCCGAGGACGAGACGGTGACGCTGACCGGTGCCAGGCTGGCGCGCAGGCCGGCCAGATCGGTGAACTCGAAACCGGCCAGCGACAGTTCGCCGCCCAGTGCACGCAGCACACGCCAGCCTTCACGCGCCTCACCCGGCAGCTTGCCGCCGGCACGGGCCGACTGCTCGCGACCATCAAGGTTGGTCAGGGTGGCATCCACTTCCGGCAGCGCGCCGATCGGCAGGATCACGTCGGCGACGTCGCGGGTGGAGGCACAGGCGAACTGGCTGAAAGCCACCACCTGGGCACCGGCCAGTGCCTTGCGGGCAGCGGCGGCGTCGGCGAAGTCCAGGCCCGGCTCGATGCCGTAGATGGCATAGGCCTTGCGCGGCTGGGCCAGCATGGCGTTGACGTCCTTGCCGGCCGGCAGCACGCCGGCGCGGGTCAGACCCACGGCATTGGCGCCCTGCGGGATACGGCACAGCTTGGCACCGGTGGCAGCGGCGAAATCACGCGCAGCGGCGCGGATCGCGGCAGCCTGCGGGTGGTTTTCGGCGATCCCACCGACGATCAGCACGGCGTTGCTTGCGCCCTTGACGGCGTCACGCAGCTCGGCGTTGCCCAGTGCGTCGATGAAGGCCGACGGGGCGACGATCTGCTTGCTGGCCAGCTTGAACGCGAAATCGAAGTCCACCGGATTGACGGCGTGGATCTTCGCATTGCGCGTGGTCTGCGCCTTGCGCAGGCGGGCATGCAGCAGCGGCAGCTCGTGGCGGATGTTGCTGCCCAGCACGACGATGCTGTCCGCGCCTTCGATCTCGGCCAGCGGCAGGCCGAACACTTCGGCGGTGGCGGCGTCGGAGAAGTCGCGGTTGTTGATGCGGTGGTCGATGTTGGTGGTGCCCAGACCGGCAGCGAGACGGGCCAGCAGTGCGCCCTCCTCGTTCGAGGCCGACGGGTGCACCAGCACGCCGAGGTCATCGCCCTGATGGGCGGCGAAGATTTCCTTGGCAGCGGCCAGGCCTTCAGCCCAGCTCACTTCCTTCCACTCGCCATTGAGCTTGCGCAGCGGCTTGACCGCACGGTCATCGCTGTACAAGCCCTGGTGCGAATAGCGGTCGCGATCGGACAGCCAGCATTCGTTGACCGACTCGTTGTCGCGCGGCACGGCGCGCAGCACTTCGCCGCGGCGCACGTGCAGGAACAGGTTCGAGCCCATCGCGTCGTGGTAACCCAGCGACTCGCGCGCGGTCAGTTCCCACGGACGGGCGCGGAACTGGAACACCTTGTTGGTCAGCGCGCCGACCGGGCAGACGTCGACGACGTTGCCGGACAGCTCGGTGGTCAACGGCTTGCCGTCGTAGGTGCCGATCTGCAGGTTCTCACCGCGGTACATGCCACCCAGCTCGTAGGTACCGGCAACGTCGGCGGTGAAGCGGACGCAGCGGGTGCACTGGATGCAGCGGGTCATTTCGGTGGCGACCAGCGGACCGATGTCCTCGTCGGGCACCACGCGCTTGCGCTCGTTGAAACGGCTGACCGAACGGCCATAGCCCAGCGACACGTCCTGCAACTCGCACTCGCCGCCCTGATCGCAGATCGGGCAGTCCAGCGGATGGTTGATCAGCAGGAATTCCATCACCGAGCGCTGGAACTTCAGCGCCTTTTCACTGCGGGTGGCGACCTTCATGCCATCCATGACGGGCGTGGCGCAGGCCGGTGCCGGCTTGGGCGACTTTTCCACGTCGACCAGGCACATGCGGCAGTTGGCGGCGATCGGCAGCTTCTCGTGGTAGCAGAAGCGCGGGATCGGAATGCCCGCCTTGTCGGCGGCCTGGATGATCATCGAGCCCTTGGGCACGACCAGGGACTGGCCGTCGATTTCGACGGTCACATGATCCGGTGGCACGCTCGGGTTTACGGGTTGCGCGCTCATGCGGCGGCTGCCTCCACCTTCTTGCCGTCAACCATCGAATGACCGTTGACGATGTAGTACTCGAATTCGTCCCAGAACTGGCGCAGGAAGCCCTGGATGGGCCATGCCGCCGCTTCACCGAACGCGCAGATGGTGTGGCCTTCAATCTGGCCGGCCACCGTCTTCAACTGATGCAGGTCTTCCATCGTGGCCTTGCCGGCGACGATGCGCTCCAGCACACGGTGCATCCAGCCGGTGCCTTCACGGCACGGGGTGCACTGCCCACAGGATTCCTTGTGGAAGAACTGGCTGATGCGGCAGGCGAACTTGACGCAGCAGACGCTGTCATCCAGCACCACGATGGCGCCCGACCCCAGACCGGTGCCCAGGGCACGCAGGGTGTCGTAGTCCATCTGCAGGCCCTTGAGCTCTTCGGCCTTCAGCACCGGCATCGAGACGCCGCCCGGGACCGCGCCCTTGAGCGTGCGGCCCGGCTTCAGACCACCGGCCATTTCCAGCAGGTCGTCAAAGGTGGTGCCCAGCGGCACTTCGAAGTTGCCGCCCTTCTGCACGCAACCGGAGACCGAGAAGATCTTCGGACCGCCGTTCTTGGTCAGGCTCAGGCCTGCGAACCATTCCGGGCCGTTGCGGATGATCGCCGGCACCGAGGCATACGTCTCGGTGTTGTTGATCGTCGACGGCTTGCCGTACAGGCCGAAGTTGGCCGGGAACGGCGGCTTGTAGCGCGGCTGGCCCTTCTTGCCTTCCAGCGATTCCATCAGCGCGGTTTCTTCGCCGCAGATGTAGGCGCCGGCACCCAGCGCACCGTAGATGTCGATGTCCACGCCGCTGCCGAGGATGTCCTTGCCCAGCCAGCCGTTCGCGTATGCGTCGGCCAGGGCCTGTTCGAAGTTCTCGAACGGCTCGTGGTGGAACTCGCCACGCAGGTAGTTGTAGCCCACGGTCGAGCCGGTGGCGTAGCAGGCGATCGCCATGCCTTCCACGACCGAATGCGGGTTGTAACGCAGGATGTCGCGGTCCTTGCAGGTCCCCGGCTCGGATTCATCCGAGTTGCACAGGATGTACTTCTGCATGGTGCCCTTGGGCATGAAGGACCACTTCAGGCCGGTCGGGAAACCCGCGCCGCCACGGCCGCGCAGGTTGGACTGCTTGACCATCTCGATGACCTGCTCCGGCGAGATCTTCTCTTCGAGGATCTTGCGCAGGGCAGCGTAGCCACCGGTCTTGAGGTAGCTTTCATACGACCACGGAGTGTCGTAATGCAGGGTGGTGTAGACCACCTGGTGCGGCAACGGTGCGGGACCGACCGGACCACTGGGTGCGTGATGATGTGCCATGTCTTACTCCAACCCGTCCAGCAGCTCGTCGACTTTCTCGACGGTCAGGCGCTCGTGGTAATGGCCATTGATGACCATCATCGGCGCACCGGCGCAACCGGCCAGGCATTCTTCTTCGCGCTTGAGGTAGATGCGGCCGTCGGCGGTGGACTGTCCGGTCTTGCAGCCGAGCTTCTTCTCGGCGTGCGCGACCAGGTCTTCGGCACCGTTCAACCAGCAGCTGATGTTCGTGCAGAAGGCGACGTTGTGGCGGCCGACCTTCTCCAGTTCGAACATCGAGTAGAAGCTGGCGACCTCGTAGGCCCACACCGGCGGCAGATCCAGGTACTTGGCGACGCCGGCGATCAGCTCGTCGGTCAGCCAGCCTGCATTCTGTTCCTGTGCGGCGTGCAGGCCCTGCAGGACAGCCGAGCGCTTGCGATCCGGCGGGAACTTGGCCAGCCAGTGATCGATGTGCGCACGGGTCTTGTCATTCAAGACCACCATCGGGTCGACGTCACGCGCCGCCTCGAAATTACCTGTCGCCTTCATCGGCCGACCTCAGCGAATACGAAATCGTTAAAAACCAGAACCTGCAGCGCCGGCAGCAGCCGGCGGGTGTCAGGCGTCGTGCAAGCGGATGCGATCACCGGTCCACCTCGCCGAACACCAGATCGTAGGTGCCGATCATGGCCACCACGTCGGCGAGCATGTGGCCGCGCACGATCGAGTCGATCGAGGACAGATGGGCGAAGCCCGGCGCGCGCAGATGCACGCGGAACGGCTTGTTGGCACCATCGGACATCAGGTAGCAGCCGAACTCGCCCTTGGGCGCTTCGACGGCGGCGTAGGTTTCGCCGACCGGGACGCAGTAGCCTTCACTGAACAGCTTGAAGTGATGGATCAGCGCTTCCATGTCGTCCTTCATGTCTTCGCGGCTGGGCGGCGCGACCTTGAAGTTCTTGACCATGACCGGACCCGGGTTGGCCTTCAGCCAGGTCACGCACTGCTTGATGATGCGGTTGGATTCGCGCATCTCGGCCACGCGGCACAGGTAACGGTCGTAGCAGTCACCTTCCTTGCCGAGCGGGATGTCGAACTCGACCGCGTCGTACTTGGCATACGGCTGCTTCTTGCGCAGATCCCAGGCGATGCCCGAGCCGCGCAGCATCACGCCGGTCATGCCCCAGGCATGCGCCAGTTCCGGGGTGACCACGCCGATGCCGACCGTACGCTGCTTCCAGATACGGTTGTCGGTCAGCAGGGTTTCGTATTCGTCCACGCGCTTGGGGAACTCAACGGTGAAGTTCTCCAGGAAATCCAGCAGCGAACCTTCGCGCGAGGCGTTGAGGTTCTTCAGGGCCTTGCCCTTGTGCCAGCGCGATTCCTTGTACTTGGGCATGTGGTCCGGCAGGTCGCGGTAGACGCCGCCCGGACGGTAGTACGCCGCGTGCATGCGCGCGCCGGAGACCGCTTCATAGCAGTCCATCAGCTCTTCGCGTTCGCGGAAGGCGTACAGCATGACCGCCATCGCGCCCAGATCGAGCGCGTTGGACCCCAGCCACATCAGGTGATTCAGGATGCGGGTGATTTCGTCGAACATGGTGCGGATGTATTGCGCACGCTCCGGCGCCTCGATCCCCATCAGGGTCTCGATCGCGCGCACGTAGGCGTGCTCGTTGCACATCATCGACACGTAATCCAGGCGATCCATGTAGCCGATCGACTGGTTGAACGGCTTGGACTCGGCCAGCTTTTCGGTACCACGGTGCAGCAGGCCCACGTGGGGGTCGGCACGCATGATGGTTTCGCCGTCCATTTCCAGGATCAGGCGCAGCACACCGTGCGCGGCCGGATGCTGCGGGCCGAAGTTCATCGTGTAGTTGCGGATTTCCTGGCGCAGTTCGGCCGGGTTGCTCGCAAAGGCCTGGCTGGCCTGGGTGAATTCACTCACTTGCTTGCCTCCGACTGCGCGGATTCACCGGCAGCGGTCTGGAAACGGGCGTCGTCACGGATCACGCGCGGCACGCCGACACGCGGTTCGACCGAGGTCACCGGTTCATAGATGACGCGCTGTTTTTCTTCGTCGTAGCGCACTTCGACGTTGCCGATCAGCGGGAAATCCTTGCGGAACGGATGGCCGACGAAGCCGTAGTCGGTCAGGATCCGGCGCAGGTCCGGGTGACCTTCGAAGATCACGCCGAACAGATCGAACGCTTCACGTTCGAACCAGTTCAGGCCCGGCCAGATATTGGTCAGCGAGGCGACCACCGGCAGCTCCTCGTTCGGCGCAAAGCAACGGATGCGCATCGTGAGGTTGTGCTGGTAGGAACGCAGCTGGGTAACCACGGCGAAACGCTGCAGCGGGATCGGCTGCGGCTGGGCGCCATCGCTGGTTTCGCGGGTGGGGAATTCACCCCAGGCGAAACGACCGACGGACTTGCCCTCTACGCCACGGCTGAAGCCCTGGGACGACACATCGGCCGTATCCCATTCGTCGCTGCCATAGCCGAGGTAGTCCAGGCCGCACAGGTCAACCGCCTGCTCGAAACCGAATTCGTCGCGCAGCGCCAGAGCGGTGGCATGCCAGTCAGCGGCGGGCACTTCCAGCGTCACTTCGCCGCGGGGTTCGACCACGAAGACCTGCGCACCTGCGAAACGTGCGGAAAGTCGGTCGATGAAGGAATGTGCTTGCTCTGCCATGGGGGCTTGGCGTGCTCTTGTCAGGAGGGATGTCAGCGGGCGATGGTCTGCGTACGCCAGATCTTCTTCTGCAACTGCAGGATCCCGTACACCAGCGCTTCGGCGGTAGGTGGGCAGCCGGGGACATAGATGTCCACCGGCACCACGCGGTCACAGCCACGCACTACTGCATAGGAGTAGTGGTAATAGCCGCCACCGTTGGCGCAGCTGCCCATCGAGATGACCCACTTCGGGTCCGGCATCTGGTCATAGACCTTGCGCAGGGCCGGAGCCATCTTGTTGACCAGGGTGCCGGCCACGATCATCACGTCGGACTGACGCGGCGACGGGCGGAACACCACGCCGTAACGGTCAAGATCCAGACGCGCCGCACCGGCGTGCATCATTTCCACTGCGCAGCAGGCCAGACCAAAGGTCATCGGCCACATCGAACCGGTACGCGCCCAATTCAACAGCGCATCGACGCTGGTGGTCACGTAACCCTTTTCGAGCAGGGGGTTGTCGCCTTCGGGGCGCAGGATGTCATCGACCCGCCCTTCCGGGACCGGGTTGTTCATCAGGCCGTCGAGCGTCTGAATTACTCCCATTCCAGCGCTCCCTTCTTCCAGACGTAAATGAAACCGAGGAAAAGCATGCCTACGAAGAGGCCCATCGTGACCAGCGAACGTGCGCCCAGTTCCATGAAGACCTGGGTCCACGGCACGATGAAGATGATTTCCAGATCAAATACGATGAACTGAATCGCGATCAGGTAGTAGCGCACATCGAACTTCATGCGCGCGTCCTCGAAAGCCTCGAAGCCGCATTCGTACGGCGAGAGCTTTTTAAGATCAGGACGTCGGGGACCGAGGAATCGGCCAACCAGCATCAGCGCAACGCCGATACCGGTGGCAACGATCAGAAACAGCAGAGACGGCAAATATTCGGCCAGCACAGCGATTCTCTCTTGCCTCTGCCGCTGCGCCTGCAGGCGCTTTGGCATGGGGGAGTGGACGGATACCGCTACCTGGCGCTTTGCGCGCCAGACGAACCCGCTTACAAACAAATGGTGCCCAAGAGGGGACTCGAACCCCTACGACTCTCGTCGCTACCACCTCAAGGTAGTGCGTCTACCAATTCCGCCACCTGGGCTTACGATCGCACCGGTTGTTCTCCAGTGCGCCGCATATTGTAACCGTCTTCAGCGAGTCTGGGTGCCTTCCGAAGGCTTTTCTTCACCAGATTTCGGCGTTTCCGCCTGAGCCGGCACAGTGGCCGACGGAACAGGCTGCTGCGACGGGGTTTCCGGGGCCTTCGGCACGGCCGGAAGCTCGCCTGCCGGGGCGGCCGGCGCAGTTGCGGCTGGCGCCGACATCAGACCCAGATCCTGCTGCGCCGCCGGGCGCGAGCCATGGCTGGCATACCAGGCCATGAAGAGGCTGATGCCGAAGAACACCACGGCCAGCCACTTGGTCGACTTGGACAGGAAGTTGGACGCGCCACGCGCGCCGAACACAGTGCCCGAGGCGCCGGCACCGAAACCCGACCCTGCGGCCGCGCCGGAACCACGCTGCATCAGGATGAGCGCGATCATGGCCACTGCGACCAGCACGTAGACCACATTGAGGATCAACATCAGCATTTCGAATCCGTCCTCGGACATGTCGTGCCGGCGGTTGAGCCGACAACGTAACTAATTAGCGCCCCGCCGCCGCGGCAGCGATGGCAAGGAAGTCCGCGGCCACCAGGGAGGCGCCGCCCACCAGCCCACCATCGACATCGGGCTGTGCGAACAGTTCCGCGGCGTTGTCGGGCTTCACGCTGCCGCCATAGAGGATCGACAGTGAATCCGCAATTCTAGCATCGAGCTTGGCCACTTCGCCACGGATGAACGCGTGGACCTGCTGGGCCTGTTCCTTGGAGGCAGTCCGGCCGGTACCGATGGCCCAGACCGGCTCATAGGCGACCACGGCCTGGGCGAAGCCGGCGGCGCCGACCAGCTCCAGCACCGGGGCGAGCTGGGCGGCGATGACCGCCTCGGTCTGATGGGCCTCACGCTGCTCGAGGGTTTCGCCCACGCACAGGATGGGGGTCAGGCCGGCATGCAGGGCGGCGGCGAACTTGCGGGCGACCAGCTCACTGCTTTCGGCGTGGTACTGGCGGCGTTCGGAGTGGCCGACCAGGCCGTAACGGGCACCGACTTCGGCCAGCATGGTGGCCGAGACTTCGCCGGTGTAGGCGCCCTTTTCGTTGCTGCTGACATCCTGGGAGCCAAAGGCGACGGCGCGCCCTTCGAAGGCCTCGACCAGTTCGCCCAGGTACGGGAGCGGCGGCAGGACCACGACTTCGACGCCCTGCAGTGGGAGGTCGGCAACCAGGTCACTGACCAGGTCGGTGGCGAATTGGCGGCTGCCGTGCAGCTTCCAGTTACCGGCGACGATCTTGCGGCGCATGGCGGGGGCTCCTTTGGGTATCAGCCGGCCATGATAACGGATGCAACGAAATGGCGTTGGCGGGAAAACGCTTACATTTCAATTGGATATTTATTTTTTGTTGCGGCCCCAAGTCAAAAGCAAGGGCGACGGGGCCGGTGGACGTGCCCGGACTGGGCGAGCGTGGGTGGGTTGGCGGGACACGCCGTAAACCCGTCCATGGCGGCTCGATATGCGCCATCCATGGCGCATAACGGTCCCGCCAACCCACCCACGCCCCCCCACTGACCGTGTGTCGGCGTGCAAGGGACGGCTAAGACGCGGTGGGTCGGCGTTGAATCTGCCCTGCTCTCCGGCGAGGCAATCTGTCGGGGCGAGCGCTGCCATGCCCAACACGGGGCAGCAAATAGCCGAATGCAACCAAGGCAGCAATGTTTGGAGCCAGCCAGAGGCAGGCAATACACCGAATGAAGAAGGCCACCTTTCGGCGGCCTTCGTTCTTGTCCCAGCGGGATCGCTTACTTCAGCTTGATCTCGCGCAGGCGCTCTTCCAGGAAGCCGTGGGCGGTGATCGGCTCCGGGTAGCGGCTCGGGTTTTCCGGGGTGATGCAGGTCGGCAGCACGTCGATCAGGAAATCCGGATTCGGGTGCAGGAAGAACGGCACCGAATAACGCGGCTGGCGCGCCTGCTCACCCGGGGGATTGACCACGCGGTGGATCGTCGAGGGATACACATGGTTGGTGAGGCGCTGCAGCATGTCGCCGATGTTGACCACGATGGTGTCCGCGTCCGAGGTGAACGGCACCCACTTGCCTTCGTGCGACTGGACTTCCAGGCCGGCCGCGCTGGCGCCGACCAGCAGCGTGATGAAGTTGATGTCGCCATGGGCACCGGCGCGCACGTTCGGGATGTTCTCGGCGGTGATCGGCGGGTAATGGATCGGACGCAGGATGGAGTTGCCGTTGTTGGTCTTGTCCGCGAAGAAATCCTCCGGCAAGCCAATGTGCAGCGCCAGGGCCGACAGGACGCGCGAACCCAGCTTGTCCAGGGCCTGGTAGATGCCGTAGCCACGCTCGCGGAAGCCCGGGACCTCGCTCGGCCACAGGTTCGGGGCCATCACGTCACGGTACGGGGAGTCGTCCGGGATCTCCCGACCGATGTGCCAGAACTCTTTCAGATCAAAGTGCTGCGAGCCCTTGGCGGTCTCCACGCCGAAGGCGGTGTAGCCGCGCGCGCCGCCGCTGCCGGGCACGTGGTACTGGCGCTTGGTCTCTTCCGGCAGCGCAAAGAAGGCCTTGAAGACCTCATACGCCGCGTCGATATCGGCCTGCGGAATGCCGTGGTTGCGGATGCCAGCAAAGCCCCATTCGCGGTAGGCCGCACCCAGCTCGGCCACGAACGCGTCGCGGTCGGTGTCAAAACGGGTGATGTCGAGGGTGGGGATCTGGCTCACAGCGATTCCTGCTTGTTCATGGTGGTCGGTGGGCCAGCTGTGGCCCGGCTGAACATTGTGCCAGATCGGGCCAACCCCGCCACCGATACATTGATACAAACCGATACAATGCGCGCGCCCAGACGGCCAGAACGGGCCAACGGCGACGCTCACGCGCCGCCCCCTTTACTCCCAGCGTCGCCCGGTCCGCCTCATGGATGCCCTGCCCTCTTCCTCATCGCCAATGGCGTTGCGCTGGCTCGCGCGGGCAGGGCCCAGCCTGTGGCCGATGGACCCGCATGACCTTCCACCCACGGCACCGCACAGCGCATGGGATGCGCTGGTGCGATCCCGCAGGCAATGACGATGGCCGCCCGCGCAGGCCGCGGGCGCTTTTCCACACATGGACTGTCCACCGATGAACGTGCCACTGAAAATTCTCCATACCGAGGCTGCCAAGGGATTTGGCGGGCAGGAGATCTACATCTATCGCCACATGCTGGCCATGCGCGAGCGCGGCCATGACGTCTCCCTGCTCTGCCAGCCCGGCGCCCGCCTGGGCGAGATGGCGCGCGAAGCCGGCTTCACCGTCCACGCGCTGAAAATGGGCGGTCTGCTGCGCATGCTGCGGGGGATCTGGTCAGTCTCGCGCCTGGTGCGCCGCCAAGGCTACGACGTGGTCAACACCACCAGCCGCCGCGACAGCCTGATCGCCGCTGCCGGTGCACGCCTGGGCGGCACGCCCCTGGTGGTGCGCTCTCGCCACCTGATGAGCCCGATCAACTCGCTGCTGACCTACACCGGCCTGCCCCATCGGGTGATGACGGTGAGCAGTTTCGTGAAGAAGCTGATGGTCAGCCGCGGCATCGAGGACGCGCACGTCGGCATCGTCCCGCCGATCGCGGTACCGCCGCAGTGGTCGCAGATCGCCAAGCGCGATCCCTGGCAGTGCCTGCAGGACACCCGCGCGGACGTGCGCGCGGAGCTGGGCTTCAACGACGAACAGATCGTGGTCGGCTGCGTCGCGGTGCTGCGCGAACCCAAGGGCCACCTGGAGCTGCTGCAGGCCATGGCACCGCTGTGCCGCGCCGATGCGCGGGTGCAACTGGTGATCGTCGGCGACGGCCAGCCGGTGATGGACCGCCTGATCGCCCTGCGCGAGCAGCTCGGCATCGCCGCCCAGGTGCACTTGCTGGGCTACCGCCAGGGCGCTTGCCGGCTGATGACCGGTTTCGATATCTTCGCCCTCGCCACCCACAAGGAGGCAGCCGGCACGGTGTTTCTCGAAGCGGCGTACGTCGGCGTGCCGATCGTCGCCACGCGCGTGGGCGGTGTGCCGGAGATGGTGGTGGAAGGCAGTAACGCCCTGCTCGCGCCACTGGGCGACCAGACTGCGTTGACCAACGCACTGCGCACCCTGATCGAGCAGCCCGACCGCCGCCAGCAGATGGGCCTGGCGGGCTGGGAGTGGATGCGCAGCGCCCACCGTTTCACCCCGACCGGTCACACCGAAGCGACCGAACACTATTACCACCAGTGGTTGAAGGAACTGGGCCATGGCCAACGCTAGATCCGTCCCGGTGCTGATGCACCACCATGTCTCCCCCTCCCCGGGGATGATCACGGTGTCGCCGGAGAACTTCGAAAGCCAGATCGCCTGGCTGGCGGCCAACGGCTGGACCTCGCTGACGCTGGACCAGTACGCCGACTTCCTCGCCGGCAAGCCGACCCCCGCCAAATCGATCGTGATCACCTTCGATGACGGCTACCTGGACAACTGGGTGTACGCGCACCCGATCCTGGCCAAGTACGGGATGCACGCCGTGGTGTTCGTGGTCACCGGCTGGATGGGCGAAGGCGATGTCCGCCCGCACGCCGGCCAGCCCGGCGCCACCGTGCCCGCAACGCCGGACCATCGCGGCTGCGAGGCGGCGATCCTGCGCGAGAACCGTCCGGACGAGGTGATGATGCGCTGGAGCGAAGCGCGCGCGATGATCGCCGCCGGCACGTTCGAGGTGCACTGCCACACCCACACGCACACGCGCTGGCTCAAGCAGGATATCTCCCGCGAGCACAAGCGGCAGGGCATCAGCGGCGACCTCTCGGTGGCACGCGAAGTACTGCAGCAGCAGTTGGGCACCGTCTCGGAGACGCTGTGCTGGCCGTACGGCGATTTCGACGAGGACTACGTGCAGATCGCGCGGGCGCAGGGCTTCAAGTACCTGCACACCACTCATCCGTTCGGCCGCAACGTGGTCGGCGGCGATCCGGGACACATCTACCGGTTCGCGATCCGCAACCGGCCGGCGAGCTGGCTGCGCAAGCGCATCGCCTACAGTTACCACCCGTTGATCGCCCCCCTGTTCAACCGCTTCAAGGCGAAGAAAAAGAAGATGGTGGCGGGGCCGTAACGCGCCACCGCGCTGCAACGAAAACGCCCCGGTCTCCCGGGGCGTTTTCAGTTTCCGGCATCACTGCACGGCTCAGGCCGCGGCTGCCGCCTTCACCGCTGCCGAGAGATTGTCCAGCGTGGACTGCATCAGCTCGGCGCTGTCTGCCTCGACGGTGACGCGCACCACCGGCTCGGTGCCCGACGGGCGCAGGAACGCACGGCCGCGCCCCTTCACTGCCTGCTGCGCAGCCGCCAGCGCGGCCTGCACGCTCTCGGCCTGCACGGTGGCCTTGGCCGCGCCCTGCAGACGCACGTTGACGGTCTTCTGCGGCACCTTGTTGAGCACCGACAGCACCTGGCGCAGCGAGGTCCCGTCACGGCGCAGCACTTCCAGCACCTGCAGCGCGCTGACGATCGCATCACCGGTGGTGGCGCGATCCAGGCACAACAGGTGACCGGAGGCTTCGCCGCCGAGCACGCCGTTGTTTTCGACCAGGGCCTGATGCACGTAGCGGTCGCCGACGTTGCTGCGCTGGAACGGGATGTTCAGCCGTTCCAGTGCCTGCTCCAGGCCGAAGTTGGTCATCAGCGTACCGACCACCGGGCCATGCAGGCGACCACTGCGCTGCCAGGCCTGGGCCAGCACGAACAGCAGGTCATCACCATCGACCGGGTTGCCCTGGTCGTCGGCCATCAGCACGCGGTCGCCATCACCGTCGAAGGCGATACCGAAATCGGCGCCGACCTCGCGCACTTTCGCCGCGAGATTGTCGATGTGCATCGAGCCGACGCCATCGTTGATGTTCAGACCGTTGGGCGCATCGCCGATGCTGACCACCTCCGCGCCCATCTCGCGGAACAGCAGCGGGGCGACGTGATACGTAGCGCCGTGCGCGCAGTCGAGCACGATCTTCAGCCCACGCAGATCGAACCCGCGCGGCACGCTGGCCTTGCAGAATTCGATGTAGCGACCGACCGCATCGCGCGCACGCATGGCCTTGCCCAGCCGCTCGGACTCCACCGTGGTGAACGGCGCATCGAGCGCGGCTTCCAGCGCCAGCTCGGTGGCGTCATCGAGCTTCTCGCCATCGGCGGAGAAGAACTTGATGCCGTTGTCGTAGTGCGGATTGTGCGAGGCGCTGATGACGATGCCCGCATCCGCACCGAGGGTGCGGGTGAGGAAGGCCACCGCCGGCGTCGGCATCGGGCCGAGCAGCTGCACATCGGCGCCGGCGGCGACGAGCCCGGCTTCCAGTGCGGCTTCGAACATGTAGCCGGAGATACGGGTGTCCTTGCCGATCACCACCACCGGGCGGTGCCCGTTGCGCTCGGTCAGCGCACGCCCGAGCGCGTTGCCCAGGCGCAGTACGAAATCGGCGGAGATGACGCCCTCACCGACCTTGCCGCGGATGCCATCGGTGCCGAAATACTTGCGCGACGCCATCAGGCCGCCGCATCCGGTGCCGGTGCGGGCTGACGCGCCAGCATGGCCAGGAGCTCCGACAGGCGGTCGCGCATCTCGCGGCGGTCGCAGATCTGATCGATCGCACCGTGCTCGAGCAGGAACTCCGAGCGCTGGAACCCTTCCGGCAGCTTTTCGCGCACGGTCTGCTCGATCACGCGCGGGCCGGCGAAGCCGATCAGTGCCTGCGGCTCGGCGATGTTGATATCGCCCAGCATCGCGAACGAAGCCGACACGCCACCGGTGGTCGGATGGGTCAGCACCGAGATGTACGGCAGGCCGGCATCGCGCAGGCGACCCAGCGCGGCCGAGGTCTTGGCCATCTGCATCAGCGAGAACAGGCCTTCCTGCATGCGCGCGCCGCCACTGGCGGAGAAGCACACGTAGGGCGCGCCGATCTCCAGCGCCTTTTCTGCGGCCAGCGAGAAACGCTCACCGACCACCGAGCCCATCGAGCCGCCCATGAAGGCGAAATCGAAGGCCGAGGCAACCAGCGGGCGGCCCTTCATCAGGCCCTGCATGGCGATCAGTGCGTCGTACTCGCCGGTGTTCTTCTGCGAGGCCTTGATGCGCTCGCTGTACTTCTTCTGGTCCTTGAACTTGAGCAGGTCCGTCGGCCCCAGGCGCGCACCGATCTCGGTGGTGCTGTCCGCATCGAACAGCGCGGCCAGGCGCGCACGCGCGCGGATGGCCATGTGGTGGCCACACTTGGGGCAGACTTCCAGATTCTCTTCCAGCTCAGGACGGTAGAGCGCGCTGCCGCAGCTGCTGCACTTCTCCCACAGGCCCTCGGGGACGCTGCGCTTCTTGCTGGGGACGTTGTCGGTGCGGATGCCAGACGGCATCAACTTGCTGAGCCAACTCATGCGGGATGCTACTTCCGTTCAGGGCGGCCCGGGGGCCGCAAAGGCGGACAGTCTAGCTCACCGTTTCCATGCTCGGGCACCCCCCGGCGGTTGCCGGGGGGCTGACGCAAACCATTCTGGTACGTACGTTTACGTGCTTCAGGCAGCGTCGAGGGCGCGTCGCAGCGGCGTGAGGAATGCCTGCGCGGTTGCCGCCGCGGCCGTGGCGTCGGGCGCCTCACCCAGCGCAGCCACCAGCGCACTGCCCACCACCACGCCATCGGCCTCCACGGCCATGGCGGCGGCACTGGCCGCATCCTTGATCCCGAAGCCGGCCACCACCGGCACGCTGGAGCGGCGGCGCAGGTCGCGCAGGCGGGCACTGGCGGCGCCGCTGTCCAGGCGCTCGGACGCACCCGTCACGCCGGCGAAGCTTACGTAATACAGGTAGCCCTGGGCCATCGCGGACAACGTATCCAGACGGGTATCTGCGGTCGTCGGCGACGCCAGCAGGATCAGTGCCAGGCCGGCCGCGGTGAAGATCTCGCGGGTTTCAGCCGCTTCTTCCGGCGGCAGATCGACCAGCAGGATGCCGTCCACGCCCGCGGCGATGGCGGACTGCGCGAAGCGGGCCGTGCCGTGGATCTCGATCGGGTTGAGATAGCCCATCAGCACCACCGGCGTAGTGGCATCGTCCCTGCGGAACGCGGCGACGGTCTCCAGCACATAGCGCAGCCCTGCCCCACGGGCCAGCGCACGCTCGGAGCTGCGCTGGATGGTCGGGCCGTCGGCCATCGGGTCGGAGAACGGTACCCCCAGCTCGATCACGTCCGCCCCGGCGGCGGCCAGTGCATGCATCACCGGCACGGTGGCTTCCAGGCCCGGATCGCCGGCGGTGATGAAGGGAATTAGCGCCTTGCGACGTTCATCGCGCAGGCGGGCAAAACAGGCATCGATACGGTCCACGGACATCTCAGGCACATCCTTCAATCAGTTCAACGGCGCCACTGGCGCCCCAGTACAGCTTCGATATCACCCCGTCGAAGATCTCCAGCCGGATCGCCAGATCCGAACCGGGGTCCTGCCAGGTCAGGTACTCGCCCGTTTCCGGGTCATAGGCATGCGGTGCGCGGGTAGTGCCGGGCGGCAGGCGCTTGAGCGCGTCATCCAACGTCATGCCCAGCCGCAGCCCGAACGGCCCCGGCTGGGTAATGGCCTCGTAGGACTCCTCGATCGGGGCCAGCTCGAAGCGCTGCACGTGGTCATCCTCGACCATCATCGAGACGCCTTCGGGCAGGCTGCCACGTTCGTAGTACTCGCAGGCGCCGTTGGGCTCGCCTTCGCTCAGGCCGGCCGAATGCCACGGGCCATCGGCGGCGAGCTCGGTGAAGCGCTGCCCGATGAGCACATCGCCGGCATGATCCAGCGCGACCGAGACCACCGACGGCGCAGCGTCATCCACAACAGGCGCATCGACAGCCCTGGGCGCTTCCGGCGCGTCCTCGATGGGGCGGTTGGCAATGTCATCATCATTGCTCGCCAGCTGCCGCGCCGGCGCCACCGCGCCCACAGGCGCGGCAGGGGCCGGCAACACCGGCGGATCCGGCGGCGCGCAGCCGGTCAGGCCGACCACCATCAGCAGCGCACTTCCCTGGCGCAGCAGCGGATTCACAGAACGAGACCCTCGCGGGCAGCAATGGTATGTACGTCCTTGTCGCCACGGCCGGACAGGTTGCACAGCACCAGCTTGTCGCGCGGCAGCTCGCGCGCGATCTTGATCGCCTGGGCCACTGCATGACTGGATTCCAGCGCGGCCAGGATGCCTTCGCTGTGGGCCAACTGGTGGAATGCAGCCAGCGCTTCGTCATCGGTGATACCGACATACTCGGCGCGGCCGGCATCGGCCAGGAACGCGTGCTCCGGGCCGACGCCCGGATAATCCAGGCCGGCCGAGACCGAATGGGTCTCGGTGATCTGGCCGTCGTCGTCGCAGATCACATAGGTGCGGTTGCCGTGCAGCACGCCCGGGCGGCCGGCCGCGATGGAGGCAGCATGGCGACCGGTCTCGATGCCGTCGCCGGCGGCTTCGGCACCGACGATGCGCACGTCGCGATCATTGAGGAAGGCATGGAACAGACCGATCGCATTGCTGCCACCGCCAACGCAGGCGGTGATCGCATCGGGCAGGCGGCCGTAGTCGGTCAGCATCTGCGCGCGCGCTTCGCGGCCGACGATGGCATTGAAGTCACGCACCATGCGCGGGTACGGGTCCGGGCCGGCCACGGTGCCGATGATGTAGAAGGTGTCGCGCGCGTTGGTGACCCAGTCGCGCATCGCTTCGTTGAGCGCGTCCTTGAGCGTGGCCGAGCCGGAGGTCACCGGTACGACGGTCGCCCCGAGCAGCTTCATGCGGTAGACGTTGATCTTCTGCCGTTCGATGTCGGTGGCGCCCATGTAGACCACGCATTCCAGGCCCAGCCGGGCGGCCACGGTGGCACTGGCCACGCCGTGCTGGCCGGCGCCGGTCTCGGCGATGATGCGCGTCTTGCCCATCCGCGCGGCGAGCAGCGCCTGGCCGATGGTGTTGTTGATCTTGTGCGCGCCGGTGTGGTTCAGGTCCTCGCGCTTGAGCAGGATCTGCGCGCCGCCGACCTGCTGGCTGAGGCGCTCGGCGTGATAGATCGGGCTGGGACGGCCCACATAGTGGGTCAGATCCTTGTCGTAGGCGGCGATGAAGGCCGGATCGCGACGCGCTTGGTCATAGGCGGCCGCCAGCTCCTGCAACGGCCCGATCAGGGTCTCGGCGACGAAACTCCCGCCGTAGCGGCCGAAATGGCCGTTGGCATCGGGGTAGGCGTGGAAATCGACGATGGGGGAGATGGGGGAAGCAGACATAGCGCGACAGCCGGTGGAGACAGGCTGCCAATTTAACGCACCTGTCATGACAGGAATATCGATAATATCTGCCACAACCTGTCAGGAAAACTCACATGACCGACGGACCGTTGCCCCCGCTCAATGCCCTGCGCAGCTTTGAAGCGGCCGCCCGGCTGGGCGGGGTTGGCCGTGCGGCGGAGGCACTGCATGTCACCCATGGCGCGATCAGCCGCCAACTGCGCCTGCTGGAGGAGCACCTGGGTGTCGTGCTGTTCCAGCGCGAAGGGCGTGGGCTGCGCCTGACCCGCGCCGGCGAGGATCTGCAGGCCGCCTGCGAAGGCGCCTTCGACCAGATCCGCGAGGCGGTGGTGGCGCTCAAGCGCCAACAGCGGCCCGAAGCGTTGGTGCTCGGCTGCAGCGGCAGCATCCTGGCGCGCTGGATGATTCCCCGCCTGCAGGCGCTGCAGAGCGCCCTGCCCCAGCTGCCGCTGCATTGGTCCGCGCAGGACGGGAGCTTCACCGCCGAACAGCAGGGCCTGGATGCGGTCCTGCTGCTCGCCCAGCCGCCGTGGCCGCGCGGCTGGCGGGTGCGGGAACTGGCGCCGGAGCGGGTGGGCGTGGTGGTCAGCCCGCAGCACCCGGCCGCGGCGCGGTTGGCGCATCAGCCGCCCTCCTCCTTGTTGGGCGAATCGCTGTTGCATACGACCTCACGCCCGCAGGCGTGGCCGGCCTGGGCCCTGTCGCATGGGCTGGCGCCGGCACAGCTGCAGCTGGGCAGCGGCTTCGAGCATCTGTATTACCTGCTGGAGGCGGCGGTTGCCGGACTGGGCGTGGCGATCGCGCCGGAGCCGCTCGTGGCCGATGAGCTGGCCGCCGGCCGGCTGCTGGCACCCTGGGGATTCGGCGCGACCGGGGGGTTCTGGGTACTGGCCACGCCGGAGGGCGCGGCGGACCCACGGGTGGATGCGCTGGCCGGGTGGCTGCAGGAGCAGCTGGCGGGATGACGCCGCCACGACCAACGGTCGTGGCCTACACGTGGGGCGGGCGGATCAATCCGCCTCGTGGCAATCGGCGCGACGCACTTCTTCGACGAACTTGCGCATCTTGTAGCCGTCCTTGATGCCCGGTTCGGATTCGATGCCACTGGACACATCCACACCCCACGGCAGCGTGGCCACGATCGCGTCGAACACGTTGTCCGGGGTGATCCCGCCGGCCAGCAGGAACGGCCGGTGCAGGCCGGTGGGCAGGCGCGTCCAGTCGAAGGCGACGCCGGTGCCACCGCCGCCACCGGGGGCATGGCTGTCGAACAGGAAGCCGGCCGCGCTGGGATAACGCAGTTGCAGCTGGCGGGCGTTGACCTCGTCCTTGCCCCCCATCGCCACGGCCTTCAGGTACGGCATGTTGAAGCTGCGGCAGAACGATTCGTCTTCGTCACCGTGGAACTGCAGCAGGGTCGGCCGCACGGTGCGCAGCACTTCGCGCACCTCTTCCTTGGTGTTGTCGCGGAACAGGGCCACCACGTCCACCATCGGTGCGATCGCCTGGCGCATCGCGCGCGCCTCGGCCGGGGCGACCCGGCGCTTGCTCTCGCGGGCGAAGATGAAACCGACGGCGTCCACGCCGAGCTCGCCGGCCAGGCGTACATCGCCGGCACGGGTCATGCCGCAGAACTTGATACGGGTGCGGTAGAAGGAGCGGCTCATAAGGTGACCTCGGCAGGCAGCTGCCAGTTGTCGGGGTACAGGGGACCAACGAAGACCAATCCCTGCGGCGGAGCGGTCGGGCCGGCCACGGTGCGGTCGCGCCCGGCCAGCAGTTGCCCCATCCACGCGACCGGCTGCTCACCACAACCGACCAGGATCAATGAACCGACGATATTGCGCACCATGTGATGAAGGAATGCATTGGCCTGAACGGCGACCTCCACCACCTCGCCCTGACGGGTCACCGAGAGCGATTGCATGTGCCGGCGCGCATGCAGGGCCTCGCACTGCACGCTGCGGAAGGCGCTGAAGTCGTTCTCGCCCAGCAGGTCCTGCCCGGCCGCATGCATCCGTTCGGCATCCAGCGGCCGGCGCTCCCAGCTCAGGGTCTGCCGGTACAGCGCCGGGCGGACCTGGCGGTTGAGCAGACGATAGCGGTAGCGGCGCGCGCGCGCGGCGAAACGTGCGTGGAACTCGTCGGCCACCGGTACGCACCAGCGCACAGCGATGGAGCGCGGCAGGCGGGTGGTGGTGCCCAGCATCCAGCTGCGCGGATCGCGCACGACCTCCGTATCGAAATGCACGACCTGGCATTCGCCGTGCACGCCGGCATCGGTGCGCCCGGCACACACCACCTGGATCGGCGCATTGGCCACCGAGGACAGCGCGTCCTGCAGGCTGGCCTGCACGCTCGGGCAGCCACTCTCGCCCAACTGCTGCCAGCCCTTGAATTCGCTGCCGTCGTATTCCACGCCCAGTGCGTAGCGCATGGTGAACCTCTATGTTTTGGGGGGCCGGCGCAGGCGCCGGTATTGCATCAGACGGCGTCGCGCTCGGACCACACGGCCAGCTCGTTGCCGCCGGGCTCCAGGAACTGGAACCGGCTGCCGCCGGGGAAGGCGAACACCGGCTTGATGATCTGCCCGCCCTGGGCCAGCACGGCCTCGAGCATGGGCTGCAGATCATCGGCGTAGATCACCAGCAATGGCGCGCCCGCACCCGCCGCCGTCTGCGGCTCAGCGCGGAAGAAGCCGCCCTGGAAACGGCCATCGTCGAAGGCGGTGTAGTCCGGGCCGTAATCCACGAACGACCAGCCGAACACCTGCTCGAAGAAGTGGCGACTGGCTGCGGGATCGCGCGAGGCGAACTCGACATAGTCCAGGCAGCGTTCACGGGCGGCCAGCGGGCGGGCGTCGCTCATCCCAGTCGCGCCAGCAGTTCGCGCGCCTCGGCCTGGCTGTGCGGGTCGGCGCCGACGGCCACTTCGTGCAGCAGCGTCCGCGCGGTCTCGGCATCGCCGAGGTCCAGGTAGGCGATGGCCAGTTCCAGTCGATCACGACCGGGGCTGCCGATCGGCGCGACCGGCGCGTTGTCGGCGACCGGGTCTGCACCCTCGGTGGTGTCGTCATGGGTGGCCATCACCGGCGCAACGTCGGCACCGAGGGTGTGATCGTCTTCGTCTGCCGGACGTTCGGCCGTCGCCGTTTCATCGGGGAATTCGAACACGCCCCGGAACGAAGGCTGCGCGGCGGCTTCCAGCGCATGGGCCGGCGGCTCGATCAGCGGGGCCGGCGCGCGGAACAGCGCCTCATCCACGTTCACGTGCTGCGCATCGGCCTCGATACTGTACGCAGACGCCGCCGTCGCCTCGACCTCCGGCAACACGGGTGCCTCGTCGGTCGCGGTGTCGCTCCAGCGAGGATCATCGAGGGGATCACGCGGATCGGCGTCGTGCGCGGAAGGCGCGAGCGGGAAGACCGGCTCGCGGCGCAGCCCCGCGTAGACGTCGGCCTCTGCAACGGCCTCTTCGTCGGGCACGCGCTGCACGTCCTCCTGCTGCGCTGCCAGTTCGTCCACATCGTCGGCCGCGGGGACGGCAGCAGCCAATGCCGTGCCATCGAGCCCATCGCGCGACAGCGGCGGCAGCGGCGACGGCTTGCGGCGGCGTACCAGCGCCCATCCCCCGACTACCAGCAGCAGCACGACCAGGCCCAGCCAGTACCAGCCACCGCCGGCGCTGTCACGCGGGCCGGGTGCCTGCTCCAGGCCCTGTTGCGCAGCGGCCAGTTCGTTGTCCTTCAACGTGATCAGGGACTGCTGCTGGGCCTTGAGCTTCTCCAGCTCGGCCACGCGTTCGCGCAGTTCCTGGATCTCGGCATCGCGCGTGGCGACGTCTTCCTTGGCCTGTCGCAGTTGTTCGTTAGCCAGCATGTCGCCCTCGGTGCCGGCAGCGGTGCCGGTGGTTGTGCCTGCGGTGGTGCCGGCGGCGGCGACGGCCGGCGCGATTTCCAGGCGTGCGCCCTGGCCAGCAGCGGTCGGTGCGGCCGGTGCAGGAGACGGCACGGCGGCCACCCCGCTGTCGGCCGGCTGCGGGATCGCCGCGCGCGACTGCCGCCACTGCGCGGTGTGCTCGCGCACGATCGCCGCGGCCTGCCGGGCATCGATCCCGGCCAGGCCCTCGGCGCCCGGCGTACGCAGTACCGCGCCCTGCTTGAGCAGGTTCACGTTGCCACGGATGAAGGCCTCGGGATTGGCCCGCAGCAGCGCGATCATCGCCTGGTCGCGGTTGACGCCCTGCTCGCGAGCCAGCGAACCGGCGATCTGCGAGAGGGTCTGGCCACGCTGCACGGTGACGCTGCCATCGGCGGCGACGGGTGCGGTCGATGCTGCGCGTGGCGCGGCCGGGCGCGGCGTGGTCGCCGGTTCCGTACGGCGCGGCGGCGTGGCGGCGACCGGCGCCGCCTGCGGTTCGGGCTCGCGGATGATGGCATTGGACATCGCGCCTGCCGGAGCCACGATCTCCGGCTCGGCCACGGCGGCGGCGCTGTTGGGCGCATCCACCAGGGCGGAGTATTCGCGGACCAGACGGCCCTGCCCCCAATCGGCTTCGATCAGGAAATTCAACGAGGGCGTCGCCACGGGCGCATGACTGCTGACGCGCACCACAGCGCGGCCCTGCGCATTGCGGGTCAACTCAAACTGCAGTTCGCTGACCAGTCCGGACGGCGGTTCCAGCCCGACCCGGGCGAAGGTCGCCGGCGAGGCCAGTGCAACGCGGAGGTTTTCCAGCTCGGACGGATCGGCGGAAATGACCGGGATTTCGGCCAGCAGGGGTTGGCCCGGTTTGGACAGCACCCGGATATCGCCCAGGCCCAGGGCCATGGCGGAACTGCTGGCCAGGGCCAGCAGCAGCGTCGACACATACTTGAGCGGACGCACTGCGCCCGGAGCCCGGTTCTTCATGGCGGCCAATATAACGGCTCCCCCCGTGATCGGCGATGTTTCAATGCGGGTGGTGGGGGGGCACCCCCAAAACCCCCCCCCCCACCCCACAAACCAACCCCGCGACACCAAAAGCCACCTACAAAAACAGATTAGA